>JBOGFC010000106.1:0-4246 GCA_050742155.1 Acidimicrobiia bacterium
GGGGCGGACCAGGAAAACGACAATAGGAGGGATGACCGTGCAACCGAACGAGATCACCGAGGTTCTGAACCGACCGATCAGCCAGGAGCTGTTGGCCCGCGACCTGACCCGCCTGGCCTACGTCGCCACGGATGGCACCCCCCGCAATGTCCCGATCGGGTTCACCTGGAACGGCGCGCAGATCGTCATGTGCACGTCGAAGAACGCCCCGAAGCTCCCGTCCCTGCGCCAGAACCCGATGGTTGCCCTGACGATCGACACCGAGGTCCACCCGCCCAAGATCCTGCTCATCCGCGGGCGGGCCGAGCTGGACGTCGTCGAGGGCATCCCGGCCGAGTATCTCCAGATGAGCGGCACCTATCAGATGACGCCCGAGCAACGGGTCGAGTGGGAGGCGGAGGTGCGTTCGCTCTACCACGACGGCATGGTCCGGATCGTCGTGACCCCGAACTGGGCGAAGCTGATCGACTTCGAGTCGACTCTGCCGAGCGCGGTCGAGGAGCTGGTCCGGCAGCGCGAGGAGCGTCAGCGCGCCTAAGCACCGCGCGGTCGCCCGCATTGGGTGGATCGCCCACGCCTCAACCCCACCGCGGTACGCGGAGTCTGTGAAGTCCGCCAGGAAATGTCGCGGTGGGATGTCGAGAACCCGCGCGCGGCCCCGTCCCCGAAGTGAACACGGCCACAATGGGCCGTACCGCACCAGGACGTGAGGAGACGGCGACGCTGCAATGAACTTCGAGCTTCCCGGCGGTCTGTCGTCGTGAACATGCAATCAATAGGTCGCCGCTGCTACGACGAGGTGGCGCCGGGGCGTCCGGGCACCGGTGGGGTCGGGGTAGCGGCCGGCCAGGAGGCGAAGGTGGCATCCCGGTAGAACCGGAGTGGCTCGTCGTAGTCGTCGGCGGACCTATCAGGCACCTCGGAGTGCCCGGTTTCGGGGGTGCCAGGTAGTGACTGGGTAGCGTGAACCCGTGCCGGCCATCCACCTCGACACCGATCTCGGCTCCGACACCGACGACCTCTGTGCGTTGGCCATGCTGCTCGGATGGCCCGACGTGGAGGTGGTGGGGGTGACGACCGTGTCCGATCCCGGAGGCATGCGGGCGGCCGTGGCGGAGTACGCCCTCGGCCTCTGCGGGAGGAGCGACGTGCCGGTGGTGGCCGGGGCGGAAGGCTCTCCGGGCGGGTATGCGGAGCCCTACCGCCTGCCCGCCTACTGGCCGGAGCCGATCGACCCCCGGCCGGCCCGGCCCGGGGAGGCCCTCGACCTCTTGGCGGCCTCGGTGGAGCGGGGGGCCGGCGTCGTGGCCATCGGCCCCTACACCAACCTGGCCCTCCTCGAGGCGGCCCGACCCGGGGCCGTGCGGTCGGTTCCGCTCACTGTGATGGGGGGATCGGTGCACCCGCTTGGGCCGGGCCTCCCCCAGTGGGGCTGGGACCAGGACTACAACGTCCAGCAGGACCACCTGGCCGCCAAGGTGGTCTTCGAGCGGTGCGACCCGCTCATCGTGCAGCTGGCCGTCACGCTCGAGGTGTGGCTCACCGAGAGGGATCTGCCGGCGCTCTGGTCGGGAGGTCCCCTGGCCCGGCTGATCGCCGACCAAGGGGAGCGGCATGGGCGGGACCACGCCATGGCCGAGTTGGGCCGATCGCACGAGGGCCTCCCTGACGACCTCCTCAACTTCCACTACGACCCGCTGGCCTGTGCGGTGGCCTGCGGCTGGGACGGGGTCGAGATCGAGGAGGTACCGCTCCGGACCGAGGTGGTGGCCGGGCGGCTGCGACTCCACGTCGACCCGGCGGGCAAGCCCTCTCGGGTGGTGAGGAAGGTGGACTCGGTGCGTTTCTCCGAGGACTGGCTGGATGCGGTGCTCCGGGCTGCCCGGGACGGAAGCGGCTGACCGAATTCACCACGGTGGCTCTTGGGGGGTGACGATCCCTGATGAATGCGAAGAGGTTCCCCATGACGACCTTCGAGGGGATCGGAACCTCCTCGGGCTCGCCGAGCGGCTCTGGGGGGCACTCCGATCACATGATCTGGATCAGTAACGAGCGCGACGGGCACCGCCCGGATCGGCACGTCCTGAGCGGGTTGGCGAGCTACCGCAGCGACTCGGGCTTCAAGCGCGAGGAGGCCAACGCCAGATCTCCTCGCCATCTGCGAACTGGCCAGTTGGCTCAAGCCCAGCGGACGAGGCGACCCTCTGGGAAATTGCGTGATCAGGATGAATGTAAGCAGTGACCTCTCGGACATCCCCGTCGGCGGTGAGCCACGCCAGCATCGCTCGAGTGGCCTCCGTCGCGTAGCCGAAGCCCTGCCACGGTTGGCCGATTACCCAGGCGACCTCGGCATGCTCACCACACACCGTCGCTTGTACGTACCCCATAGCCGATCCACCCGCCAGCCGCACGATCCAGTTGTGCCACTGCTCGCACGGATCCGATGGGCTGCCCACTTGGGCACGGTAGCGCTCGCGCAGCTCAGCTTCGGTCGGGGCTGTCCCACCAATGAAGGCGTAGAGCTCCTCAGCGGAGAGCACATCGACCATCTCCGCTGCGTCGGCGACCCGCAGCGCTGACAGCACGAGCCGTTCGGTGCGAAGCTCAGGGGTTGGTAGGGGACGCACGGCCTCAGTCTGTCAGCCGGGGGGTCGCAGCCGCTCACATCTCTAGATCTGGGCGCGTAACACTCCGATCAGCGAGTGCTCCTGATCGGCACGTCCCCTACTCGGGATTGGTCGAGTGATTCCACGAACGAGGCTTGCCCGATTCCTGGTCAAGCGGTCAAGCGGTCTCGCCCTCCGCCCTTCGCGTAGGCTCGATCAGGAACCACACACCGTCCGACGGGGTCTGAGGATGGGGACTCGGTTCAGCCACATCTTCATGCTGGTTTCCAATCTCGAAGCTCAGCGTCGTCTCTTCGTGGACATCCTCGGCCTTCGGGTCCTTGCCGAGCACCCGGGATACCTGCGGGTGGGAGGAGACGACGGGTTCCACATCGGAATCGAAGAGGGAACCCCGGACCCCCCAACGCCATGGAGATCACTATCTGGGTCGACGATGTTGATGCCATGTATGAGAGGCTGGTTGAAGCGGGGGTCGGCGTCGAGGGGCCTCCCCAAGTCCAGGAGTGGGGTGCTCGCCACGCCTGGTTCCGCGACGGTGACGGACGCCGCATGTCGATCTACTCGTGAGGCTGGCTACCGGCTAACTGACTGGCCGAGACGATAACCTGATCTGTCCGAGCAGCGCTCACTTTCAGGGGAGCGCGGAACGGCACGGTGGCGGTCGCACGGCTTCTGGAACGTGGGGGTACCCCCAGATGATGGCGATAGCCTTCGTAGTCGTGACGCTAGCAGCGACCTCGAGCTGGCCCACGCACTCGCCGATGCCGCCGACGCCATCTCGATGGCCTATTTCGAGAGAGGGAAGTTCGAGCATCATATGAAACCGGACGGCAGTCCTGTGACAGTGCCGACCGGGAGATCGAAGAACGCCTCAGGTCCCTGATCCGTGAGCGCCGTCCCGACGATGGGTTCCTGGGCGAGGAAGTCGGATCCTCCGGGCCCAGCCAACGCCGGTGGATCGTGGACGGGATCGACGGGACGGTCGTCTTCGTAGCCGGATACCCGGGTTGGGCGACCGAGATCGCCCTCGAAGAGCAGGGTCAGGTCGCCTTGGGGGTGAGCACCAGTCCGGCCCTAGGGCGCCGCTGGTGGGCGGGTCTCGGTCAGGGTGCCTGGTTCGCCACCCTGAAACGGGGGAGAAGGGAAAGGCCACAGCCGCTCAGCGTCTCGCCCCGGACATCCCTTGAGGGCGCCCGATGCAGTTTCATCCGCCCCTCGATGCGCTCGAGGGTGACCGGCTGGCTGTGGCCGAGCGCCTCACTGCGCACTGCACGTACGTACCGCCCATCGGACACGGAGCAGCGATGGTGGCGGCGGGCGGAATCGACCTGTGCCTTCAGTTGGCGGGCGGGCCTTGGGACTTCGCCGCCTTGGCCGTCATCGTCGAGGAGGCGGGTGGGCGGTTCAGCGATCTCAAAGGGAGAGGGAGACTGGACGGTGGAGGGCCTGTGCTCTTTACGAACATGAGCCTGCACACTGCCGCTCTGGAAGCCGTATTGCGTCTGAGCTTCTGACCCAGAACCCGCCCGGAAATCCGTCAGCATCGCGATCTCTCCTGGCACCCTCCAAGCACGGGTGGTACACACCCGAGAAGGAGGGCAACGATGAACGAAGAGACG
>JBOGFC010000107.1:0-9962 GCA_050742155.1 Acidimicrobiia bacterium
GACTGGTATCGGGACATGACCCATCACGGCGGGATCGTCTCTACCTTCTGGGCGAACTGGTACGACATGCAGGTCAAGACCGTGCAGCACGGGGTGGGTGACCGGGGTTTCCGCAACCCCCACGGCGGGGAGGCCGTGGCCGGACCCGAGACCGCCGGCGACGAGGAGCTGGCCGAGCGCCGCTGTGACTTCGGCGGGGAGATCCGCTCCCACTCCCTCGACGACGATTATCACCGGCAGCGTTCGCCGGACTGGTCCAAGGTCACCGTGCCGTTCCTCTCCGCCGGGAACTGGGGCGGCCACGGCCTCCATCTGCGGGGGAACGTGGAGGCCTACGTGCGAGCCGGCTCACGGCAGAAGTGGCTGGAGCTGCACGGCCTGGAGCACTGGACCCACTACTACACCGACTACGGATGGCGGATCCAGAAGCGCTTTTTCGACCACTTCCTCAAGGGCGTCGACAACGGCTGGCCGGCCCAACCGCCGGTGCGGATCCAGGTCCGCAAGGCGGACGGGAGCTTCGAGGAGCGGCCGGAGAGCGAGTGGCCCCTGGGACGGACGCGCTGGACCAAGCTCTACCTGGACGCCGAGAGCCGCACCCTGGCGCCCGAGCCGGCCCCATCGGCCGGGCGGGCCACCTATCGGGCCATGGCCGGCGGGACCACCTTCTCCACCTCCCCGCTGGCCCAGGAGACCGAGATCACCGGACCGGTGGCGGCCAAGCTGTTCGTCTCGTCCTCCACCGCCGACGCCGACCTCTTCCTCGTCCTAGGGCTCCTCGATCGGGAGGGACGAGAGGTGGTGTTCCAGGGGGCGATCGACCCTCATGCCCCGCTCGGGCAGGGATGGCTGCGCGCCTCACACCGGGCGCTCGACCCGGAGCTCACCACAGAGTGCCGCCCCTACCACACCCACGATCGGGTCGAACCCCTGGTGCCCGGCTCGGTCTACGAGCTGGACGTGGAGATCTGGCCGACCTCGATCGTGGCGCCGTCCGGCTTCCGAATCGCCCTGACCGTGCAGGGGTCGGACTACGAGTGGGAGGGCGAGACGAGCGAGGCGAGGATCGCCAGCTTCAAGAACGAGCTGCGCGGCTCGGGGCCCTTCCTCCACGACGATCCCCGGGACCGGCCGGCCGACGTGTTCGGAGGCGAGGTCACCCTCCACACGGGGGACGAGCATCCCGCCTACCTGCTGCTGCCGGTGATCCCGGGGCAGGAGGGAGCAGTCGGATGAAAGCGGTCGTGATGAGAGGCCCCCACCGGCTGGCCGTTGAGGAGATCGCCGACCCCCGCCCGGAGGGCAGGGCGCTGGTCGCCGTGGAGACCGGGGGCCTGTGCGGCACTGACCTGAAGATCCTCTCCGGCGCCATCCCGGTGCGCTGCCCGTTGGTGATGGGCCACGAGGTGGTGGGAAGGGTCGTCAAGGCGGGCGAGCTTGGCCTGGTGGTGGAGGGCACCCGGGTTCTGGTCGATCCCGGCCTGGCCTGCCGCTGGTGTCGTCCATGCCGGGCCGACCGACCCAATCTGTGCCCCAACGGGGCGCTCATGGGTCGCGACGTCGACGGCGGCTTCGCCGAGCTCGTGGCGGTCGACGAGCTCCAGCTCCATCCGATTCCCGAGCACCTCCCGGTCGCCGAGGCCGCCCTCCTGCAGGTGCTGGCCACCTGCGTGCACGCCCAGACGCTGGTCGACGTCTTTCCCGGCGATCCGGCGGCGGTGATGGGGTTGGGGGTCTCCGGCCTGCTGCACCTCCAGCTGCTGCGCGCCCGGGGGGCCGGAACGATCCTCGGCATCACCCGATCCGCCTGGAAGCGCCAACTGGCGCTGGAGCTGGGAGCCACCGCCGTTGCCGCTCCGGAGGAGGCGGCCGAGGTGGCCCGACAGCTCGGCGACGGAGCGAGGCCCCGGCTGGTGGTTGAGTCGGTGGGGGAGCCCGAGACGCTCGGGCGATGTGTGGAGCTGGCCGCCCCGGGCGGAACCATCCTGGCCTTCGGGACCGTGACCGCCGATCAGGTCTCTGGGTTTCCGTTCTACGAGCTCTACTACAAAGAGCTCGAGCTGGTGAGCAGTCGGGCGGCCCGTCCTCGTGACTACGCCCGGGCGGTAGAACTGGTCGCCCAGGGAACGCTCCGGCTGGCGCCCCTCTGGAGCAGGAGCTTCCCGCTGGCCGAAGCCCGGCGGGCCTTCGAGGTGCTGATGGACGCCGGCTCGGCGGACCTGAAGGTCACGCTCGAGAATGATCCCGTTCTTGCGTGAGTTCCGGGCCGCCGGCGGGCTATTTCACACGCAAGAAGCGTGGGGGGTTCTTACATGAGCAGATTCCAGGTGGTCGTCACCGACCAGGTCTTCCCGAGCGTCGAGCTGGAGCGCGGCATGCTGGCCGATATCGAGGCCGAGCTGACGGTCGCCGCAGGAGGGCTGGACGAGGTCCTGCAGCTGGCCCAAGATGCCGACGGCCTGCTGAACACCTATCTGCCTCTCGACGCGGCCGCCATCGGTCGCCTGCGACGATGCCGGATCATCGCTCGCTACGGGATCGGGGTCGACAACATCGACCTGGAGGCGGCCGCCGAGGCCGGGATCGTGGTCACCAACGTGCCCGACTACTGCGTGGAGGAGGTGGTCGCCCACACGCTCGCCCTCCTCCTGGGCCTCCATCGCAAGATCGTGGAGGCCGATGCCGCGGTCAGGGAGGGACGCTGGACCGTGGAGGCCGTCCGTCCGATCCCTCGCCTGAGCGAGCTGACGGTGGGCCTGGTCGGCTTCGGAAAGATCGCCCGGCGGGTAGCCGCTGCGCTGGCCGGGCTGGGCGTATCGCTCCAGGTCCACGACCCCTACGTGGCGCCGGGTCCGGATGGGCCGCCGCTGGTAGAGCTGGACGAGCTGCTCCGCTCCTCGGACGTCGTCTCGGTCCACGCCCCGCTGACTCCCCAGACCCGCGGGCTCATCGGTAAGCCGCAGCTCGAGATGATGCCGGCTCACGGACTGCTGGTGAACACCTCCCGCGGTCCCCTCGTCGTGCTCGACGACCTGATCGAGGCCCTGCGCGCCGGCACCATCGCCGGGGCGGCTCTAGACGTGTTCGACGCCGAGCCCCTCGATCCGGAGAGGATCCGCGGCGTTCCCCACCTCATCACCACGCCGCACATCGCCTACTACTCAGAGGCCGCCATCCGCGAATCGCAGCGCAAGGCGGCCACCCAGGTCGTCAAGGTCCTCACCGGTGGGGAGCCCGACTATCCGGTCGGCCCGGCGGTGAGCGGCTGACGTAAGATGCGCCGGGCCGGGGATAGAGCTGAGGCGGAGGACGGTGATGACCGAGAATCCCGAGGAACGCTGGCGATCGGACCGCTGGTTCTCGAGTCCCTGGAACTTCCTGCCCGAGGTGACCGAGGGCTTCTCGCTGCCGGAACAGCTCGCCATCCATGACGTGACGCTCCGGGACGGCGAGCAGCAGGCCGGAGTCGAGTTCACCACCGAGGACAAGGTGCGCATCGCCGAAGCGCTGGCCGAGGCGGGGGTGCACCGCGTCGAGGCGGGACTGCCGGCGGTGTCCCCCGCCGACGAGGAGGCCGTCCGACAGATCGTCGACCTGGGGCTGCCGTCCGAGATCTACGCCTTCTCCCGCTGCATGGTGGACGACGTGAAGCGGGCCCTCGACTGCGGGGTCTCCGGCGTGGTGATGGAGATACCCTCCAGCCACCATCTCATCGAGCTGGCCTACCGGTGGCCGGTGGAGAAGGCCATCGAACTGTCCATCGAGGCGACCTCCTTCGCCCATGACCAGGGGCTGAAGGTCTCCTTCTTCCCCATCGACGCCACCCGGGCCGGGCTCGTGCAGTACTTGGACCTGATCTCCCGGGTCGCCGAGGAGGGGCACGTGGACGCGGTGGGGTTGGTCGACACCTTCGGTGTCCTCTCCCCGCACGCCGTGAGGCTGTTCGTGCGTAAGACCCGCCAGCGGTTGGGCGTCCCCTTGGAGACCCACTTCCACATGGACTTCGGGCTGGGCGTGGCCAACACGATCATGGCCGTCGCCGAAGGGGTCGACGTCATCCAGACCACCGTCACCGGTCTCGGAGAGCGAGCCGGCAACACCCCGATGGAGGAGACGGTGCTGGCCCTCCTCACCATGTACGGGGTGGAGACCGGCCTCCGCACCGAGCGATTCTTCGAGCTGTCCCGCTCGGTGATGGAGAGGGCCGGGGTGCGTCAGCCCTCCAACCGGCCCGTGGTGGGCGAGCGTCTCTTCAACGTGGAGTCCGGCATCATCGCCACGTGGGTCAACAACGTCGGCGAGAAGTACCTCACCGAGGCCTTCCCCTACCGACCCGAGCTCGTCGGCCAGCCGGCGCCCGAGATCGTGCTCGGCAAGGGCTCCGGGCTGGACTCGGTGGCCGTCTGGCTGGACCGGCACGGGCTCTCCGGCACCGCCGAGCAGATGCAGGCGATCCTCGACGAGGTCAAGGCCCGGTCGTTGGAGAAGAAGGGGCTGTTGCACGCGGAGGAGTTTCTGGCCATCGCCGAGCGGATCATCGGTTGAGCGAGAGAGGAGCGGGATGAAGGAGGCCTTCGGGGTCCTCGGCACCGACTGGAAGGAAGGCATCAACTGGGACCGGGTTCGCCGCCACCGGCTCAGCCGGGCCCGGGAGGCCATGCAGCGCCACGGCCTCGGGGCGCTGCTGGTCATGTACGACGAGAACGTTCGCTACGTGACCTCCACGCTCACCCCGGGCTGGAACCGGTTGAAGCCGGGCCTGCGCTACGCGGTGCTGGCGGAGGGCCAGGAGCCCATCCTCTACGAGCAAGGTGACATCGGCATCCACATCAGGAAGCACTCGCCCTGGATACCGGCCGAGAACGTGCGCCATTCCTATTCATGGATCAAGGGCGCCTCCGGCCCGGCCACCGACATGCAGGTCGAGAAGTTCACCAGGGCCCTTCTCGAGAACATGGAGGACGCCAGGGTGATGGACCGGCCGCTGGGCATCGACTTCATCGACATCAACATGATGAAAGCGTTCCAGCGAGCCGGGATCGAGTGGACCGACGGGATGACCCCGATGATGGAGGCCCGCTCCATCAAGAGCCCGGACGAGCAGAACGCCCTCCGCATGGTCGGCTCGATCTGTGACGCCCTCCACTCCGAGTTCAGCCGGTTCCTCAGGCCCGGGCTGACCGAGAACGAGGTGGCCGCCTTCGGCTTCCAGTACCTGTACTCGATCCCGGGGATGGAGGACGTCGAGGACGTGATCGTCTCCTCCGGTCCCAACGCCTGGCCCAACTGGCGCAACTTCTCCGACCGCATCATCCGGCCGGGTGAGCTCGTGATCATCGACCTGGCCGCCCTGACGTGGAACGGCTACAAGTCCTGCGTCTACCGCACCTACTGCGTGGGCGGCCGGCCCACCGCCGAGATGAAGGAGTACTACGCCAAGGCGCTCGACTGGCTGGAGTCGTCCATCGCGGCGGTGCGTCCCGGCGTGACCACCGCCGACATCGCCAGCAAGTGGCCCTCGGCCAAGGAGGCCTGGGGATACGAGGAGGAGGACCAGGCGGCCGCCAACCTCTGGGGGCACGGGCTGGGACTGGCCCAATACGACCCGCCGGTGATCTCGAGGATCTGGTCGCTCGACCACCCCCAGGAGATCCAGGAGGGGATGGTGTTCGCCCTGGAGACCCAGCACGGGAAGGTCCACGAGTTCGGCATGCGCCTGGAGGAGATGCTCATCGTCAACGAGTCGGGCAGCGAGCGGATCTCCACCTTCCCGATCGACGAGATCACCGTAGTGGACTGATCGCGCCATCTCGCCGGGCGTTGATCCTCCTTACCGACGAGCGGGCATTGGACCCCGAGGTGGTCGGGCACAAGGCGGCCCGACTGGCCGCCGCTCGGCGGGCCGGGCTGCCGGTTCCCGACGGGTTCGTCGTGCCGGCCGAAGTCAGCCGGCCGGCCATGGCGCTCGGGAGCCGGCTGCTCGAGGAGGGTGGCAGCGGGAAGGCTCGCCTGGCCATCGCCCGCATGGAGCTCGATCCGGGCCTGGTGGAGACGCTGGAAGGGGCCGGCCGGGGGCTGGGAGGCCGGCTGGCGGTGCGCTCTTCCACTCGGGTGGAGGTCACGTCTCACTGGGCGGGCGCCTTCTCCTCCTACCTGGGAATCGGTCCGGAGGAGATGGCGGTGGCTCTCCGGGGATGCTGGGCGTCGGCCTTCACCGTCGATGCGTTGGGACGAGCGGCGCGGGTGGGATTGAGCCCGGGCACGATTCCCATCGCCGCTTTGGTACAAGCGGAGCTGGAGCCGGCGGCGGGGGGAAAGACCGAGCTGCATGGAGACGGGGGGGTGGTGGTGACGGGAACGTCCGGATCGCCCGCCGCCCTCATGTCCGGCTGGGAGCGGGGCTGGCGAGTGCGGGTGGGCTCGAATGCAGTGGACGGGGACGCCGCACTCATGAAGAGCGTCAGCCTCGGCGAGCTGGCCGAGCTCGCCCGGGCTCTGCACCAGGCGACCGGGGATGATCTGCTCGAGTGGATCTGGTCGGGCGAAGGTCCGTTCATCGTGCAGTGTGGCCGGCGCCCCCGCCCCGCTGAGCCTCCACCACGGAGCATCCCGGACGGCCTCACACTGGAAATGGCCCGCCGGGTGGCCCGCCTGGCGGTCCGCTTCCCAGGTCCCCTAGGCGAAGAGCTGGTCCTGCCCTGGGCGCTGGGACTCGAGGTGATCCCCGAGGCCGAGTCCATCCGCTCGCTCACCGGTGCGGCCGCCGCCCTGGCCGAGGCGGAGAACCTGGTCGGGCACTTGGCCGCCGGCACCTGGGGCCTCCCCCCGGTTCGTGCCAGGCGGGCGGCCCGCTCGACGATCGGCTCGCTGCACGGGCCGCGCCCGGGCGCAGCCCTGCGGCGTCTGGAGGGTTTACGGCCGGCCGACCTCCCATCGATGCGGAGGCTGCTGGCTCACCTGAACGGAGTGGCGGACTTCCTGGTCGGCCGGGACGTCCTCCCCTCCCGACAGTCGCTGTGGAGCCTCTCCCTGGCCGAAGTCCGCCGGGTGCTGACCGATGAGGCGCCTACACCTCTCCGTACCTCCCGATCGGGTCCCGGGCCGTGGGAGCCGTTCCTGTTCGGCGTGGCCTCGGCTTTCGGAGACCATCTCGAAGGGATCCCCGCCTCGTCGGGGATGGGGGCCGGACCGCTCCGGCGAGTGGACGATCCAGAGGCGCGGCCCGGGCCGGGTCCGAGGAGCGTCCTGGCGATCGACGTGCCCCTCCCCCGGGTGGCGCCTCTCCTCTGGGACGCCGCCGGATTGGTCTGCGCGGGAGGCGGTCCGGCGGCCCACCTCTTCGACGTGGCCCGCTCGCTGGTAGTGCCGGCCCTGGCCGGCTGCGATCACAGCGGCATCCCCGACGGCGCCCTCGTGGCGGTCGACGGAGCCGCCGGATCGGCCCATTGGGTCCGGCTCTGAGTCCCCGCTACCTTTGCCGTGAATGTCCCTTCAAGTGAACACCCTCACGATCGACGCTCGTGATCCACGGGCCCAGGCCGGGTTCTGGTCGGAGGCTCTGGATTGGTTCATCATCCAGCACGGGGATGAGGAGGCATTGATCGCTCCTGCTCGTGACCGGTCCGAGCTCCCAGGAGCCATGGCCGTGCTGTTCAACCGCACTACTGACCCCAAGACGGTCAAGAACCGCTGGCACTTCGACTTGGTCCCGGACGATCAGGAGGCAGAGGTCCTGCGTCTCGAGGGCCTGGGAGCGCGTCGGGTCGACATCGGACAGCAGGAGGTGAGCTGGGTGGTCATGGCCGATCCAGAAGGCAACGAGTTTTGCGTGCTGCGGAGCTACGAACCTCAGAGCTAATAGAGCGCGATGAGTCCCGCGTGTGTCGGTTGGAACCCGCAGGCATCGAAGTAGAAGGGTCGAAGCTGAGCCTCGAAGTCGACGTGAAGCCACTCACACCCAGCAGCACGCGCCTCCCTCGTTGCCACGGCGATCAGCTGCGTACCGACTCCTCGCCGTCTTGCCCGTGGGCTGACGATGGTGTCGATGATGAAGGCGTGGGTCGCACCGTCCCAGGGGACGTTGACGAACCCGATGAGATTGTCGCCCTGGCGGGCTGAGACCCAGCCGAGGCTGTGGGCGTGCACTTGGTCCTCCCAATCGTGTTCGAGGACGGGGTGATTGAACGCCTCAGCATGGAGGGCGTTCAGCGAGGCATTGTCGAAGTCACCTCGCCACTCGAACTGATATTCCATAGAGGCACAGTACCGCGACGCCTCTACCTGCCGGATGATGATGAGCGGCGGGCCGAGGAGGTGTGCTAATCCGCACTTCCCCCTCCGGGACGGGTCAGTGCGCCGCGGATCCCCCCTCCAGCCATGCCTCCACGAGATCGGCAACGGTCTCGGCGTCCCGGACGGCCCGCGCCGCCTCGTCGGGAGGCACGGGGCCCAAGCCGTAATCGGCCGCGCTACGGCGATCGTACAGCGAACGGAGTAGCCGACCGGCTCGTTCGTTGAGCCCCTGGTCCTTGACAACGAGCTGACCGAAGGCAGAGATCACGCCGGCGTGCCTGGAGCGCGTCTCCCCCAGGCTCAAGAGAGCGGCCTCGGCAGCAAAGAAAGCCGCGTAGTAGGCGCGGGACACTGCTTGAGCGGGGAATCCCTCCCGGGCAAGGATCTCGGCAGCCGCGATCTCCTCTCGGCAGCGGGCCAGGCCCGCCGCGAAGGACTTCACCCCACCGCCACCCCGTGGGAGCGTGCCTCGATCAAGACCGGCGATCGAGCACGGTCGAAGTCCTTCTCTGTAACCGGCAGGGCAGACAACGTGACGCCCTGCTCGACCGACAACCGCCAGAGGAGGTCGTCCATACGGCGCAGCTCCTCCCAGGCTGACTCCATGTCCCGCAGCACCACCAGTAGGTCGAGGTCGGATTCACGGTCGGCGTCGCCTCGCGCCTGCGAGCCGTAGAGCAGCACCCGCGCCAGGCGGTTCCCGTAGAGCTGGCGTAGCTGGGCGGCCGCCTTCTCCGCAATGCCGAACGCTCCCAGGGGACCGACCGGTCCTTCCTCGCCCTCCGCGAGATCCTCAGCTGCCTGCTGGGCCGCTTCGGCCGAGATCAACTCTCGATCGGCCAACCACTCGATGGCTCGGCGGCGCATCCGCCGGTCGTGGAAGGCGAACCACTCCTGGCGCAGGTCGGGAAACTCGAACAAGGTGTCCTTGAAACGACGGAAGGCGCCCCGACCCTGGAGCGCCCTGAAGAGCAGATCGGCCGCCCGTCCATCGCGAACTAGGGCCGTGAAATCGACCATGTCCCGGTAGCCGTCACTCGAGTCCATCGGCTCGACGTAGGCCTGACCTCGCGACTCGAAGTCTTCCGGATCGTCCTCTGTCGAGCAGTACTCGAGCTCGCCCGTTGCGGGATCCAGCCACCACGACGTCTCATAGGAGTGATCCTCCAGCGCCAGGACCAGATCATCCAGATCAATGGATGCAAGGTCGAGCATCGTCGTCTCCCTTATCTCGCTCGACCCGAGCAGCCTAGCCCCCATGGCGACTGACCCAAGCGATCACGCCACATCTGGTGACCGTCCAGACCCCAGTGCAGTCCCGACATAGTACGAAGGCGACTCTGCCGGACCGGCGGGCGGGATCGTCAGCCCGCCGGGCCCTCCCTGAGGACCTCGAGGTACTCGTCGAGCCGGTCCATGGTCTCGGCGGCACCGGCCTCCATCCCCGACCCGAGCATCCCGTCGCGCTCTTCGACTGTGTCGAAGACGGAGGTGCTCGTCAAGGTGGTCTTGCCGTCGTGCTCGGTAAGCGTCATGGTCTCGACCGAGACGCTGCCCGGGAAGCCCTCGAACTCGAACGTCCAGACGATGCGCTCCGGGCGGACGATCTGGCGGTACTCGCCGTGAAAGGCGTACTCCTCACCGTCGGGGCCTCGGTGCACGATCCGCCA
>JBOGFC010000108.1:0-10485 GCA_050742155.1 Acidimicrobiia bacterium
CCGGCGGTCCGGAACTCACGCAAGTTCGGGAAGGGGCTCACCCGGCCTCCACGGGGTTGGCCAGCACCCCGATCCCCTCCACCTCCACCTCCATACGGTCCCCAGGGCGCACCGGGCTCACCCCGGCGGGGGTACCGGTCAAGATCACGTCGCCGGGAAGCAGGGTCATCACCCGGGTGATGAAGGCCACCAGCTCGGCCACCCCGAAGACCAACTCGGCGGTGGAGCCGGCCTGGCGAACCTCTCCGTTCACCCGGCACACCACGGTCAGGCCCTCCAGCGGGTCGAGCTCGGTCTCCACGGCCGGGCCCAGCGGGCAGAAGGTGTCGAAGCCCTTGGCCCGGGTCCACTGACCGTCCTTCTTTTGCAGGTCCCGGGCAGTGACGTCGTTGCCGGCGGTGTACCCGAGGATCACCCTCCCGGCGTCCTCGGCCTCCACCGCTTTGGCGACCGACCCGATCACCACCGCCAGCTCGGCCTCGTGGTGCACCTCCACCGAGTCTCCAGGGAGGACCACCGGCGCCCCCGGGCCGATCACCGCCGTGGCCGGCTTGAGGAAGATGATCGGCTCGTCCGGCAGCTCGGAGGCCGTCTCGGCGGCGTGGTCGGCGTAGTTCTTGCCCACCGCCACGACCTTGGTGGGGAAGACCGGTGCCAGGAGCTGCACCCGATCGAAGGGGACCACCAGCTCGGTGGGCTCCCAGGCCACCAGCGGCGAGCCCTCGTAGAGGCGGATCCCCTCCGGCTCCACCGCTCCATAGGAGATACCCTCCTCGCCCCGCACCCGGACGATCTTCATTGTCCCTCTGGGGGGGTCCGGCGGCTTCTCGAGAGGAAGCCCGCGGCCAGGAGGTTCAGGGCCGCCATGACCCCCCCAACCCCCCCGGTCCCTCTGGGGGGGTCCGGCGGCTTCTCCATCCCCCGAGATCGACGAGGCGTTCTCCGGCCGCCATGCGCCGGCGCACCTCCTCGACCGACAGCTCCAGCACCTCCAGCGGCACCGCCGCGGCGATACGGCGGCCCTTCCCGGCCTCGTGGGCGGCATTGGCGAACCACTCGTGACGATCTTCGACCAGGCCGGCCACCAGCTCCTCGGGCAGCCCCTCCGGCAAGAAGCCGAAGACCAGCAGGGCCAGCTCGACGTCTTCTTTGAACGGCGCCCTTCCGAAGCGCGAGGCGCGCGCCCCCGCCACCGCCGCCAGCCCGACCGACAAGTCCCGGCGGTTCTGGAGCGGACCCGGGTCGATGTCGAACAGCGGGAGCAGCGCCAGCGCGTACCCGGTGTCCGGCCCGGTGGTCCCGAAGGATCCTCCCCAGGGCATCTCGTCCGGCCCCTGGATGTCCCCGGGCCGGTTGGGCCGCCAGCGCCGCTCCGGGTGCCGGGCGGGCTCGGGACGGGGCAGGTCGGAGAGCTCCAGCTCGATCGAAGGCTGCTGTCCCAAGGGATCCTCCGCTTCTCCTTCCCCGGCTACGCCAGAACGAGGTTAGACCGGCTCCAGCCAGTGCCGGTAGGCGTCGAGCCGGCCGGTGACGGTCTGGTGGAACAGCTCCTGGGCGCGCCGGGTGACCGGGCCCGGCTTCCCTTCCCCGACCGGACGGTCGTCCACCTCCCGGATCGGGGTCACCTCGGCCGCCGTTCCAGTGAAGAAGAGCTCGTCGGCGTAGTAGAGGTCGGCCCGCGCCACGCGGGTTTCCGCCACGTGGTAGCCCTCGTCTCGTAACAGGGTCATCACCGCGTCCCGAGTGATCCCTTCGAGCGGCCCCTCGGTGGGGGGCGGGGTCCGCACCGCGCCGTCCCGGACCACGAAGAGGTTCTCCCCGCTCCCGTCGGCCACGTAGCCGTTGTGGTTGAGCATGATCGCCTCCTCGTAGCCCGACCAGACCGCCTCTTGCCGGGCCAGGATGCTGTTCAGGTAGCCGCCGGTGCCCTTGGCGTTGGGCACCAGGGCGGCGTGGTCGATGCGGCGCCAGGAGGAGACCCGCACCCGGATGCCGCTCCGCACCCCCTCCTCGCCCAGATAGGCGCCCCAGCGCCAGGCGACGATGACCGTCTGCACCCGGCACCCGGCCGGGTTGAGCCCCAGCGCCCCGGTCCCGTAGAACACCAGTGGGCGGATGTAGGCGGACCGCAGCTCGCTGGCTCGCAGCAGCTCCTTGGCTGCCTTGCAGAGCTGCTCCACCGACCACTCGAGGGGGATCCCGTAGGCCTTGGCGGAACGCTGCAGCCGCTCCATGTGCTCGGGAAGGCGGAAGACCGCCGTTCCCTCCGGTGTCTCGTAGGCGCGGATGCCCTCGAAGACCCCGGTCCCGTAGTGGAGCGCATGGGTGAAGACCGAGACGGTGGCCTCCTCGGAGGGAACCAGCTCGCCGTCCACCCAGGCGTAAGGGGAGGTCTCCACGCCCCTATGTTGGCAGCTCGCCGCCCAGGTGTCGTGCGTGCCAATCGAGGATGATCTCGAAGCGCTCCTTGCGATGCTTGGGCTTTCCCGAGCGGGAGAGCTCATGGCTCTCGCCGGGGAAGCGGACCATCTCCGTCTCCACGCCCGCCCTCTTCAGGGCCATGAAGAGCTGCTCGGCCTGCTCGATCGGGCAGCGGTGGTCGGCCTCCGAGTGGAGGATGAGGGTGGGCGTCTCCACCGTCTCGGCCAGCGAGAGGGGGCTGGCCGCCCGCATCACGTCCGGGTCCTCCCCCTCCAGGTAGAGGCGAGCGAAGTAGGCCCCGATGTCGGAGGTGCCCGAGAACGAGGACCAGGAGAGGAGCGCCCGCTCCACCACCGCCGAGGCGAAGCGCCGGTCGTGGGCGATCAGCCAGGCGGTGGCGAACCCCCCGTAGGAGCCTCCCATCACCCCCAGCCTCTCCGGATCGAGGCGCGGGAAGCGCGCCAGGGCCTCCTCCACCACCGCCCGGAGGTCGGCCAGGTCGACCGTCCCCCATCCCTTCCCCACCACCCCGCGCACGAACTCCCGGCCGCGCCCGCTCGAGCCGCGCGGGTTGCAGGCCACCACGCCGTAGCCGGCCCGGGCGTAGATCTGGAACTCGTCGAAGAACCGATACCCGTACTGGCTGGCCGGCCCCCCGTGGATGTTGAGCAGCAGCGGAACCGGCCCCTCTCCGGGTGGCAAGTACGCCCAGGCGTCGATCTCGACGCCTTCCGATCCGACGGTGAAGCTCTCCCCCTCCACCAGCGGCACCTCCTTGCGGAACTCCTCGTTGAGCGAGGTGAGGGCCCGCTCCTCTCCGACTTCCCACCACCAAAGCTCGCCGGGATCGGTCGGGCTGCTCGCCACGAAGGCGATCGCCGAGCCGTCCGGGCTCGGATCCGCCCCGCTGATCACTCGGTCGCCTCCGATCAGGTCGGTGGCCCGGCCCTCGGGGTCGATCCGGATCACCCGCACCCTCCCTCCATCCTCCAGGGCGGTGATGAAATCCTCACCCACCCACTGGGGCCCGGGCGGGGAGACCGCCACCGAGAAGAAGGCGGCGCTGCGATCCAGGTGGCCGGTCAGGTCGGTCCAGCTGCCGTCCTGCTCCTGGCGCCAGACCGCCGCCACCGTCGGCCAGGCCCACTCGTCGGGCTGGCCGACCAGGTGGAGCACCCCGTCCGGCCGGTAGGTGACCAGCTCCCAGGTGCCGATCTCCGCCAGCGGGGCCGCTTCCCCGCCTTCGATCTCCACCTCGAACGGCTGTACCCCCGGGGTCAGGCCTCGCTGCTCGTGGCGGGCGGAGAGGAAGGCCACCGCCCGGCCGTCCGGGCGCCAGACGGGGGCCGTCTCGTTGAAATCCCCGGGCGTGAGCAGGCGCCCCGCCTCCTCTTCCTCCCCATCGAGGAGATAGAGATGTCGCCGGCGATCGTGCACCCAGCCCCGCGTGTCGTAGCGCCAGGGCACTTCAGTGACCCGCCGAGGGCGCCGGCGGCGCTCTTCGTCATCTAGGTCGGCCCACTCCGCGGTCCAATCGACCCCGACCACCGCCAACCGGCGGCCGTCCGGCGACCACTCCAGCTCCTCGGCGCCCAGTGGGAAGTCGGTGAGGATCGAGGCCTCGCCACCCCCGGCCGCCATCACTGCCACCTGGAACTTGTCATCGTCATCAGGGCCCTTGCGGAGAAACGCCAGCCGGCTGCCATCCGGGGACCAGCGGGGCGACTGGTCGCGAGGCCCATGGGTGAAGGGGCGGGCCTCCTCCCCGTCCCAGAGCCACAGCTCGCTCTGGTAGCGGTCCTCCTCGAGATCCATCTGGGTGAGGCAGAAGATCACCCGGCGCCCATCCGGGTGAAGGCGTGGGTCGTCCAAAGAGCGCAACTTGGCGAGATCGCCGGGGGTCATCGCGGCGAGAATCTAACGGCTCGTGCCCTTGGCCGGGCGGCCACCGCACGAGGAGGACAGAGGATCTCTCCGCGCATGAGGGAGGATATCGGTGGCCGGCGGCGCCCCTTGAGAGGGCCGCCCTCGTTAGCCTCCCGCTGATGCGCCGCATCCTTGCCTCCTGGTTCGGCATGGGCTTCGTCCCGCGGCTGGTGTGGAAGGGCGAGGGTGGGGCCGGCACCGTCGCCGGAATGGGCGCCCTGGTCCTCGCCCTGTGGGCCGGCCAGGCTTCGGTCCTCTGGCAGCTGGCCATGGTGATCGTGATCGCCGGAGTGGGCCTTTGGGCGGTGGCTCCCTTCACTTCCGAGGTCGGGGATCCCAACTGGGTGACCATCGACGAGGCGGCCGGCACCGTCCTGGCGGTGACCGGCCTGCAAGGACCGGCGGTGGTGGTGGCTTTCTTGGTCTTCCGGGCCGCCGACATCACCAAGCGGCTGCCGTTGGTGGCCAAGGCCGAGCGGCTGCCGGGGGCGGTGGGGGTGATGGCCGACGACCTGGTGGCGGGGCTGTATGCCCTGGCGGCCGGTTGGGCTTGTCAGCTCCTCATCCAGCAGGTGGTGTGATCTCTCCCTCGCCGGCCCTCCCCCAAGGCGGGAGGGAGGAGGGCGGCAGCTCGACGAAGCGGGCGTCGACCACTCCTGGTAGCTCAAGCAGCTCCTCCACCTGCGGGTCGCTGAGGGGCTGGTCGAGGTTGAGACCCATCATGGCCGCCTCTCCGGCCGGGGAGCGGCCCACCACCATGTTGGCGATGTTCACCTCGCGATCCCCCAGGAAGGTGCCCACCCGGCCGATCATGCCGGGAACATCCTCGTTGCGCACCACCAGGAGGTATCGGGAGGGAGGCAGCTCGATCTCGTAGCCGAGGATCTCCACCAACAGCGCACCCTTTCTCCCCACCAGGGTTCCGGCCAGGGTGACCGGCTTCCCGCCCACCAGGCCCGAGAGCCGCACGAGCGACACGTAATCCCTCGCCTCGGGCGTGGCCTGCTCGGTCACCCTCAGGCCGCGGCCCTCGGCCAGCGAGGGGGCGTTGACGTAGGAGACCGGCCCGGTACTCACCGAGGCGAGCAGCCCCTTGAGCGCCGCCAGGGCCAGCGGGCGGACCGGGTGCTCGGCCAGCCGCCCTTCCGCCCGCACCTCCATCTCTTGGGGAAGGCCCCGGGCCAGGGTCACGAACACCCGTCCCATCTGCTCGACGAGGGGCAAGAAGGCCCGCTGCTCCTCGGAGACCTCCGGCCCCAGGTCGAGGTTGACGGCGCTCGGGACCAGCTCACCCCGCAGCGCAGCCGCCACGGCCTCGGCCACCGCGATGCCCGCCTTGTCCTGGGCCTCCTGGGTGGAGGCCCCCAAGTGGGGGGTCAGCACCACGCCCTCCAACCCGAGGAGCGGGCTCTCCCCGAGAGGCTCGTCGGCGAACACGTCCAAGGCCGCCCCGGCCACCCGCCCCGAGCGGACCGCCTCGGCCAGCGCCTGCTCGTCGAGGATGCCACCCCGGGCCGTGTTGACGATCCGGATGCCAGGCTTCATGTGACCGAAGCTCTCCGGACCGATGATCGCCTGGGTCTCCCGATTCAGAGGAAGGTGGATGGTGAGGAAGTCGGACTCGGTCAGAAGACGGGGCAGCTCTGGGACGATCTCCACGCCCAAGCGGCGGGCCCGTTCCGGGCTGACGTAAGGGTCGTAGGCCAGGATGCGCATGCCGAACGCCGAGGCTCGCTGGGCGACCAAGGTGCCCACCCGCCCGAGCCCGAGGATCCCCAGGGTTTTGCCGTGCAGCTCCACGCCTTCGAAGCGTCGCCGGTCCCAGCCCCCGGAGCGGACCGCCGCGTCCGCCTGCGGCACGTTGCGAGCCTGCGCCAGCAAGAGCGCCATGGTCTGCTCGGCGGCCGATATGACGTTGGCCTGGGGCGCGTTCACCACGAGCACCCCGGCCCGGGTGGCTGCCTCCAGATCGATGTTGTCCACCCCGATGCCGGCCCGCCCGATGACCCTCAGCTCCGGCGCCGCCCCGATGAGGGCGGCATCCACCTGCGTGGCGGAGCGGACGATGAGTCCCTGGGCGTCGGCCAGCCTGGGGAGCAGCTCCTTTCGATCCAGCCCCACCGCCTGGTCCACTTCACAGTGCTCCTCGAGCGTCTTGAGGCCCGCCTCGGCCACCGGCTCGGCCACCACCACCTTGGGCCTCATGACAAGAGCTCCTTGGCCGCCGCCACGCCCGAGCCCGAAGTGAGTTGGAGCCCGAAGGCGGGGAGCACCTCCTCCAGGGCCTCCAGCCCGGCCAGCACGTCGGCCGCCTCGACCCTGCCCAGGTGCCCGAACCTGAGGATCTTGCCGGCCAGGCGCCCCTGGCCGCCGGCGAAGACGATGCCGGTTCGCTCCCGGATCTCCCTGACCAGCTCGCCCCCTTCCACATCCTCGGGCAGGGCGATGGCGGTGACGGTGTTCGATTGCTCGGCCGCCTGGGAGAACAGCGCCAGGCCCAAGGCGCGCACGCTGGCTCGGACGGCCGCTCCGAGCCGCCGGTGCCGTTCCCAGGCCCCTTCGAGCCCCTCCTGCCTCAGCAGCCGGAGGGTGGCCACCGTGGCGTAGAGCACGTGGACCGCCGGCGTCCAGGGCGTCTGGCCCTGCCCGGCGAACTCGGAGGCCGGCTCCCAGTCGAAGTAGAATCGGGGCAGGTCTCCCCGCCGCGCCCAGGCCCGTTCTCCCACCGCCACGAAGGCCAGCCCCGGAGTCGAGGCCAGCGCCTTCTGCGAGGCGCTCACGGCCACGTCGATATCCCACTCGTCCATCGAGAAGGGGACCGCCCCGGCGCTGGAGATCGCATCGACGATGCGCAGGGCCGGATGGCCGGCCAGTGCCCGGGCGATGGCCTCGACGTCGTGGACGGTACCGGTGGACGTCTCGGAGTGGGTGAAGAGGATCCCCCGGGCGTCGGGATGCCGGTCGGCGAAGCGGGCCAGCCCGGCGGGATCGAGCGCCTCCCCCCACGGCTGCTCGTAGATCGACACCTCCAGGCCATAGGCCCGGGCGATCTTGGCCCACCGGTCCCCGAAGGCTCCCGCCGAGGCCACCACCACCCGGTCGCCCCGGTTGAAGCAGTTGACCACCGCCGACTCCATCCCGCCGGTGCCGCTGGCGGTGAGCGCCAGCACTCGTCCCTCGGTCCGGAAGAGCCAGCCGAGACCCTCGGTGAGCTCCTCGAGGAGCGCCCGGGCCTCCGGCCCCCGGTGGTTGACGATCGGCCGCCCCAGAGCCTCATAGGCCTGGGCGGGCATCAAGACCGGCCCGGGGAGCAGCAACCGCTGGTCGTTCATCCTCGGGTCATTGTGGCCCGGCCGGGCCCGGGTGCAAAGGCACCGAAGTAGCCAGGCCGACCAGCAGCAGCCCTCCCCAATGGGAGTCGAGCCGCTCGATGGCGAACCCCGCCTCCCGGATGGCCTCCCCTGTCCCCCGGTTGAGGTGGCACCCAACCACCAGGCGCCGCCAGGCCGGCGTGGCCAGGTCCTGGAGGCGTCCCTTCCAGCCCGGGAGACGGACGTGCTCCAGGAAGGCCAGCCTGCCACCGGGAACCAAGACCCGCCGCACCTCGGCCAGCACCGTGGCCAGATCCGGCACCGTGCAGAGCACCAGCGCCGCCGCCACCGCATCGAAGGAGCCGTCCCGGAAGGGCAAGCGCATCCCGTCTCCCAAGACCAGCTCGACGGGACGGCTCTCCGCCCGTGCCCGCGCCCGCCGGAGCATGGACGGATCGGGCTCCAGGGCCACCACCCGGTCTGCCTTCTGGAGGCTTCGGAACGAGTAGCCCACCCCGGCCCCGAGGTCGAGCACCCGGCCGGGCAGCTCTCCAAACAGCTGGCCGCGCAGCCGCCGCAGCATGCGGCGCTCGGCCAGCATGGTGACAGGCTCGTACAGTGCCGCGAAGATTGGGTGCGCCCGCACCCGGCGATCTTACGAAGGAGCACGCCATGGAATGGGAGGACTGGAGCCCCAAGCGAGTGGCGGCGGCCACCGATGGTTCCGAGCTGAGCATCCACGCCGCCCGAGTGGCGGCCAGCTTGGCCCGGCTCCACGACGCCAAGCTGTTCGTCATCACGGTGGTCCGCCCCCCGGAAGGGTGGTGGGGCATCGGCGGGGCGCCGCCGCCCCCGGACGTGCTGGGCGACGCGCTGACCGAGGCACAGCGCTCGGTCTTGGAGCTGACCACCCGAGCGCTCAACGTAGAGGGCCTCGATTTCCAGACTGTCGAGGAGCTCGGCGACCCGGCCTCCCGGCTGGTGGCCTTCTGCAAGGAGAACCAGATCGACGTGCTGGTGGTGGGCCGCCGGGGAGCCGGGCTGGTGGAACGGCTGGTGATGGGCTCGGTGGCCGACCGGGTGACCCACGAGTCGCCTTGCCCGGTGCTGGTGGTGCCCTAGCGGCTCCCCGAGTAGGTTCGGGGCCATGGATCGCCCGCCTCACAAGAGCCTGGTCCTGATCCTGGCCCGTCAGTTGGCCGCCAACCTGGCCACGCCGGTGTTCTGCGTCGACCCGGAGGGAACGCTGGTCTACTACAACGAGCCGGCCGAGCGGGTGCTGGGAAGGGAGTTCTCCGACGCCGGAGAGCTCACCCAGCAGGAGTGGGGGACCATCTTCTCGCCCCTGGACTCCGATGGGCAGCCGGTGGCGGTGGGGGAGCTCCCGCTTTCCATCGCCCTCGCCGAGCGGCGCCCGGCCCACCAGCCGCTCCGCATCACCGGCTTGAACGGGAAGGAGCGGTTCATATCGGTGACCGCCTTCCCGCTCTTCGCCCGGGCCGACGAGTTGGTCGGGGCGATGGCCATCTTCTGGGAGGAGTGAGTGCGGGCCCGGATCTGGGGATGCCGTGGCTCGCTGGCCGCTCCCGGAGCGGACACGGTTCGCTACGGCGGCAACACCTCCTGCGTCGAGGTGCGGCTCGAGGACGGCACCCTGCTGGTGCTCGACGCCGGGACCGGGATTCGGCCCTTCGGGCTCCAGCTCGACCTGGAGCCCGGCCGCCCCATCCACGTCCTGCTCAGCCACCTCCACCTCGACCACCTGCAAGGACTGGGCTTCTTCTCCCCAATCTGGAGCCGTGACTACGACCTCCACATCTGGGGCCCGCCCTCTCCCCTCTCCAGCCTGGCGGAGCGGGTGGCCCGCTATCTGTCCCCACCACTGTTCCCCGTGCACCTGGCCGAGATCCCCTCCCAGCCGACCTTCCACGATGCCCCCAAGGGGGAGTGGGAGATCGGCAGCGCCCGGCTCTTCTCGGAGCCGGTCTCCCACCAGGGACCCACCGTCGGCTACCGGATCGAGGAGAACGGTCGCGGCCTGGCCTACCTGCCCGACCACGAGCCGGCCCTGGGCACTGATCTGCGAGCCACCGAGCCCGCCTGGGTCTCGGGCTACGGGGTGGCGGCCCAAGCCGACGTGCTTCTCCACGACGCCCAGTACACGGAGGAGGAGTATCGGGAACGGGTGGGCTGGGGCCACTCCAGCATCGCCCACGCCGTCACCTTCGGCCGCCTCGCCGGGGCCGGCACGCTGGTGATGTTCCACCACGACCCGCTGCACACGGATGAGCGGCTGGAGGAGCTGCTGGAGGAAGCGAAAAGGCTCTGGAACGGGGCGCCGGATGAGGTCGTCCTGGCTTACGAGGGCATGGAGATCACCCTCTCCTAGCTAGGGGAGGAGGACCTCCACTTCCACCGCCTTGAAGGAGGCCCATACCCGCACCCCTTCTCGCAGGCCGAGCCGGGCCACCGAGCCCGGCGTCACCTCGGCCACCACCGGCGGCTCGCTTGCCACCCTGATGCGGACCCGGTCACCCTCCACGGTCAGCGATGTGATGGGCCCCTCCACGAGGTTACGGGCCGAGCCCCCCTCGGGTCTGGCCAGGTGGATGGCCACGTCGGCGGGACGGAGGAGGCCGATCGCTCCCTCCACCTCCCGCTCCACCCCCTCAGGCCGACCCACCACGATCTCGCCCTCCGCCGAGACCAGCGAGGCGGCCCCCTCCTCGAGGGGGCGCAGCCGGCCGAAGTACAGGTTCACCCCCACCAGCTCCGCCGCATAGCGCGTGCGGGGCGCCCGGCGGATCTCCTCCGCGGTGCCCACCTG
>JBOGFC010000109.1:0-7099 GCA_050742155.1 Acidimicrobiia bacterium
GGCCGGTGGTGCGGACGCCGGGCGGCTGGCCGCCCTGGTTCGGCCATCAGGGAGATCGGGTGGGCGGCACCACCCGGCATGGCTCTCGGAGGACCACCGGGCCTGGCTCAGCGAGCTGGGATACTGAGGGGTCCTCGAACCGCGGGCGATTGCGCGCCTCTCAGGCGCGCAGGAACCCTGGGTTGGCCGGGTCCTCGAACCGCGGGCGATTACGCGCCTCTGAGGCGCGCAGGAACCCTGGGTTTGGCGGGCTGCTCAGGGTTCTGACTTCAGGCCGTCTTTACTCGGGATCGGCCCTGAGCAGTCCCCCCGCCGCCACGGCGGACACGAGCACGATGCCGATCAAGCTCAACAAGAGGACCGATCCGACCCCCCCCACGAAGCGGTCCAGGCCCACCACCGCCAGGACGAAGGCGGCCTCTAGCGCAGCCGCCGCCACGGCCACTCCGCGCACGGAAAGGCCCCGTTCCCGGAGCTGGTCGTAGAGGTGGTTCCGGTCCCGTGAGAACAGCGGCCGCCTCCGCACCTGCCGCCGGATGATCGAGACCACCAGGTCCAGGGCGAAGACCCCCAGCAAGGCCGCCCCCGCCGCCAGCTCGGTGGTAGACCGGCTCACCCGGAGAATGCCGTAGGCGAGGAACACCCCCACCACGTAGGAACCGTTGTCCCCCAAGAAGATGCGGGCCCGGTGCCAGTTCCAGAGGAGGAAGCCGGCCACCGCCCCGGCCACCACCAACCCGTAGGTGACCTGGAATCCCCGGGTCCCGGCCAGCCAGGCCATCCCCAGGGCCGCCACCAGCGCGGCCGAGCCGGCCAGGCCGTCCAGTCCGTCGAAGAGGTTGACCGCGTTCACCGCGAACACCACCAGCAGGGTTCCCAGGACCAGCCACGGGAGGTCCCCGCCGGCGTCTGGGAGGGAGGCTCCGACCACCAGCAAGACCCCGGCCACTGCCTCCACCGCCAGCCGCACCGCCGGGCTCAGCCCCACCCGGTCGTCCACCAGCCCCAGCATCAGCACGATCGCCGAGGCCCCCGCCAGCACTACCACGAACTCTCCCACCACCCCCAGCCCGGCGTGAACCCCCAGGAAGACCCCGGCCCCGCCCAGGGTGACGGCCGGCACCTCGTGCGCCTTGAGGCGATCGTCGGGCACATCGAGATACCCGATTCGCCCGCCCAGTCGAACCGCCAGCGCGCACCAGCCGAAGACCACCAGGAAGCCGACGGCTACCCCGACCACACCAGCACCTGGGAGGGTTCGCCGGTATGCACCTGGAGCTCCCCGGCCGGGGAGAAGCCCATCCTGCCGTAGGCCGCCAGCGCCTGGGCGTTGGCCGCCCCCACCACCACCTTGACCTGCTCGGTGCCCCGGGACCGCAGCTCGGCCAGCAGGTCCCGGCCGAGTCGGGTGCCCACTCCCCGGCCCCGCGCCTCCCGGGCTACCGCCATCGAGACCAGCTCGGCCGGCACCGGCAGCCCTGCCCCGGGGTATCGCAGCGTCTCCCAGGCCCGTCGCAGGTAGGCGGGCCGCAGCAGGCGTGGCAGGGCCGCCCCGGCCGCCGCCGGGCCGTGCCGCCAGGCGAAGTAGCGGTAGAAACGACCGATGTCCGTCACCCCGGCCACGAAGCCCAACGGTCCGGCCCCGTCGTCGGCCACCAGCACCACCCCCTCCGGCCAACCGACCAGGGCGGCGTAGAGGCGCTTCAGGAAGCGAAGACCCAAGCGGGCCAGGAAGCCCTCCTCGATGCTGGAGGCATGCAGACCGGCCAGGAACGGGATGTCGCCTGGCCCGGCCGCCCGCACCTCCACCTCGCCGCCGTCAGACGGAGCCAGGAGGCGCGCCACCTCGACGAGTCCCTTGCGAAGCGCCACTTGCCGGTAGGTGTCCAGGACGATCCGCACCACCTCCCGCTCGTCGAAGCGCTCCTCGGCTCGGCGGCGGCCGGCGGCTCCCATGACCCGCCGGGCCTCCGGGTCCTCGCCCAGGCGCCGGATGGCGGCCCCCAGCGCCTCCACGTCCCCGACCCGCACCAGCAGCCCGTTCACCCCGTGCTCGACCACCTCCCGGCACCCCCGGATGTCGGTGGCCACGATGGGCAGGCCCATGGCGGCCGCCTCCATGGCGGTGCGCGGGAAGCCCTCCCGGTGGGAAGGGAGCACGAAGATGTCCATGGCGGCGTAGAGGCGCTCCACATCGGCCCGCATCCCGAGCAGCCGCACTCCGGCCCGGTGGGCCTCGGACAGCGCTTCCGCCGAGAGGGCATCGGGCTTGTCGGGATCTTCGGGGCCCACGCAAGCCACCACGAAACGGTCGCCGAGACGACCGGCCGCCTGGAAGAGCTCTGGATATCCCTTCTCGGCCACCAGCCGGCCGATCATGCCGACCAGGATCTGGTCCTCGGCCACCCCCAGCTCCTCCCGCAGCCGCCGGCGATCCTCCTCGTCGATCCGGCCGGGGTCGAACCGGCCCAGGTCGACCCCATTGCCCAGCAACCGGGTGCGGGCCGGCGGGCTGATCCGAAAGCGGGTCAGGAAGGCGAAGTCCTCGGCGCTCTGCACCAGCTCGGCGTCCGAGAACCGGGCTGCCAGCCCCTCCAGGAGGTAGACCAGCAGCCGCTTGGGAAGCGGGTCGGTCTCGGTGGCGTAGAGCCCGTGGACGGTGTTGACCACGATCGGCACCCCCGCCAGCCGGCCCAGCACCCGGCCGTACAGGCCCGGCTTGGGGTTGTGGGTGTGGAGAACATCGAAGGGCTCCCCGCCCAGCACCCGCCACAGCTCCCCGGCCGCCCGCAGGTCGGCCAGGGGGTCGACGCCCCTGGTAGAGGAAGGAAGCGGCAGGTGACGGACCCCGGCCTCGCCCAGCTCCTCCACCCAGGGCCCGGGGGCGCTGAGGCCGATCGCCTCCCCTCCTCGCTCGTTGACCGCCTGCAGCTGGGGCAGCACCAGGAACCGGAGGCTCATGTCGACGGTGGTGAGGTGGGCGACTCTCATCTAAGACGGTTCTTGCGTGAGAAATGACCCGCCGGCGGTCCGGAACTCACGCAAGTTCGGGAAAGGCTGGGACCTCGTTGGGCGCTCACGCTCAGCGGGAACCCGACCGGCGCCGAGCGGCCAGCAGCACCTCGTGGTAGCGCTGTACCGAGCGGTCCAAGGTGAACCGCTCCCGGACCAGCTCGCGAGCGGCCGCCCCCATCCTGGTTCGCAGGGCGGCATCTTCGGCCAGCGATTCAACGGCCGCGCAGAAGCCCCCCAGGTCTCCCCGGGGAACCAGCCGGCCGGTCCTCCTGTCGACGATGGTCTCCCCCGTGCCTCCCACTTCGAAGCCCACCGCCGGCAGCCCGGCGGCGCCCGCCTCGAGGACCGCCGCCGGCAGGCCCTCGGTCCGCGAGGTGAGCACCAGCAGGTCGGCCCAGGCCAGGTGGGGTCGCACGTCGGACACCGAGCCGAGCATCTCCACCCGGTCTTCCAGGCCGGCGGCCCGGACTCGTTCCTCGAGCACGGCGCGCAGCGGGCCGGAGCCGACCAGTCGCAGCCGGGCCGGCACCCTCAGACGGCGCAGGACCTCCAGGCTGGACTCCGGGTCCTTCTCCGGTGAGAGGTTGCCGACGAAGAGCAGCCGCAGCGCGTCGGCGGGGCCCCGCCGAGGCACCGAGAAGAAGGACTCCGGCACCCCGGTGTGGGCCAGCGTCACTCGATCGGCCGGTACCCCCAGTCCGTCGACCAATTGGACCCTGGTCGCCTCGGACACCGCCAGCACCACCTCGGGCCGCCGAAGAAGCATCCGCTGGATCAAGAGCTGACGCCTGGAGCGGGCCCAGTAGCGCGGCTCGCCGATGCTGGCATAGGCCAGCACCGGGCCGCCCGGCAGAGTCGCCAGCGCCAGCGCCGCGTAGCGGAGGGTGGCTGAACCGTTGGCGAGCACCACCTCGGGGTGCCGGGCGCGCAGGTGCTTCCGGAGGCCGAACACCACGTCGAGGTTGAGGCGTCCCAGCCGCCCGACCGTCCGCCGCGAGACCGGGGTGGCGCCGACAGAGGCGTGGTCGGGCTCGCCTGACAAGGAGGCCAGGTCGGCCCGCCAGCCCAGGCCCTCCAGCCCTTCCCGGAGCCGGTCGGCGAACACCTCCGCCCCCCGGCGGCGGTTGCTGGTCACCAGGATCGTGATCGACGGGATAGACGGATCCGGCGTGCCGGGCCGCCCCTCGGCGATCCTCGTTCTCGCTTGCACTTCTTGGCGCCCTGCCCCCGCTCTCACCGCCGCCCCGCTGATAGACAGATGGAAGAGAGGCTACCGGAGGCCGGCACCCGCTATGCCCCCGGCTCCGACCGCCCCCCAGCCGAGCTGCTACGATGCGTGGTCGGTGAACCAGGGGGCGGGTAGCTCGGGAGGGTTTCGCTCGGGGACATCTGATCCGAAGATGGTCTCGGGCAGCCCGGCGCGGCTCGAGTTCCTCCCCGCCACGTTGCAGAGGAGGGGGGTCCATGATGAGAGCGGGCCGGGCGATGTTCCTCGACGCTAGGCAGCGAAGCCCAGTGCACCCGGCAAGCCTCCTAGCGCTGCCGCAGGCTCCCCAGGGACCCAACGGTCAGGTCGAGGTATCGGTGGTCCTGCCCTGCCTGAACGAGGCGGCCGGGATCGGCTTCTGCGTGGAGGAGGCCTCCACAGCACTGGCCGGGATGGGAATGAGCGGTGAGATCCTGGTGGTCGACAACGGCTCGATCGACGGGTCCCCCGAGATCGCCGCCTCGCTCGGGGCCCGGGTGGTCCTCGAACCCAAACGCGGCTACGGCAACGCCTACCTGCGCGGTCTCGCCGAGGCCCAGGGCCGCTACCTGGTGATGGGCGACGCGGACGCCACCTACGACTTGTCGGCCCTCCCCAGGTTCGTGAGGGCCCTTCAGGACGGGGCCGACCTGGTGATGGGGACCCGGTTGAAGGGTGAGATCGCCCGGGGGGCCATGCCGTGGCTGCACCGGCACGTGGGCAATCCCGTCCTGACCGCCATCGTCAACCTGAGGTTCGGAACCGGCTTGTCGGATATCCACTGCGGTATGCGGTCACTCACCCGGGACGCCTACCATCGCCTCCGGTTGAGGTCGCCCGGTATGGAGTTCGCCTCCGAGCTCATCATCGAAGCGGCTCGGGAAGGTCTGGCGATCGAGGAGATTCCCATCGAGTACCGGCGCCGGCGGGGCGGCCAGCCCAAGCTGCGGACCTGGCGCGACGGTTGGCGGCACCTGCGGCTCATCCTCTCCCGGCGGCCCTCGGGCAGGACGGCCCCCAAGGAAGCCGCCCTCCCGGCCTCGCTGGGAGAGCACGCCTGAGCTATGGAGCGCCCCAAGCGCTCCGCTGAGGGGCCCTCCCTGAAGATCGGCTTCATCTATGACGTGATCTACCCCTACGTGAAAGGAGGGGTAGAGAAGCGGGTCTGGGAGCTGGCTCGAAACCTGGCCGCCGCCGGCCACGACGTCCACGTCTTCGGGATGAGGTTCTGGCACGGCCCCGCGGTCATCCAGCGCGAGGGAGTCCACCTCCATGGGGTCTGTCGCCCCATGCCCCTCTACACCAAGTCGGGGCGCCGGTCGATCCGGCAGGCGTTCGGGTACGCCCTCAGGCTCGCCCCTCGGCTCGTTCGAGAGCGCTTCGACGTGTTGGACTGTCAGGCGCTGTCCTACCCGGCCTGCTTGGTGGCCGGATCCATCGGGAGGGTCAAGCGCATCCCGGTGGTGATGAGCTGGCATGAGGTGTGGACCGAGTACTGGCTCGATTACCTTGGCTGGCTGGGCCACTTTGGGCGGCTGATCGAGCTCGGCTGTGCCAGGCTCACCCGCCACCATATCGCCGGCTCGGCAGAGGCGGCTCGCAAGCTGCAGAGCTCGTTCGGCATAGAACCGCTCGCCCTGATCCCCAACGGCATCGACGTGGAGTCCGTGGACCTGATCGCGGCCGGCACCAGCCCCCAGGATGTGCTCTACGTGGGGAGGCTCATCAGGGAGAAGAACCTCGAGCTCCTCATCGAGGCCACCTCCAGGCTGCGGGATGGTGGGCTCCGTCCCAGCGTGCTGGTGGTTGGTGATGGGCCGGACCGGCCCCGTCTGGAGGCAGCGGCCGCCGCTCGTGGACTGGACAACATCCGCTTCGCCGGCTTCCTCGATCGAGACGAGGAGGTTCTGGCCCTCATGAAGTCCTCGAAGGTCCTGGCGCTCCCCTCCCTGAGAGAGGGCTTCGGGATCGTGGTCCTGGAGGCCAACGCCTGTGGCGTGCCGGTGGTCACCGTCGACCACCCGGGCAACGCCGCTCGTCTCCTCGTGCAGGACGGCAAGACGGGTCTGGTCACCCGAGCCGATGCGGGAGACCTGGCCCGCGCCCTGGCTGTGTGCCTGGCCGACGAGCCGCGTCGGCGCGCCATGGCCGACGAGGCCCGGCAGGCCGGACGCAGCCTCGCCTGGAAGGCCATCTCGGCCGAGCTGGCCTCCGTCTACGCCGGCCTGGTGGGCGAGGCAAGGGCCGCATGACCCGGGCCCAGATGGACTCGTTGGCCCGCGGCGTCAAATGGTGGCAAGCCGCACCGGCCACCGCCTCGACGGATGCGGACACCTGGCCTGAGGCCCGCGCCGACATCTGGCGCCTGATGCTCGGGCTCTGCGTCGGCTCGATGCTGCTCATCCCCTTCAACCCGGTCGCCCTGACGGGGGACCCCGCCATCTACCGGGCAGGGGTCGCCCAGGTGTTCTCCGGCGGGATCCCCTACCTGGAGGTCGACCTGGAAGGACAGTTGCCGGTGTCGGTGCTGCCCATGCTGGCGGCCTGGATCCTGGGAGGACACCTCGGCGCCGGCCTCTACACGGTGATCTTCGCCGTGCTGATGGCGGCCTGCCTCCTGGGCACCGCCTTCCTGGTGGAGGCGGTGGGTGGGGAGCTCGGCATGCCGCATGGGGGGGCGCGCTTTCTGATCCTGGCCGGACCGGTGTTCTCGCTGGTCCTGTTCCGCCTCGATCCCTGGGCGGCCCTACTGGCTGCGGCGGCCCTCTCGGCGATGGTGGTCGACGACCAGAGGCGCAGCTTCGTCCTTCAGGTCGCAGCGGTGCTGTCCAAGGGCTG
>JBOGFC010000110.1:0-36532 GCA_050742155.1 Acidimicrobiia bacterium
CTCCTCGGGCGCCGGGCAGGTGTCGGGCACGGCTTCATCGGGGACCTGCGGGGGCACGCAAGGTACCGAATCGGCGCCCGGACCTTCTGGGTCCGCCGGCTGCTGTTGGGTCTGCTCCGGCGGACTCTGGTCTGGGGTGGGCTGCTCGACGACCGTGGTGGTGGTGGTCGTGGAGGCGGGCACCGTGGTGGTGGTGGAGGAGGCGGGGACCGTCCCCGGGTCTTCGATGGGGCACGATTCGATCGGCACCGCCTGCTCGGGAAGCTCCGCAGGCGTACAGGGAATGATCGGATGGGGAAGCTCATGCCGAGGCCCGGTCGGGTGGGCGGCGGCCGCGATCCCGCCCGGCCAGACCGAGAGAAGCACGACCACCATCAGCCAGCGCACGAGCACCTGCCGGCGGCTCATCAGGTATGCCTCCTGCGGCTCAGCTCCATCTCGCCGAGCCTCCCCAGTGACTGGTCCGCCAAGAGATGGACGTGGCGCTTGGCAGGGGGGCCTTCACCGACCGGGGCCGGGCCTTCCACCGAGGCCAAGGGCAACCGCACCACGAAGCGAGTCTCCTCAGCCCGGCGCTCGTAATTGAGCGTTCCCCCCATTGCCTCCGTCAGGATCCTGGCGATCGAGAGGCCCAAGCCGATCCCCCCCGCAAAGAGGACTTCCTTTCCGCCATGGTTGAACCTCTCGAATAGCCGATCCTCGAGGTGGGCGGGGGCACCGCGCCCGTTGTCGGCGACCGTGCAGACGAACCAGCCATCGTGCGCCTCGCCGTTCACCGTCACCTGGGGCCCGCCGTGGCGGCGTGTGTTGGAGATGAGGTTGCGCAAGACCTGCCGCAGCCTCAACGGATCGGCGCGCACCGATACCGGCGGGCAAGCGACCCGCACCCTCGGGCCGCTGCGGTTGAAGGGGGTGACGACCTCCTTCAGCGTCTCCCGAACGTCCACCTCCTCGATCTCGAAGCTCAGCACACCGGCGTCCGCCCGGCCGGCGGTCAGGAGATCGTCCACCATCCTGGAGAGCTCGGAGGACTCGCTGATGATGAGGTTGGTCAGGTCGAGAGCGGTGACCGGATCGTCGAAGCCTTGCTCCTCCAACACGCGGGAAAACCCGACGATGCTGGTGAGCGGAGTGCGGAGCTCGTGAGAGACGTTGGCGATGAACTCGTCCTTGGCGCGGCTCAGGTCCCGCTCGGCTTCCAACAGCGTCTCCAGCTCGGCCTGCCGAACCCGCCGCCGCATCAGCTCCCAATAGGCCAGGGTGGCCGCCACCGGAAGGGCGAAGGCGACCACGAAGCGTGCCACCAGGGCCAGCCGGCCGGCCGAGCCGCGAGAGGCCTCGACCATGGCGGCCGCTTGGTCCCGGTGCAGGGCAACCTCCTCCACCAGAGCCTGGTAAGCCGGATCCAGGCTGGCTTGGGCGGCCTCACGGCCTGCCTCGAGCTCGTCGGTGCCCAGCAGGTCGAGGACCTCGGTCGCCGTCGCCAGGAACGTGCCGGTTCCCGGGTCGGGAGCCACCGCATCCAGCTCCTCGAGGCGGTCTTCCAGGCCTTCCAGCGCCCGGTAGGCCCCCTCCCGCGCATGGTCGGACGCCTCTGGGTCCGCTACTCCCAGCTCCTCGGCTTCGGCGAGCACCAGCGCCTCGCCCACCGCGGCGCGGGCCACGGCGGCCGCCCCCAGTACGGCTTCGGCCCGTTGCAGCACTCGGGCTTGGCCCACCAGGCGCTGGGTTGCTTCGGCCCCCGACAGCAGCATGGCGAAGGCGGCCAGGGCCAGGACGGCGACCGCTCCGCCGCTCCACGCGGCGCTGCGGAACCGGGCTAGCCAAACCTCCCGCAATGCAACTCCCAGACTGTCGGTTCCCGAATGGATTCGACATCAGAGGGCAAAGCCACAGCACCAAATCGGATTTGTCCAAAGGGGCTAGATAGACGGATTGAGCAGGACTTTCGGGCTCTCGAACCCTCAGACGACCTGGCGGCCGTCCATGTAGACGGCCGTCACCCGCTCACCGAGCGTCTTGAAGTCGAAGGGGTCCCCCTCCACCACCACCAGGTCGGCCCGCTTGCCGACCTCGATGGTGCCCAACTCACCGTTGAGACCCATCAGCTCGGCGGCGCTGGAGGTGGTGGCCACCAGGGCCTGGCCGGGAGTCATCCCGCCTTCCACCATCAGCTCCAGCTCCAGCAGGTTCTCACCATGCGGGGTGACCCCGCTGTCGGTGCCCATGGCGACCTTGACGCCCGCCTCGACCGCCCGGCGGAAGGACTCCCGGTGCACATCGACCACTTCGGCCGCCTTCTGCTTGGCCACCTCGGGGATGGAGGCTCCCTGCTCGGCCGCCCGCAGCACGCCGGTGGGCGCCACCAGGGTGGGGACCAGGAAGGCGCGGTGCTCCTTCATCAGCTCGATCGCCTCATCATCCAGATACACCCCGTGGTCGATGGAGCGGATACCGGCCCGCACCGCGTTCTTGATCCCCTGGGTGGCCTGGGCATGGGCCATCACCCAGATGCCGGCCGCCCGGGCCTCGGCCACCAGCATCTCCAGCTCCTCCATCGAGAAATGGGGATGGGTGGGCTTGTCCCGCGGAGAGAGCACCCCTCCCGAGGTGGCCACCTTGATGACGTCGGCTCCGTAGCGCACCAGCTCGCGGACCTTGCGACGCATCTCCTCGGGTCCGTCCACCATCGTGTCCGGCCGGCCCGGGTGGACCGGGAAGAGCCGAACCCAGGAACCAGAGGGCATCCAGCCGTCACCGTGGCCACCGGTCTGGCTGATCATGCCGACCGAGATCTGCATGCGGGGGCCGGGAATCAGCCCGCGCTCCACCGCCGTCTTCACGCCCAGATCGGCCCCCCCGGCGTCCCGAATGGTGGTTATGCCGATTGCCAGGGTGGCGGCCAGGTTGTGGCCGGCCTCGAAGAAGGCGTAGGAGAAGGGGGTCTGCACCAGCTTCCAGAAGTCGATGTGGCTCACCATCACGTGGGTGTGGCAGTCGAAGAGCCCCGGCAAGATCGTCCTGCCGGTGAGATCGACCTCCTCGTCCCCCTCCAGACCGGGCCCCACCTCCAGGATGCGGCCCTCTTCGACCAGGACGTCCCCTTCGGCCAGGGCAGCCCCGGTCCCGTCGAAGATCTGCGCTCCGGAGAAGACGGTCCGGGTCACGCCCGCAGGCCGCGCCGGAGGAAGTCGACCAGGGCGTCCGCCACCTCGTGGAGGTGCTGCTTGGGATCGGGGGCGGCGAGCAGGGCCCGGGCCGAGGACATGATGAGGTCGTAGATGTAGCGGTGGGCGAGCCCGAGCGGGAGGGCGCGGAACTCGCCCGTCGCCACGCCGGCCTCGTAGACGTCGACCAGCTCCCCGGCCAACCGGGAGTGTGCCTTCATCACCCGGGCCTGGGCCTGGGCGGAGAGACGGGGCACCTCCCGCATCAGGATGGTCCCCAGGTTGGTGTCGGTGGCCACGAACTCCATCATCCGCACCGACAGCTCCCCCAGCCGCTCGCGGTTGGTGAGCCCACCGGGAACACCGGCCACCAGCTCCCCGATCACATGAGGAAGAGATTCCTCGACCAGCACCACCAACAGGTCTTCCTTGTCGGTGAAGTACTGGTAGAGGGTGGTACGGCCCACCCCGATCGCCTCGGCGACATCGCCCAGGGAGGTGGCGTGGTACCCGTTCTCGAGGAAGAGGCGTGCCGCGGCCTCAAGAGCGGAGTGGTGCACCAGCTCCTTGTGCTCTTCGATGCTCGATGCCTTGATGCGCGGCACGCCCGGCATCCTAATGGTGAGGCGTCATTCTCAGGGCAGTAGCCCACCGATTCGGTGGGCACGAACCCAGGGTTGACGCCTCCGGCCCATTACCATCTCACTGGAGCTGAAGGAGGCCAGTGTGCCGGCCACGGTGATCGTGGGGACCCAGTGGGGGGACGAGGGCAAGGGCAAGGTCACCGACCTCCTCGCCCGGCAGGCCGACCTGGTGGTCCGGTTCCAGGGAGGCAACAACGCCGGCCACACCGTGGTGGTGGGGGAGGAGCGCTTCGCTCTGACGCTGGTGCCGAGCGGGGTGCTCTATCCCAACGTCACCCCGGTCATCGCCTCCGGCTGCGTGGTGGACCCCAAGGTGCTCATCGAGGAGATGGACGCCCTGGAGGTCCGGGGCGTGGACACCTCCCGCCTGCGCCTCTCCTCCAACGCCCACCTCATCATGCCCTATCATCGCAAGCTCGACGCGCTGATCGAGCGCTTCCTGGGCCGTCAGCAGATCGGCACCACCAAGCGGGGTATCGGCCCGGCGTACACCGACAAGTTCGCCCGCACCGGCATCCGGGTACAGGACTTGTTCGACCCCAAGATCTTCCGCCAGAAGCTGGAGGCGGCGCTCCGGGACAAGAACAAGCTGCTCACCAAGCTCTACAACCAGCTCCCCATGGAGGCCGAGCAGATCGCCGCCGAGTACCTGCGCTACGCCGACCGCCTCCACGACCACGTGGCCGACACCTCGCTGCTCGTCTGGGAAAGCCTCCAAGCGGGCCGGCTGGTGATCTTCGAGGGGGCGCAGGGGACGCTGCTCGACATCGATCACGGGACCTATCCCTTCGTCACTTCCTCCAACCCCACCGCCGGGGGAGCGGTGACCGGCACCGGGATCGGGCCGCGGGATATCGACCGGGTGATCGGGGTCACCAAGGCTTACATCTCCCGGGTGGGGACGGGGCCCTTCCCCACCGAGCTCCAGGACGAGATCGGCGAGCAGATGGTCCAGTTGGGCGGCGAGTTTGGAACCGTCACCGGCCGGCGGCGCCGTTGCGGGTGGCTGGACATCGTGCCGCTCCGCTATGCGGCCCGGATCAACAGCCTGTCGGAGATCGCCCTCACCAAGCTGGACGTGCTCTCCCACTTCCCTTCCCTCAAGATCTGCGTGGCCTATGACTCGCTCGGCGAGCGATACGAGGAGTTCCCCCGCCAGCAGCGGGTTCTCTACAACTGCGTGCCGGTCTACGAGGAGTTGCCCGGCTGGGAAACGGATATCACCGAGGTGCGCCGCTTTACCGACCTCCCCAAGGAGGCCCAGCGCTACGTCGAGGTCGTGGAGGAGTTGTCGGGAGTGCCGGTCGGCATGGTCTCGGTCGGGGCCGAGCGGAACGCCACCCTGGTTCGGGAGTGAAGATCCTGGTCCTCGGCGGCGGAGGGCGAGAGCACGCCTTGGCCTGGAAGCTGGCCCTGAGCCCCTCCGTGCGCACCATCACCTCGGCCCCCGGCAACCCGGGCATGGCGGAGCTGGGTGAGGTGGTGCCGGACCTCGAGATCACTGATCCGGAGGCGGTCCGCACTTACGCCAAGGACATGGACCTGGTGGTGGTGGGGCCCGAGGCCCCGCTGGCGGCCGGGGTGGTGAACGCGCTGGCCGAGGCCGGCATACCGGCCTTCGGGCCCACCAAAGCGGCTGCCCGGCTGGAGTCGTCCAAGTCCTATGCCAAGCAGGTGATGGCCCGGGCCGGAGTCCCCACCCCCGCGGCGTCGAGTTTCGATGACGGCGGGGCGGCCAAGGCCCATCTCCGTCAAACAGCGGGCCCTTACGTGGTGAAGGCGGATGGGCTGGCGGCCGGGAAGGGCGTGCTGGTCACCGACGACCAGGCCGAGGCAGGGCGGTGGGTCGATCACTGCTTCCGCGGAGGCTTCGGAGACGCCGGCCGGCGAGTGGTCATCGAGGAGTACCTGCACGGCCCGGAGCTGTCGGTGCTGGCGCTGTGCGACGGTGAGGGGGTCGTTCCCCTCCCCCCGGCCCGTGACTACAAGCCCCTGGCCGACGGCGACACCGGCCCCAACACGGGCGGGATGGGCTGCTACTCGCCGGTTCCGGAGCTTCCCCCGGGCTTGGCCGACTGGGTAGTCGAGCGGATCATGCGGCCGGTCATCCGCGAGCTGGCGGCCCAGGCCGTCACCTACTGGGGAGTCCTCTACGCGGGGTTGGTGCTCACCGGGAAAGGCATCAAGGTGCTGGAGTTCAACTGCCGCTTCGGCGACCCCGAGGCGCAGGTGATCCTTCCCCGGCTGGAAGGCGACCTGGCCGAGCTGCTCGTCGCCTGCGTGGAGGGGGACCTGGCCCGGCATCCTCCCCGCTGGTCGCCAGAGGCGGCGGTGGACGTCGTACTGGCCGCCGAGGGCTACCCGGGGCCACCCCGCACCGGCGACCCGATCGGAGGGCTGGTCGAGGCAGCAGCCATCCCGGGGGTGCTGGTCTTCCACGCCGGCACCGCCCCGGGCCCGGTCACCAGCGGAGGCAGAGTGATCAACGCGGTGGGCACGGGACCGGACCTGGCTACGGCTCGCCGACGAGCCTACCGAGCCGCCGAGGTCATCGAGTTCCCCGGCAAGCACTACCGCACCGACATCGCCCGACCCAGCCTCCCCCTCCCCTTCCCTCCCCCCCGGGGGGAGGGTGAGGGAGACCGGGGGGAGGGTGAGGGAGGGGGGAGGGTCGGGGAGGGGGGACTCACATGAAGGTGGCAGTGGTGATGGGGTCCGAGAAGGACCTCCCCAAGATGCAAGGGGCGGTGGAGGTCTTGGACCGCTTCGAGGTAGACCACGAGGTCCTGGTCCTCTCCGCCCACAAGGACCCGGACACCACGTTGGCCTTCGCCGAGTCGGCCCGGGAGGAGGGGTTCTCGGTCCTCATCGCCGGGGCGGGCAAGGCCGCCCACCTGGCCGGCCTGCTGGCCGCCAAGACCACCCTGCCGGTGATTGGGGTACCGGTGGGGGCCGGGCCGCTGGCCGGCTGGGACTCGCTGCTCTCCACGGTCCAGATGCCCACTGGGGTCCCGGTCGCCACCGTGGGCGTGGACGCCTCTGCCAACGCCGCACTGCTGGCGGTGGCCATCCTGGCCCTCCACGACGAGAGGCTGGCCAAGATGCTGGACGAGTACCGGCGGGAGCTATCCACCCGTTCTGGCGTGAGAAATGACCCGCCGGCGGTCCGGAACTCACGCAAGAACGGGGGGGAGGGGGTGATCGGATGATTCCCCGCTACAGCCTCCCCGAGATGGCAGCCATCTGGGGAGAGGAGCGCAAGCTGGTCCTCTGGCAAGAAGTAGAGACGCTGGTGGCCGAGGCCTGGGCCGAGCTCGGAGTGATCCCACCGGAGGCCGCCAAGGCGATCCGGGCCGGGGAGAGAGTCGATCCGGAGGCGGTGAAGGCGCGGGAGAAGGAGACCGGCCACGACCTGGCTGCCTTCGTCGACGTGCTGGCCGCCTCGGTCGGCGAAGGAGGCGAGTGGGTCCACTATGGGCTGACCTCCTCCGATGTGGTGGACACCGCCCTGGCGGTACTGATGCGGGACGCTTCCGACCTGCTCATCCGCACGGTAGGGGAGCTCTTCCAGGTGGTGCGCCGGCGCGCCTTCGACCATCGGGAGACTCTGATGCTGGGGCGCACCCATGGTGTCTGGGCGGAGCCCACCACCTTCGGGCTCAAGTTGGCGGTATGGGCCTTCGAGCTCCAGCGGGCCCACCGGCGTCTCATCCGGGTGCGAGACACGGCGGCGGTGGGCAAGATCAGCGGGGCGGTGGGTACCTACGCCCACGTCCCTCCCGAGATCGAAGAAGTGGTCTGCGAGCGGCTGGGCTTGGGCCTGGAGCCGGCCTCCACCCAGGTCACCCAGCGGGACCGTCACGCCGAGCTTCTTTCCACACTCGCTCTGGTGGGCGCATCGCTCGAGAAGTTCGCCACCGAGGTCCGCCTCCTGGCCCAGAGCGAGATCGGGGAGGTGGCGGAGGCCTTCCGGGAGGGCCAGAAGGGTTCCTCGGCCATGCCGCACAAGCGCGACAGCGACCGGTCGGAACGCATCTGCGGCCTGGCCAGGCTGTTGCGCGGCTATGCCCAGGCCGGGTTGGAGGACGTCGCCCTTTGGCACGAACGGGATATCAGCCACTCCTCGGTGGAGCGAGTGGTCATCCCGGACGCCTTCCTGGCCCTCGACTTCGCCCTCGCCGAGATGAAGCAGATCATCGAGGGACTGGTGGTGCACACCGACCGGATGACGGACAACCTGGAGTCCACCGGCGGCCTGGTGTTCAGCCAGGCGGTGCTGCTCGCGCTGGTCGAGGCAGGAATGAGTCGGGACGAGGCCTACCGACTGGTGCAGCGCTCCGCTTCCCGGGCTTGGGACGAAGGCCGCCACCTACGGGAAGTCTTGGAGGAAGAGTCGCTTCCCCTCGACCGAGAGAAGCTGGCCGAGTGCTTCGACGTCGGCCGGATGGTGAAGCGCTCGTCGGTGGTCTTCGACCGGCTGGGCGAGGTGGATCTCGAGGTCTGAATGCAGCGGATCGCCGTCATCGGCACGACCGGATCAGGCAAGACCACCCTCGCCGCCCGGATCGCCGAGAGGCTCGGGACCCCTCACGTGGAGTTGGATGCCCTGCACTGGGATCCCGCCTGGACACCCTCGCCCGCCTTCCGCGAGCGGACGGCGGGGGCGCTGGACGGCGACGAGTGGGTGGTGGATGGCAACTACAGCCAGGTACGCGACATCGTCTGGAGCCGGGCCGACACGGTGGTCTGGCTCGACTATTCGCTGTGGCTGATCCTTGGGCGCCTGCTCCGTCGAACCCTGCGACGGGTCTCTCGTCGAGAGGAGCTCTGGAACGAAAACCGCGAGCGGCTCCGGGACCAGCTCGCCTCCCGTGACTCCCTGTTCCTGTGGGCGCTGCGGACCTACCCCCGTAGGAAGAGGGAATATCCCGAGCTACTGGGCCGTCCGGAGCACGCTCACCTGAAGGTGGTCCGGCTGCGCTCACCTCGCCACACCCGGGCCTGGCTTGCCGACCTCGGCTGAAGGAGCGGGGCTACCATCCCCGAGCGTGCCGGCGCTCCTACACCTCGGTTCGGGTAAGGTCCGTGAGATCTACGAGGTGGACGACCACCGCCTGCTGATCGTCGCCACCGACCGGATCTCTGCCTACGACCGGGTTCTCCCGGATCCCATCCCCGACAAGGGCCGGGTCTTGACCGGTCTCTCCCAGCACTGGTTCCGATGGCTGGGAGTTCCCCATCACCTCATCTCCACCGACCTCCGGGATGTGGCGCCGGGCGACGTGGAACGTCGCCGGCTGACCGGACGAGCGATGGTGGTCCGCCGAGCCGAGGTCGTCCCGGTCGAGTGTGTGGTGCGGGGCTATCTCTATGGCTCGGCCTGGGCCGAGTACCGGGACGGTGGGGGTCCGAGCACAGAGCACCTCCCCACCGGGCTGGTGATGGCCGAACGCCTCCCCGAGCCCATCTTCACGCCGGCCACCAAGGCGAAGTCCGGTCACGACCAGAACCTCACCGAGGCCGAGGCCCGGCAGCTGGTCGGCGACGACCTCTACGAGGAGCTCCGGGGCCGGAGTACCGGGCTGTACCGGCGAGCCGCCGACTACGCCCACCAGCGGGGGGTCATCCTCGCCGACACCAAATTCGAGTTCGGGTTCGCCGACGGGGAGCTGCTCCTCATCGACGAGGTGCTCACCCCCGATTCGTCCCGGTACTGGCCGGCCGATGGCTGGCGGCCGGGCGAGCCGCCTCCCTCGTTCGACAAGCAGTACGTCCGCGACTGGCTGGACCGAAGCGGTTGGGACCGGGAGTCGCCTCCTCCCGAGCTCCCGCCCGAGGTGATCGAGGGCACCCGAGCGCGCTACGTGGAGGCATACGAGCGCCTTACCGGCCGATCTTTCGACGAATACCGGGCGGAGGGATGATGCAGGTCGAGGTGGAGGTCCGCCTGCGGGGGGAGATCGCCGACCCGCAAGGCAGCGTCGTCGCTCGTGCCCTGCGGGAGCTGGGCTACGACGAGGTGCAGTCGGTGCGCGTCGGCAAGAGCATCACGCTGGAGGTTGAGGCGGACGATCCGGAGTCGGCGGAGGCCCGGGTGCGGGAGATGTGCGAGCAGCTCCTGGCCAACCCGGTCATGGAGGACTACCGGGTGCGGGTTCTCCCGAACTTGCGTGAGTCCCGGACCGCCGGTGGGTCATTACTCACGCAAGAACCGCCGGGGGGCGTTGAGGGGGTTCTTACATGAAAGTCGGCGTGATCGTCTTTCCGGGGACCAACTGTGAGCAGGACGTCCTCTACGCGCTGCGCAGCCTGGGAGCGGAGGCCGAGCCGGTCTGGCACCGCCAGACAGATCTGGCCGATCTGGACGGCGTGGTGCTCCCCGGTGGCTTCGCCCACGGCGACTACCTACGCACGGGAGCCATCGCCCGCTTCTCCCCCGTCATGGCCGGGGTGGCCCGACTGGCCGCAGAGGGTCGCCCGGTGCTGGGGATCTGCAACGGCTTCCAGATCCTCTGCGAAGCCGGGCTCCTGCCCGGAGCCCTCCTCCCCAACCGCTCCTTGCGCTTCATCTGCCGGCCGGTGCACGTGACTGTCACCTCCACGGACTCGGTGCTCACGCGGGCAGCCCGCTTTGGACAGGTCCTCCAACTTCCCCTCAACTCCTACCAGGGCAACTACGTGGCCTCCCGGCAGTCCCTGGAAGGGGAGGGCCGGGTGGTCCTCCGCTACAGCACCCCCGAGGGGGACCTCGATCCGACCGCCAACTCGAACGGGTCGATGGCCGCCATCGCCGGGGTGGCGAACCTAGCCGGCAACGTGGTGGGGCTGATGCCCCACCCGGAGCGAGCCTCGGAGGAGGTGCTGGGCTCGGTCGACGGACGCGTGCTGCTGGAATCAGTGGTCACCAGCCCGGCGCTGACGATGGTGTAGGCCCCTTCACATGCGCGCCCACCAGCGCCTGGGTCTCACCGACGAGGAATTCGACCGCATCGTTGAGATCCTTGGCCGCCGGCCGCGCCCCGCCGAGCTGGCCATGTACTCGGTGATGTGGTCGGAGCACTGCTCCTACAAGTCCTCCCGGGCGCATCTGGGCCGGCTCCCCTCTGAGGCGCCCTGGGTGGTGGTGGGCCCTGGGGAGAACGCCGGCGTCGTCGACCTGGGAGACGGCTGGCTGGCGGCGCTCCGCATCGAGAGCCACAACCACCCCTCGTTCGTGGAGCCCTACCAAGGGGCGGCTACGGGAGTGGGAGGCATCCTGCGCGACATCTTCTCGATGGGGGCGCGGCCCATCGCGATCTGGGACTCGCTGCGCTTCGGGCCGCTCGCCGAGCCCCGCAGCCGCTATCTCTTCGGTGGCGTGGTGGCAGGGGTAGCCGGCTACGGCAACGCGGTCGGAGTCCCGACGGTGGGCGGGGAGATCGACTTCGACGACTGTTATTCCACCAACCCGATCGTCAACGTGATGGCCCTCGGCCTGCTGCGGGAGGAGCAGCTGGTGCGGGGCCGGGCCAGCGGTGCCGGGAACGCAGCGGTGCTGCTGGGAGCCTCGACCGGGCGGGACGGGATCGGCGGGGTGTCGGTGCTCGCCTCGGCCGGCTTCGACCAGGCCAGCGTCGCCAAACGCCCGGCCGTGCAGGTGGGAGACCCGTTCGAGGAGAAGAAGCTCATCGAGGCCTGCCTGGAACTCTACGAGCGGGGTCTGGTGGTGGGCGTCCAGGACCTGGGAGGGGCCGGGCTCACCTGCGCGGCCTCCGAGACGGCGGCCCGGGCCGGTATGGGCATCGACCTCCATCTCGATGGCGTCCATCTCCGAGAGCCGGGCATGAACGCCACCGAGCTGCTCATCTCCGAGTCGCAGGAGCGCATGCTGGCCATCGTCCGCCCCGAGCACCTGGAGGAGGTGCTGGCCCTGGCCGAGAAGTGGGAGATCACCGCTTCTCCGGTGGGCACCGTCCGACCGGGCGGCATACTTCGTGCCTACCAGGACGGCGCGCTAGTGGCCGAGCTGCCGGCCGCCTCGTTGGTCGAGGGTGCCCCCCGCTACCTGCGTCCGGCCGCTCGGCCTTCCCGGCAGGAGTCGTTGTGGCGCGACCAGCCTCGGCTTCCGGAGAATGAAGATGTGGCCGGCGCCCTCCTGGCCCTCCTCGACCACCCGGCCGTGGGCGACCCTTCCTGGATCTACCAGCAGTACGACCACATGCTGTTCCTCAACACCGTGGTGGGTCCTGGTCACGACGGCACGCTGCTGCGCGTCAAGGGCACCGACAAGGGCCTGGCGGTCTCCGTAGACGGCAACGGGCGCCGCTCCTTCCTGGATCCCCGCCGGGGGGCGGCCCGGCTGGTTTACGAGGCGGCTCTCAACGTGGCCCTGGCCGGTGCCCGACCGCTGGCCGCGGTCGACAACCTCAACTTCGGCAACCCGGAGCGGCCGGAGGTCATGTGGCAGCTCGCCGAGACCATCGAGGGCATCGCCGACGCCTGCGAGGCGCTCGGACTGCCGGTGGTGGGGGGCAACGTCTCCTTCTACAACGAGGCCGACGGCCGCGACATCCACCCCACCCCCGTCATCGGCCTGCTCGGGCTGGCCGATCCGATGCCGAAGCGTCCCCCTCGCCTCGACCGAGGCGAAGAAGGGATGGAGTTGTGGCTCTTCGGGCCGGAGCCGCAAGGGGACTTCGCCGGAAGCCGCTACGCGCAGGTGGTGCTCGGGCACCGGGGAGGCCGCCCGGCTCCCCCCGACCCGGAGGCCGCCAGGGCGGCCGTCGCTCTGGCCTTGGAGTTGGCGGGCGTCGCGCCGGTCCTCCACGACCTCTCCGACGGCGGCCTGGCCGTTGCCCTGGCGGAGGTGTGCATCTCCTCACAGGTGGGCGCCCACATCGAGGTGGGGGACTGGCAGGTCCTCTTCGACGAGACGCCCCACCGCCTGCTGGCCGCCCTCCCCGCCGGCGGTGGCCCGACAGGGTTTCCCGGACGGCGAATCGGCCGGCTGGGGGGAGATCGTCTAGATCTCGGAGGCTGGGGTTCCGTCTCCATCGAGGACATCACCCGGACATGGCGACAGGCCATCCCCCGCCGCATGGACTGAGCCACCACACCGCGCGACGAGGAAGTTCGGGATCGACGAACGAAGGGGCCGCCTCGGGGTGCGTAATCACCTCCGCCGATCCGACCAAGCGGGCTGTCGCGTCGGTCGTCATGTGTCCCCGTCAGGGGCGAACTCGGCGCAGCTGTTGCAGTGCCGGAACGGCGGCGATCTTCTCGGCGCTCAGATCCTCCCAGAGGATTCCCTCCGGTCGGGGATGAGCGCCCCCCGTCTCGATCACCTGATCGGTGGTCACCACCAGGTCGACCGGGAAGTCGTGGGCCGTCATCGGAATGCGTCCCTCCTCCACCATCTGCACCGGGTGCACGGTCGTGGCCGTCACCGTCCACTGCCCGATCAGCCCGGCCTCGGAGGTCAGCCCGAACTCGAGGTCGCTGTAACCGCCGCCCTTGCCCACCCGGGCCCCGGCTCGGTCGACCCCCACCGACCCGCACACCACCAGGTCGATGCGCTCCATCTCCTCGAGAGTCACCGGCTGCCCATGACGGGCGGCTCCCTTGATCGAGCATGCCCGGCGGGCCGGCACTTCGAGCCGCCGCGGATCCAGCCGCCAGAACGGCCGATCCTCGGTGAGGCGGGGCACCGCCATGTACACCACCTTCCCTTCCGCCAGGGCGCGAATGCGCACCGGCCATTGCGGCGAGTCGGGGTTGGCCTTCAGCACTTCAGATGCACGCCAGGCCCTGGTTTGGGCCAGGAGGTCGGCGGCCGCCTCGGCACCCGTGAAGTTGGGGATGCGCCCCTCCACGCCGGGGAAGCGAGCCGCCCCGGCCCGCCGCAAGGCGGCCCACACCTCCTCACGTAGCGCCTGTTTTAGGGGGGCTTGGGGGCTCATGGCGGACCCAAGCTACCGACAAACCCCTCCCCGCAGCGAGGAGGGGGGATCGGCCCGACCCCCAACCCCCGGCGGGCGCGTATGCTGGGACCAGCCTGCACACGGGGAGGTTGCTCATGGTCAAGCAGGGACAGAAGGTCGAGGAGGTCACCAAGAAGGTCGGCCAGGTACCTCGCACCGGCACCGTCAAGGAGATCAAGGGGAACATGGTGACGGTCAAGTGGGACGACGGCCACGAGAGCGTGGTCTTCGGGGAGGCGGGCCTGGCTCCACGCCAGAGGTAGAGGGGGGCCCGAGAACCTCCCGCCTACAATCCGAGGCGTGACCGATGCCGCCAGCTCCATCTCCGAGTCTCGCATCGGGGAGGCTTGCGGAGTCTTCGGGGTCTACGCACCCGGGATGGAGGCGGCCCGGCTTGCCTACTTCGGCCTCTTCGCCCTCCAGCACCGGGGGCAGGAGAGCGCCGGGATGGCGGTCTCCGACGGTGAGACGGTTACCGTCTACAAAGATCTCGGGCTGGTGGCCCAGGTTTTCGACGAGTCCAAGCTGGCCGGGCTCGCCGGCCATCTGGCCATCGGCCACACCCGCTATTCCACCACCGGCTCGACCATCTGGGAGAATGCCCAACCCGTCTACCGCCAGGCCGGCGCCACCGGCGTGGCCCTGGCCCACAACGGCAATCTGACCAATACCGACCGCCTGGTAGCCCGGGTGGGCGCCGGAGTGGGAACCACCGACTCGGAGCTGATGCTGGAGGCCGTGGCCCGAGTCATGGAGGACCGCTCCGACGATCGCCAGCTCGAGAAGGCCCTCCAACAGGCGCTTCCCACCTTCGAGGGAGCCTTCTCGCTCGTCCTCTTGGACCAGGGCCATCTCATCGGGGTCCGCGACCCCCACGGGTTTCGCCCCCTCTGCCTGGGAAGGCTCAAGACGGGATGGGTGCTGGCTTCCGAGACGGCCGCCCTCGACATCCTGGGGGCACGCTTCGTGCGAGAGGTGGAGCCCGGCGAGGTGGTGGTGGTCGACGCCGGCGGGCTGCGCAGCCTGCGTTTTGCTCCCCTGGGCCCGGAGGCCGAGCCGCGCCTCTGCCTATTCGAGTTCGTCTACTTCGCCCGGCCCGACAGCCAGCTCTACGGCCAGAACGTCCACGCCGCCCGCCAGCGCATGGGCCGGGCGCTGGCCCGGGAGGCCCCGGCCGAGGCCGACGTGGTGGTGCCGGTACCGGAGAGCGGCATCCCGGCGGCCCAGGGATTCGCCGCCGAGAGCGGCATCCCTTACACCGACGGCTTGGTGAAGAACCGATACGTGGGGCGCACCTTCATCCAACCGACCGACGAGCTGCGGCGCCGGGGCGTCCACCTGAAGCTCAACCCGATCCCGGAGCTCTTGCGAGGCCGGCGGGTGGCATTGGTCGACGACTCGATCGTGCGGGGCAGCACCACCCGTCAGCTGGTGGCGATGGTGCGCCAGGCAGGAGCCGCCGAGGTGCACCTGCGCGTCTCTTCGCCCCCCTATCGGTGGCCCTGCTTCTACGGCATGGACACCTCGGACCGTTCGGAGCTGCTCGCCGCCGACCAGAGCGTCCCTCAGATCCGTGCCTTTCTGGGGGCCGACTCCCTGGCCTACCTCTCCCTGCCCCTCCTGCTGGAAGCCACCGGAGCCGAGCCGGCCGGGTTCTGCACCGCCTGCCTGAGCGGCCAGTACCCGACCGAGCTGCCGGTCGAGGGCGGCAAGTTCCTGCTCGAGCACCGTCGCTGATGGACTATCGCACGGCCGGGGTCGACCTGGCGGCCGCCGCCGACCTGGTCGATTCGATCGGCCCATCGGTCACTTCCACCTGGGGCTCCGAGGTGGTGAGCCGCTTCGGGGGCTTTGCGGCCGGAGTGAGGATCCCGGAGGGCTACTCCCGGCCGGTCCTCATGATGACCACCGACTCCGTGGGCACCAAGGGCGAGGTGGCCCGCCTGGCCGCCAGGTACGACGGGTTGGGCTTCGACCTGGTGGCCATGAGCGTCGACGACCTGGCCGCCGTCGGTGCCCGGCCACTGGGGCTGGTCGACTACCTGGCGGTGGGCCGGATCGATCCCGACCGGGACCGCCGCCTCGTCGAATCCGTGGCGGCCGCCTGTCGGGTGGCCGGCTGCGCGCTGCTCGGGGGAGAGACCGCCGAGCACCCGGGGACCATGGAGCCGGACCGCTTCGACCTGGCCGCCGCGGCCCTAGGGATCGTCGAGGACGGCCGGCAGATCGAGGGGCGCTCGATCGTGCCTGGCGACCGGCTGGTAGGGGTGGCCAGCCCCAATCTGCGCTGCAACGGCTTCTCGCTCGTGCGGGCCGCCCTACTCCCCAACCTCCCACTGGAGGAGCCCTTCCCGGGCTCCGACCGCAGCACCGCCGAAGTGCTGCTCGAGCCGTCGGTGATCTACGCGCCGGCGGTGTTGGCCGCCTTGGAGGTGTCGCCGGCCCACGGCCTCGCCCACATCACCGGCGGGGGCCTGGAAGCCAACCTGGCGCGGGTCCTTCCCGAAGGCTGCCGGGCCGTGATCGACCGGGACACCTGGGATCCTCCACCCGTCTTCCGGGTGGTGGCCGAGGTGGGCGCCATCGCCGAGGAGGAGATGTGCCGGACGTTCAACATGGGAGTGGGCTTCGTGGCGGTGGTGCCTCCCCCGTCGGTGGGAACCTTCATCGAGGTCCTCACCCACCACGGCCACCACGCCTGGGAACTCGGGGCAATCCGGGAGTAACGTCGGAGATGAATCACCGAGAGGAGGCACCATGGTCGTGGTAGGAGAGAAGGCACCCGGCTTCCGGGCCCACAGCAGCCAGGGCCACACGCTGGAGTCGGCCTCGTTCGTCGGCAAGACCCCGATGGTGCTCTTCTTCTTCCCCAAAGTCGGCACCCGCGGGTGTGATATCGAGATCGCCGGCTTCAACCAGCGCTTGAAGGACTTCGGCCAAAATCGGGTCCAGTTGCTGGGGGTCTCTCGCGATAGCCCCAAGGAGCTCCGGGAGTACGCCGAGGAGCACGGCATCAAAGTCCCGTTGCTGGCCGACCAGGGCTCGCAGATCATCCGGGACTATGGGGTGGAGAAGGAGAACGGCAAGGCTCGCCGGGTGACGGTGATCGTGGATCGGAACGGGGACGTGGCTCACGTCTTCGACCCGGTCACCCCGGAGGGCCACCCCGAGGAAGTGCTCGCCACCATCGAGCGACTCCGCAAGGAACGCCCCGAGGCCATGACGCGCCCGACCGGCTGAGAATGGACCCGGCCGCCGCCCGCGCCTTCGTCGAGGAGAACCACCGAGCGGTGCTGGTGACCCACCCGGCCGATGGCGAGGTCCAGCTCAGCCCGGTGCTGGTCGGGCTGGACCAGGAGGGCCGGGCCATCATCAGCACGCGGGAGACCGCCTACAAGACCCATAATCTGCGCCGGGACCCACGCGCCTCCTTGTGCGTGATGAACGACCGCTTCTTCGGGAGGTGGGTGCGGGTGGATGGCACCGCCGAGGTCCTCTCGCTGCCCGATGCGATGGAGCCCCTGGTCGATTACTACCGGCGGCTGGCCGGCGAGCACGACGACTGGGATGAGTATCGCCGGGCGATGGAGCGAGAGCGCCGAGTCCTGCTCCGCATCACGATCGAGAAGGCCGGGCCGGACAAGAAGGGGTAGCCCCCGAGGGCTTCCCAAGAGCTTCTGGCGCGCAAACTTCGGCCCCCAGCCCGACAAGCGCGCGCCAAAACCCGGGCGGGGTGGCACAATGGCGGGGTGACGCCGCGCCTCTCTCGGCCCGCCCTCTTCGCCGCTCCCTAACGGAGGTCTGGCCGCCCTGGGCGCCGCGCCCGGCGCCCTCCACCCCGCCACCGAAGGGAGCTTCTCTTGAGCGATCTCATACAGCGACACCGGGAGGTGATCGCCTCCGTGATCGGCTTCGACACCGACGTCGAGGCGGTCTCGGCCCAAGGACTCTGGGTCACCGACCGCCGGGGACGCCGCTACGCCGACTTCGCCTGCGGGACCGCCGTCACCAACCTGGGTCACAACCACCCGGAGGTGGTAGCGGCCGCCCGCCGGCAGATGGACCAGCTCATCCACTCCGGATGCGTGTTCCTCTATGAGCCCCTGGTGGCCTGCGCCGAGCGGCTGCGAGAGATCACCCCGGGTGCGATCGACAAGTTCATCTTCGCCAACGGCGGGGCGGAAGCGGTCGAGGCAGCCGTCAAGCTGGCCAAGCACGCCACCGGGCGGCAGGGGGTGATCGCCTTCCGGGGCGGGTTCCACGGCCGCACGATGGGCTCGGTCTCCTACACCACCTCCAACGCCAAGTACCGGCGCCGCTACCACCCCATCCTCCCCTCGGTGTTCATCGCCCCGTTCCCCCACCCGTACCGTTCGGGTCTCGAAGAGGAGCAGGCCACCGAGCGAGCCCTCGACGAGCTGGAACAGATGTTCCGCCACGAGATCGGCCCCGAGGAGGTGGCCTGCTTCCTGGTGGAGCCCGTCCAGGGCGAGGGTGGGTACTACCCGGCTCCGCCGGCCTTCCTGCAGGCCCTGCGAGAGTCCGCCGATGCCCACGGCATCATGCTGGTCTTCGACGAGGTGCAGAGCGGCTTCGGCCGTACCGCCGCCTGGTTCGCCTCCGATCACTACCAGGTCGACCCGGACATCATCGCCATGGGCAAGGGGATCGCCAACGGCTTTCCACTCTCGGCGGTGGGCGCTCCCTCCGAGATCATGGACCGCTGGCCGCCCGGGGCCCACGGCACCACGTTCGGCGGGAACGCGGTTTCCTGCGCGGCAGCGGTGAAGACCATCGAGGTGATGGGCGGGCTGCTCGATCGCGCCGGGGAGCTCTCCGCCCAGGCCTTCGAGCGATTCCGCAAGGCCCAGGTCAACCACGAGATCATCGGGGACGTGCGGGGGCTCGGGCTGATGATCGGGGTGGAACTGGTCGAAGACCCGGCCACTCGGGTGCCCGACCCGCAAGCGATGAGGTTCATCAGCGCCTACGGCCTCGAGCATGAGCTGATCGTGATCGGCTGCGGCCCGGATGGGAACGTCATCCGGTTCATCCCGCCCCTGGTGACCACCTCCGCAGAGCTGGACCGGGCAATCGACACCATCGAGGAGGCCCTCACCTCCTACCAGGAGGGGCGGTAGGCGTGGCCCGCCAGGTGCTCATCCTGGGGGCGGCCGGCCGGGACTTCCACAACTTCAACACCCTCTTCCGCGACGACCCCGGCTACCGGGTGGCGGGGTTCACGGCCACGCAGATCCCCAATATCGAGGGGCGGCGCTATCCCGCCGAGCTGGCCGGTCGCCTCTACCCGGAGGGGATCCCGATCGTCGCCGAGTCCGACCTCGAGGACCTGATCAGCCAGCACCGAATCGGGCTGGTGGTGTTCTCCTACTCGGATGTCTCACACCACCACGTCATGCACCTGGCGGCGCGGGCGGTGGCGGCCGGTGCCTCCTACCTGCTGCCGGGCGACGAGACCATGCTCGACGCGGAACGGCCGGTTGTGGCGGTGACCGCCGTGCGCACCGGCGCCGGGAAGAGCCAGACCAGCCGCAAGGTGCGGGCCGTCCTGGCCAAGGGCGGACAGAAGGTGGCGGTGGTCCGGCACCCGATGCCCTACGGGGATCTGACCCGCCAGCGCCTGCAGCGCTTCGAGGAGCTCTCCGACCTGGCGGCGGCCGAGTGCACCATCGAGGAGCGAGAGGAGTACGAGCCTCACCTGCGGGAAGGAGCCATCGTGTACGCCGGCATCGATTACCAGGCCATCCTGGAGTCGGCCCAGCGCGAGGCGGACGTGATCCTTTGGGACGGAGGCAACAATGACCTCCCCTTCTTCCGCCCCGACGTTCACATCTGTGTGGCCGACCCGCACCGGGCCGGCCACGAGCTCAGCTACTGGCCGGGCGAGGCCAACTTCCGGCGGGCGGACGTGGTGGTCGTGAACAAGGTCGACACCGCTCCCCAAGAGGGGGTGGAGACCGTGCTCGGCAACCTTCGCAAGGTGAACCCTGGGGCGAGCGTGATCCTGGCCGCCTCCCCCATCCGAGCGGCCGAACCGGAGCTGATCCGGGGGAAGCGGGTGCTGGTCATCGAAGACGGCCCCACCCTGACGCACGGCGGCATGACCTACGGGGCCGGCGTGGTGGCGGCCCGCCAGCATGGGGCAGCCGAGCTGGTCGACCCCCGCCCCCACGCGGTAGGGAGCATCCGAGCCACGCTCGAGAGGTATCCGGACGTGGGCCCCCTCATCCCGGCCATGGGCTACGGGTCGAAGCAACGGCGGGAGCTGGCCGAGACCATCACCAGGGCGGAGCCCGATACCGTGGTGGTGGCCACCCCGATCGACCTGATGGCCCTCCTCGACCTGCCCCTTCCCCATACGCAGGTGTACTACGAGCTGGAGGAGGTGGAGGGGCCCAGCTTGGCCGAGGTGCTCGACCACCTCACGTGACCCCCGATCACCCGGGGCTGCCCACCCCTCGACCTCCCCACCTGAGGGGGGAGCCCCTGGTGATCGCCTTCGGAGGCAACGCCCTGGACCCGGACCCGTCCCGTCCGGAGGGCCAGGAGGAACGGGCGGCCGCGCTGGCTGCCGGCCTGGCACCGATACTCGCCGCCTACCAGGGCGCCGTGCTGGTCCACGGCAACGGCCCCCAGGTGGGGACGGCCCTGTTGCGCGCCGAGGCCACCGGGGACCAGCTTTCCGTAGTCCCCCTCGACGTGCTGGTGGCTGAGACCCAGGGCAGCATCGGCTACCTGCTCGCCCGCGCCCTGCGCAACTCCTCGCCACGACTCGAGGTGGTGACGCTGCTCACCCAGGTGGTGGTTGATCGGGAGGACCCAGGTTTTCGGAATCCCAGCAAGCCGGTGGGCCCGTACTACCCGGACCGAAAGCCGGGCTGGGAGATGGTTCGGATCGCCGGAAGGGGGTGGCGGCGGGTGGTGCCTTCTCCCCGCCCCCGGGAGGTGGTGGAGCTGGCGGCCATCCTCCGAGCGGTGGGACGAGGTCGGGTGGTGATCGCCGGCGGGGGAGGGGGGGTGCCGGTCGTGCGGGCCGGGGAGCGGCTCGAGGGGATCGAGGCCGTCATCGACAAGGACCGCACCGCCTCCCTCCTGGCCCGGGCCCTGAGAGCCGGGGCCTTTGTCATCCTCATGGACCAGCCGCACGTGGCCCGAAGCTTCGGGACACCCGACGAGGAGCCCATCCGGAGCATGCCGGTCGCCGCCGCCCGGGAGATGCTGGACTCCGAAGAGCTCCCCCCCGGTTCCATGGGCCCCAAAGTGGAGGCGGCGGCCGATTACGTGGAGGAGGTGGGCCAACCTGCGCTGATCACCGACATCGATCATCTCGAGACGGCCATGGCCGGCCGAGCGGGGACGTTGATCGAGCCCTGATGGGCAACTGCCGGCGGTAGCGGCTCAGTTCCGTATCAGTTGCCGAGGACATTCCGCGCCGGAGTCGAGATGCCTACGCCGCCCGGCGTGGTGGCTCCGTAACGCTGCTTCTCGCCGGAGATATTGAGCGGTCGGATGCTGCGCCTGCCGGCCCGAGCGCTGTCATCGAGGAACTCGGCCGGGATGATCCAGGCCACCTCGAACTCGATCCCATCGGGATCGCGGCCGTACAGGCTCTTGGTGGTCCCGTGGTCACTGGCGCCGACGAGAGCGCCGCGGGAGGCGAGGACTTCCTGGAGCCGCTCGAGCTCGTCGAGGGTGTCGACCTCCCAGGCCAGGTGGTAGAGCCCGACGGTGTGGCGCCCGGCGCCCGAGGGTCCCGCCTCCTCGCCGATGCTGAACAAGCCCAGGTCGTGGTCGTTGGTCGACCCGGGCGCCTGCAAGAACACAGCCCCGGGGATTCCACCCATGTCGAGACGGCGGAAGCCGAGAGCCTCCTCGTAGAAGGCGGCGGAGCGCTCGGCGTCCCGGACGAAGAGGACGGCGTGGTTGAGGCGGATGATGGCCATTCGGGATGCTCCCTTCTCTCGCATGGGGGACGAGCCACCTGGGGTCCATCTTGGCAGGCTTCCCGGGTGGCTCTGCTGGCAGTGCGGTGGCCGAGTCTCAGGTGGTGGCCTTCGCGGCCGAGATGTCCAGCCGCACCTTGACGGAGTTGCCGCCCCCGGTAGCGGCGGTGAAGGACGGTGGTCGCCTCCAGCCCCGCCCGCTGGTTGCCGTATGACTCCTTGCGCTCGAGCCCGGGATCCCGGGCCTTCGAGTTCCCCCAACACGCTTTAGCGAGATAATATTTCGTAGATGAAAGATCAGGCTCGCATGGCCGACCACGAGCGCTTCCCCGAACGGTTCCGAACGCTCATGCAACAAGCCGGCGGCGACGCCGAGGCCAGCCGGCCGATCCTTGCCTTGGTGCGGTCCGAGCAGTGGGTCAGCGGTCTGCTCGAGCAAGTCCTGGCCGAGGTCGGGCTCAGCGTGACCCGGTTCAACATCCTCATGGAGCTGGCCGCCTCCCCCCGACCGGGCCTGCCACTCTCCGACATCGCCCGGCGGCTCCTCAAGTCGGCCTCCAACCTCACCGCCCTCATCGATCGCCTCGAAGCCGACCGGCTGGTACGGAGGAGCCGAGACGAAGACGACCGGCGGGTGGTCACCGCCTCGATCACCGAGTCGGGCTGGGAGGCGCTGGCCAAGGCGGCCCCACGAGTGTTCGAGGCCGAGCAACGCCTTCTCGAGAAGCTGGACCGCTCAGAGCGTCGCCAACTCAGCCGCCTCCTGGAAGGCATTCAGGGCGGCCGCGGATCCGGATCGGATGGGAGAGAGCGAGGAGGATCATGAGCGGTCTCTTCCCCTCGAGGGCCGTCCGTACCATTGACCGCCAGGAGCTGCGCGCCAAGCCGAAGCGGGGCGACCGTTTCCGGTTGGTGATGGCTCTCAACGAATGGGCGTTCCGCGCCAAGCACAAACGCCAGCATCGCTCTCTACCACGAACTCGTCGATCGCGGCTACCAGGACGTGAGACGTTACGAGGGAGGGCTGACCGACTGGGAGGAGGCCGGCCTGCCGCTCGAAGGAGAATGGGTTACGTGAGAAGCGCGGCGTCTGCTGGTCTCGCCCCTGACCCGCCCCCAGAGCCTGGGTACTCATGAGCGGAGCCCCGGCTCGGGCAGGGTCGCTATGACCGGCACGCCGGCAGCCGGCGGCCCCGACGGGACCGCAAGCTCTCCAGCGTCGCCCGCGCCTTGGCAGACCACGCCCCGGAGGCGGGGGCTGGCGCCCCTGCGGGAGTTCATCGCCACCGAGAACTCCAGCGCCGCCGTGCTACTCGTGGCGACGCTCATCGCCCTCATCTGGGCAAACTCGCCCTGGTCGGCAGCTTATGACCGGATCTGGGAAACGGAGTTGGCGCTGCGCCTCGGCGACTCCGAACTGGCGCTCGATCTCCGGCATTGGGTCAACGACGGTCTCATGGCCCTCTTCTTCTTCGTCGTCGGCCTCGAGATACGCCGCGAGTTCGACATGGGCGAGTTGCGCGAGCGGCGCCGGGTGGCCACCCCGGTGCTCGCCGCCCTCGGAGGGATGGTTGTTCCGGCGCTGATCTATCTCGCCCTCAACGCCGGGGAGACCTCGGCGCGAGGCTGGGGGATCGTCATGGGCACCGACACGGCCTTCGCCCTCGGGATCCTCACTCTGATCGGCGGCGCCTTGCCTCGAGTCCGGACCTTCCTCCTCACCGTCGTCATCGTCGACGATGTCGTCGCCATGACCGTCATCGCCGTCGCCTACACGGAGGAGCTCTCGCCGGTCGCCCTGCTGGTCGCCCTCGGTCTGTTCGGAGGTGTGCTGGCCCTCCGCAGAGCCGGCGTCCGCCACGGCGTGCCGTACTTCCTGGTGGCGCTCGGAATCTGGCTGGCGACCCTCATCTCCGGGGTCCATGCCACGATCGCCGGCGTGGCCGTTGGCCTACTTGCCACCGCCTACCCGCCGAAGCGGGAAGACCTCCATCAGGCCGGGGCGCTGTGGCGTCTGTTCCGGGAGGAGCCGACTCCTGAGATCGCTCGCACCGCCAGCCGGACGCTGGCCGTGACCATCTCCCCCAACGAACGTCTCCAGCATCTGTTCCACCCCTGGACGAGCTATGTCATCGTCCCGGTGTTCGCCCTGGCCAATGCCGGCGTCGAGTTGAACACCGAGGTGATCCGGCGCGCCGCCGCCTCGCCCATCACCATCGGGATCGTCGCCGGACTCGTGATCGGAAAGCTCGCGGGCATCACCGGCGTCACCTGGCTGGTCTCGCGTCGATGGTTGGGGGGCTTTCCGCTCACCGTGCCCTGGGCGTCGCTGCTCGGCACCGCCACCGTCGCCGGGATCGGGTTCACCGTGTCGCTGCTCATCGCCGACATCTCCTTCGTAGGCCAAGAACTTGACGATGCGAAGTTGGGGATCCTGGCCGCCTCGGCCATCGCCTCGGTGCTGGCGTGGTTGGTGTTCGGCATCATCGCCCGGCTGCCTTCGCGAGTCCGTGCCGCCGGCGAGGATCGCATGGCGCCGCCGATCCTCGACCTCGCCGAACCGGTCGACCCCGAGGTCGACCACATCCGGGGCCCGGTCGAGGCACCGGTGACGCTGGTGGAATACGGAGATTTCGAATGCCCCCATTGCGGCCGGGCCGAGTCGGTCGTCCGCGAACTCGTTCGTACCTTTGGAGACGACCTCGCCTTTGTGTTTCGTCATCTGCCCCTCCCCGAGGTGCACGAACATGCCCAGCTCGCAGCCGAGGCGGCCGAGGCGGCCGGAGCGCAGGGTCGGTTTTGGGAGATGCACGATGCCTTGTTCGCTCATCAGAGGGCCCTGACGTTGGAGGACCTGGTCTCCTACGCAAGCGGACTCGGGCTCGATGTCGAGCGGTTCAAGGAAGACCTCTACGAGCGGCGCCATGCCCTTCGAGTGGCACGGGACGCCGAAAGCGCCGACGAGAGCGGTGCCGCCGGGACGCCGACCTTCTTCATCAACGGCCGTCGTTATCGGGGTGCCCCCGACCGGGACTCACTCACCACCGCCCTACGACGCGGGCTGGCAACCAGTACGAGCCGCGCTCGAGCTCGGTAACCGGCCTGGGAGACTCGCTGGCACGGATCCTCGATCCGGCTTGTGTTCTTGTCTTCGCTCTGCCAGGGGCTTCTGGTCTCGATGGGGGAATGATCAGGGACGTGCCCGTCGGCGCCACGCAGCACTGGCCCCGACCGGGCTTCATCTTCGACCGGCTCGGGCTCTTGGTCGTCGATCGACACCTCGATCCGGAACCAGCGCCTAGATCCTCGTCCTGTTTCCGAACTTCTCTTCCGCCCCTCAGTGGGCGCCGTCACCCGACCACTGCCGCCATATCGACCATTCGGGCCGAGTATCCCCATTCGTTGTCGTACCAGCACACGATCTTGACCACGGAGTCCCGCAACAGCATCGTCAACTCCGAATCGACGATCGACGAGTGTGGGTCGCCGATGATGTCACGGGAGACCAGCGCCTCATCGGTGACCCTCAGGACGCCTTTCATACGTCCCCCCGCAGCCTCCGTCAGCGCCCCGTGGATCTGGTCGATGGTGACGGGACGGCTGAGCAGGGCGGTGATATCCGTGACCGATCCGTTCTCCACCGGGATCCGGAAGGCCATCCCGGTCATGCGGCCTGCCAGTTCGGGGACCACCCGTTCGGTGGCCTTGGTGGCGCCGGTGGTGGTGGGAACGATGGACACAGCCGCGGCCCGTCCTCGTCGCCGCTTGCGGGTGGGTGTGTCCACGAGCGACTGGCTGCTGGTGTAAGCATGAATGGTCGACATCATGAGATGCTCGACCCCGAAGGCGTCGGAGAGCACCTTGGCCACCGGTGCCAGGCAGTTGGTGGTGCAGGAGGCGTTGCTGACGACGAAGTGACGGTCGGGGTCATAGGTGTCCTCGTTGACGCCGTACACGAAGGTGGCATCGGCGTCGTCGGAAGGTGCCGAGATCACCACGCGGGAGGCGCCGGCCTCGAGATGGCCGGCCGCGTCCGCCCGAGAGCGCATCGCCCCACTGGTCTCGATCACCACGTCCACCCCCAACTCTCCCCACGGCAACCGGGCCGGATCGCGTTCTTGGGTGAAGGGGATCTCCATCCCATCCACGACCAGTCGTTCGCCGGAGTTGGACACCTTGCGGGGATACCGGCCGTGCACCGAGTCGTACTTGAGCAGGTAGGCCAACTCGTCGAGGTCGGCCAGGTCGTTGAGCCCTACCACCTCGAAGCGGTCGTCGGCCACGAACTGCTTGAAGGAGCATCTGCCGATGCGACCGAACCCGTTGATGGCTATGCGTGTCATAGATAGATCCCTCTCCATTCGTTTCCTACGCAAGCTACCCAACTCCGGCGGTGATGGGAACGGGGTATGGCAAACGACTCCGGAGCAAGTCGACCATCGACCGGACAAATCGCGCCCCAGAACGAACCACTACGTAGCCTGGCCTTGATGGGAAACGAAGCACACACGGCGGTCGTCCGCGCAATCTTCGAAAGCCTGGAACCGCGCCGACTTCGACGGCCTGGCTGAGGTCTTCGGCAAAGAAGTCCGGTTCCACTTCCGAGCTCGACCAGCACCTCGGGCCTGGAGGAGCTCAGGCGGCTCGTGGCGCATTGGCGCAGCGCCCTTGGCGGGCCCGCGGTTCACGATCGAGGACCTCGTCGCAGACGGCGACCTCGTTGCGGCCCGCCTCACTCACACGGGCGCCGCCCAGCGCGCCATGTGGAAGGGATTGCCGCCCACCGGCGGGCATATCGAGGTAGACGCCATGTTCTTCTTTCGTTTCGGAGGTGGCCGGCTGGTCGAGGTCTGGGAGGTGGAAGGTGAGTACGCAATGTGGGAGCAGCTTGGGAAATCCCTTGACACCGGTGGCTGGTCCGCAACGATTCAGCCACTTCGCACCGACTACCTGGGATGACGGGCGTGCAGGTGGTGACGGCCGATGTGCTCGACGTCCTGGAATTCCCCAGAGCACCCGATCGCAAGCGCCAAAGTGCTCCCTTCGGCCTCACAGTTGAGCGAAGTTGATCCCGAGGCGTCCGGCCGCATCACAAAGCTCGCGGTCGCCTGCCACCACGATCGTGTCGGGATCATTGACCGCCTCCGCGGCAGCCAGGTGAACTGCGTCGTAGCCGCGAACTCTCTGCTCCTCGGCCAGCTGACCGGCCCGCCTCGCCAGGATCTCGGTCACTTCGACGATATGGAACTGGGCCACCAACCGGTCGAGCTGATCAACCGCAGCGCGGAGCTGGTAGGCGGTGAGGCGACCGAGGCGATTGGCCTGAGCGAGGGCCGCCCTCGCTTCGGGATAGATCAATCGCACCGACACCACCCGGTCGGAGGTGTCCCACATACGACCAGCCACCTCGGACGCCGGCTCATCGATGAGGAGGGGCAGGACCGCCGACGTATCGAAGTAGCCGATCACCGCCGCTGATCAGTGACCAGGTCCGTAACTGAGCCATCAGCCTCGATGGGCCTGCGGGGCCGAGAGCGTCGAGCCTGTTTGGCGGGGGTGACGAGACCCTCGGCCACTAGCCGGTCGATAGAGCGTTCTTCGGCAAGGGGCACCACACGCGCCACGGCACGGCCGCGATCGGTGACCACCAGCTCCTCTCCGCCCCGTACCTTCTTCAGGTAGGTGCTGAGGTGATCACGAAGTTCCCGGATTCCAACTTCCATGGGCCGGCCCTTTATGACGCCACATCGGGAAGCCCAAATATAGCCACTTCGTCGCCCGCGACCGATCGTGGCCCAAGGCCTGTGGTCGAGTCGGCCAGATTGATACAACCGGGTTGTTTCGGCGTGCGGGCAACCGGGTAACGGTCGGCGGTCACGGGAAAGGAATGGCACTGATGCGACTCCGAGATGCCCGGATGTGGGTAGGCCTGCTCCTCTTGACGATCCTGCCACTGGTGGGATGCCAGCAGGGGGAGACCGACTTCGACAACCTCCCCGAGGAAGGCACCGACACCACCGCGGACGGTTACTGATCCAGATGTTTTCCGGGTAGGGGTTCGGGGTAAGCAACCGCCCTGACCTCTGGTCGGAGGTCATTCAAAGCGGAGAAAAGGGGTTTGCCATGATCGAACTGAGGGATATCCGACTCCGGTTGGGAATGCTGCTGGCTGCGATCCTGCTAGTGGCGGCCTGCGACGGAACGGTTGACCAGGATGTCCCGGCGGATACGCCGGGCGTAACGACGGTGCCGCCCCTGGGTACCACTACAACCCTGCCAGGTACGACGACCACAACCGGCGGGTAGTAGCAAGCTGACACTTGGAGGGAGGCCCTGCCCAGGGCCTCTCTCCGCGTCTGCTACTCGGTCGGTCTCCCGAATCCGGCAGCAGGAGCCCGTCCGGTGAGGCGGATGTAGGCGGTGGAGAGCATGTCTGGATCCGTTTCAGGCACCCTCGGCACGGCTCCCGGTATCACCCCCCAGACGATGATCTCGGCGGCGTGCTCCGAGGCCCGTTCCCCCCAGGCCACCCCCTCCCCTCTCCAGGCAGGGAGACGCCACAGCTCCACCAACCTCTCCTGATCTCGCCGGCTGAGATGATGGTCCACCCACACGTGCGCCAACTCGTGCACCAGGGTCCGCTGGGAATCGGTGCACACCGTCACCACGCTGCGAGGCCAGCGGGAGCGGTATTGGCCCACCCAGCCGTCGCCGCACCCCCCGACGCCCGGCTCCACAAAGCGCACCTCAGTGCTGCCGACGCTCAGCCCGGCCGCCTCGAACATGCCGAGAGCCGCCTCCAGACGGGCCAGGTCGTCCGGGCTCGCCCCGACGGTGGCGACCACCGGTCCGGTTCCCGGCCAGTGTGACATCACGGCGAAGAGCGCCACGGCCAGGAACACCGATCCCCCTCGGAGGATCCTCGGCATTCGGAACCGCACGGTCCTCATATCGGCCAACCGTCGCACCCACCTGAGCCCCCCCAACCGGAGATCTCACGCCCCCGGCTCCTCTACCGTTCCACAGCACGTGAGCCTCCCTCCCTTCCAGACGTTCTTCGACCAGCACCGCCGGGCGGTGCACCGCTTCCTGGTGGCTCACGTCGGTCCGGGAGAGGCGGACGACTGCTTCCAGGAGACCTTCCTGTCCGCGTTGCGCGCCTACCCGCGGCTCAACGGAGAATCCAACCTGCGGGCCTGGATCTTCACCATCGCCCACCGCAAGGGAATAGACGCTCATCGGTCCAGGGCCCGCCGGGCGACGCCCACCGAGGCCCTCCCCGAAGCGAGCGTGGAGCCACCACCTGCGCCGGAGCCCCGGCTCTGGGAGGAGGTCCGCCGGCTTCCTTCCAAGCAGCGTGCCACGGTCCTGCTTCGGTACCTGAACGACCTCCCCTACGCCGAGATCGGCCGCATCCTGGGCACCTCGGAGGAGGCCGCCCGCCAGAACGCCCATCACGGCATCAAAAGGCTACGGGAGGTATGGAAGCCATGAGAGACCTCGAGCGAGCGCTCCGTCAGGCAGAGCTGCCCGAATCGAACAGAGCGGCCGCCGGGCTGGCCCGCTGCGCCGCCGAGCGAGGGCTGCTCGACGTGGCCTACACCACCTTCGATTCCCCCCTGGGGCGGTTGCTCCTGGCCGCCAGCCCCCGCGGGCTGCTGCGGCTGGCCTACGAGGACCAGCCGGCCGACGTCACCCTGCAAGATCTGGCCAGCCGCGTCTCCCCCCGAGTGCTGGAGATGGCCGCCCCCCTCGACTCGGCCCGCCGGCAGCTCGAGGAGTACTTCAGAGGACGGCGTCGTTCGTTCGAGATCGCCATCGACTGGACGCTGACCGCCGGTTTCCGCCGCCGGGTGCTCCGGGCCACCGCCCGGGTCCCCTTCGGGAGCCTCTCCACCTATCGGGAGGTGGCGGCGGCGGCCGGTCATGCCCGAGCCGCCCGGGCGGCCGGCAACGCCCTCGGGGCCAACCCCATCCCGGTGGTGGTTCCCTGCCACCGCGTGGTCCGCACGGGGGGCGAGCTGGGCGGCTACACCGGCGGCCTGGAGCGGAAGCTCCTCCTGCTGGAGCTGGAGGGGTCGCTGCCGGCCTGAGTGTCAGCTCCCCATCGAGCGGAAGTCCGGCGATCGCTTCTCGAGGAAGGCCTTCACCCCCTCCACATGGGAGGGCCGGGCGCCCAGCTCCCCTTGCACCCGCAGCTCCTCGGCCAGCGCCTGGTCGAGATTGCTGGTGGCCGCTCCACGCAACAGGAGCCGGGTGGCCACGTAGGCGCCGGTGGGGCCGTTGGCGAGCCGGCCGGCCTGGGAGATCGCCTCCAGCTCCAGGTCCTCAGGGGGCGTCACCGCATGAGCCATCCCCAGGCCGAGCGCTTCTTGGGCCGCCACCTTCCGTCCCGAGTAGGCGATCTCCAGGGCCCGGGAAAGCCCCACCGTGTGGGCCAGGTACCAGGAGGAGCCGGTGTCGGGGATGAGCGCCACGTTGATGAAGGCGCTGGTGAAGTAGGCGTCCTCGGCCATCACTCGCAGGTCGCAGGCCAGGGCGAGCCCCATCCCGGCCCCGGCCGCCGCCCCGTTCAGGGCGGCCACCGTCGGCACCTGGGCCCCGGCCACCGCCCGGGCCACCGGGTTGAAGCGCTCCTCGACGAGCCGGGCCAGGTCCGGAGCGCCCACCTCGTAATCCTCCAACAGGTCCCGGAGGTCGGCCCCGCTGCAAAACGCCTTGCCCTGGCCGGTTATCACGGCCGCTCGTGATGCCTCCCCAGCCCGTTGCAGCGCCTCCACCAGCTCAGCCGACAGGGCGGCGTCGATGGCGTTGAACGTCTCCGGTCGTGCCAGGGTGATGATCGCTACATCCCCTTCCGTGCGGTAGTCGACCGCCACCAGCGCTCCTTTCCTCGCCGGATCACCGCTCCCAGCATGACCGCCACCGCCGCCAGCTGCAACCAATCGCCGAACCGGACGTACAAGGTGGGCCCGCCGGTCCGGAACCGGATCTCGTCCCTGAGCACCTCGGCGGTATACAGGCCGGTGCGCGGCCCGACGGCGCCGTCGGGCTCGATGAACGCCGACTTGCCGGTGACCGCCGCGTGGACCAGGAACATCCCGCTCTCGGCGGCCCGCATGCGGGTCATCCCGATGAACTGGTCGGAAGCCGGGCTGCGCCCGAAGGTGGCCTCGTTGGTGGCCACCACCATCGCCTGTGCCCCCGCCCGTACTCCCTGCCGGACGAGGCGAGCGAAGCCGCCCTCGTAGGAGATCACCGAGCCCAGCACCCCGTTCGGCAGCCGGAACACCACCGGGCCGGGCCCGGGCACCATGTCCCGGGGCACCTGCTCCAGCTCGGGGATGAAGTCGAGGAGATCCCGCAGCGGCACGTACTCGCCGAAGGGGACCGGCTGCTGCTTGGCGTACTCGTCGAGGATCAAGCCCGCCGGGGTGAAGACCACGTTGGTGTTGAGGAAGTGTGCCTCGCCCAGCGGGCGGTCGCTTCCCACCAGCACGAAGGCGCCCAAGCGGCGAGCCTGCTCGGCGATCAGCTCCCCCACCCCGGGGTTGAGCACCGGGTCGGAGGCGAATCCCGTGGAGCTCTCCGGCCACACCACCAGGTCGACGGTGCCCGGCCGAAGCGAGGCAGTCAGCCGGAGGTGGCTCTCGAAGATCCGCTCTCGCTCACCCTGGCACGCCAGCCCCGGGCAGGGGGCATTTCCCTGCACGATGGCCACCCGGAGGCTCGGTCCTTCGGCCAGGGGAGGCCGCAGGGCGCCGCCCACCACCAAGGCCAGGGCTACCGCGGCGGAAGCTCCGGCCCACCGCCATACCCCCCGAGATGCCCCGAGCGCCAGTCCGGCCCCCACCCCGACCACGATCACCGACCACCCGCTCGTCCCGATCCATTGGGTGGCGCCCCGGGGCCAGGCGAGCTCCCCCACCGGGTAACCAAGCATGCCCCAAGGGAACCCTCCCAGCGGGAACCGGCCTCTGACCAGCTCCATCAGCGACCATCCTCCCGTCGCCGCCACCCACCACCAGGCGGCCGGCCATCGCCTGGCCAGCCAGAGCCCGCCGGCGTAGAGGGTCGGGTACAGGGCCAGCACCAGCGTGAGGGCCACCCAGGCGATCAGCGCCGCGAAGCGGATCCAGGAGAGGAGCGCCCCGAAGAAGGCCAGCCCGAAGAGCAACCCGGAGCCCAGGGCGGTGCCGAGACTGATCTCACGCCGAAGCCCCCACAGCAGGGGGGCCGGCGCCACGAAGACCAGCAATCCCCAACCGAGAGGTGGGAAGGCCGCCCAGAGGAGCAAGGCGGACGCCAAGGCGGCCAGAGCCGGCAAGACTCTCAGCAGGTCAAATGGAGGGCAGCCGCCGCATCGACCTCCGGCAGGCCGAGGAGCTCGTTGAAGCGCCGCACCGCCTGGGCGGTCGGCATGACCTCGGTCTCGACTCCCCGGGCCGCCAGCTCCTCGACCAGGCCCGGCGCCGTCCGCATGTTCCCGGTGGTGCCGGTGCCCACCACCAGCACCGCGGGAGGCTCGTCCAGGATGGACTCGAGATCCTCCATCACCAACAGGTGGCCCTCCCGGCGCCACCAGTTAGGCAGCAGGCCGGAGCGGGTGATGATGAGGTCTCGGTGCTCCTCCCGTCCGTCGATGACGATCCGGCCGTACTCGAAGTCTTGGATCGGCATAGGTGTTTATCCCTCCATCGCCTGTCGGATCGCCGCCTTCACCCGCCCCACGTCCACCAGGACGTGCTGCTCGATGGCGAACTGCGGCCAGGGCGCGTCGAACCCGGCCACCCGGCGGATGGGCGCTTCCAGGAAGTAGGCCCCGTGCTCGGCCACGTAGGCGGCCACCTCGCTTCCCACCCCGGCCGCCCGAGGCGCTTCCTGCACCACCAGCAGCCGGCCGGTTCTCTCTACGCTCTCCAAGACCGCTCGAGTGTCCCAGGGAAAGAGGGTGCGCAGGTCCACCACCTCGACCGAGACGCCGTCCCCGGCCATCTCCTCGGCCGCCCGCAACGCCACCGGGACCATCGACCCGTAGCTGACCAGGGTCAGATTCTCACCCTCCCGACGCAGACGGGCTTTCCCCAGCGGGAGCGTGAAGTGCTCGACCGGCACCTCTTCCCGACCCGCCCGGTAGAGCACCTTGGGTTCCAGAAACACCACCGGATCCAGACCCTCCAAGGCGGCCGCCAGCAGTCCCTTGGCATCGGTGGGGGTGGAGGGCATCACCACCACCAGCCCGGGAATCTGGCAGAAGAGAGCCTCCGGGCTGTCACAGTGGTGCTCGTGGGCCCGGATGCCGGCCCCGTTGGGGAAGCGGACCACCACCGGCAGGGAGACGTGGCCCCTGGTGCGGAACCGCATCCGCCCGAGATGGCTGGCGATCTGGTCGAAGCCGGGATAGACGAACCCGTCGAACTGCAGCTCGGCCACCGGACGGGCACCTCCGATGGCCATCCCTATGGCCGTCCCCACGATTCCCGACTCATTGAGGGGGGTATCCATCACCCGCTCGGCCCCGAAGCGAGCTTGCAGAGCTTCGGTGACCCGGAAGACCCCTCCGGCCACGCCCACGTCCTCACCCAGCACGACGGTCTCCCCCCGCCGCTCCATGGCCTGATGGAGGGCGGCGTTGATGGCTTCGGCCATGTTCCATCGCTCGGTGCGCCCCTCGGGCAGGTGATCGCTCTCCTCCTCCCAGACCTCCTCCGCCGCGAAACGGGTGGGCTCTTCACCGGCCGCCTCCTGGGCCTCGTGGAACTCCTCCAACAAGAGATGAGGGATGCGGGCATAGGCGTGCCGAACCACGTCGTCCCGCGCGGGGAGAGGCTTCCCCTCCAGCTCCTCGACCGCTTGCTCGAGCGCCTCGGCCACCTCGGTGCTGAGCTCCTGCTCCGCCTGGTCGGACCAGAGCTGTCTGGCCTCCAGGTAGCGGCGGTAACGCACCAGAGGGTCCTTGGCCCTCCACTCCTCCTCCTCGTCCTTGCTCCGGTAGCGGGTCGGGTCGTCGGCGGTGGCATGCGGGCCGGTGCGATACGTGACCGCCTCGATGAGGGTGGGGCCGTCTCCATCTCGGGCCCGGCGGACGGCCTCCAAGGTGGCGGCGTAGACGGCCAGCACGTCGTTCCCGTCCACCTGCACGCCCTGGATGCCGTAGGCGGCCGCCTTCTCGGCGATGGTCTCCGAAGCCGTCTGCAGCCGGTAGGGGACCGAGATGGCGTAGAGGTTGTTCTGGCAGAGGAACACTGTCGGAGTTCGCCACACGCCGGCGAAGTTGAGGCCGGAGTGGAAGTCGTTCTCGGAGGTGGCCCCGTCGCCGAAGTAGGCGCCGGTCACCACCGGCTTCCCGGCCAGGCGGGCGGCGTAGGCATGGCCTACCGCGTGCGGGAGATGGCTGCCGATGGGAACCGTGATCACCGCCATCCGGTAGCGGTAGGGATCCCATTCGGCGTTGGGCAGTCCCCGCCAATAGCAGAGGATCACGGCGAGTGGCATGCCCCGAGTGATCTGCACCGCCTGTTCCCGGTAGGAGGGATAGAGAAAATCCTCCGGTCCGAAGGCATAGGCCGATCCCACCTGGGCGGCCTCCTGGCCCTCCAGCATGGCGTAGGTGCCCAGCCGCCCCTGCCGCTGCAGGGCCACCGCCCGGCGGTCGAACCCCCGGGAGAGCACCATCAGGCGGTAGAGCTCCAGCAGGTCCTTCTCGTCGAGGTTGGGATCCTCCCCCACCAGGTTTCCCTGCGGGTCAAGGATCTGGAACACAGTCCTCCTTGTAGGGCCGGCGCCTGACCCGACACTACCGCACGGCCGGGGATCGGCCCCATACACTCGCTCCATGGACGATCGGGAGCTCGCCCTGAAGGTGGCTCACCGGGGGGCCGCGGTGGTTCGGGGCTGGATGGGACGGCTGGAAGGAGCCGACTTCAAGGGCGAGGTCGACCCGGTGACCGAGGCCGATCGCCGCTCGGAGGCCGTGATGCTCGAGCTGATCGGGCGCCACCGGCCCGAAGACGGCATCCTCTCCGAGGAGGCAGGCGGCTCGACCACCCTCGGCCGGCATTGGGTGGTGGACCCGCTGGACGGGACGGTCAACTTCCTCCACCAAGTTCCCCACGTGGCCGTCTCGGTGGCGCTCTTCGAGGGGGAACAGCCTTTGCTGGGCGTAGTGGTCGACGTGTTTCGGGAGGAGGAGTTCGTGGCGACCCGCGGCGCGGGAGTCGAGCTCGACGGACACCCGGTGAGGGTCACCGAGCGCACAGAGCTGTCCGAGAGCCTGCTGGCCACCGGCTTCCCGTACGATCGCCGGCGCCATGGCGCCGAGTATGTCACCACTCTGGGTGCCGTGCTCATCGCGGCGCGCGGGGTACGCCGGATGGGGACCGCCGCCCTCGACCTGGCCTGGGTGGCCGCCGGGCGCTACGACGGCTTCTGGGAGTTCAAGCTGGGACCCTGGGACGTCGGCGCCGGCATGCTCCTCGTCGAAGAGGCGGGGGGCACCCTCACCGATCACCTGGGCGACCCCTACCGGCTGGGGGGCGAGGTGGTGGTGGCCAGCAACGGCCTCATCCACGAGGAGCTCTGCCGGCTGGTGGCGGAGAACCTGCCGCCGCACATGCGGGGCGGGTAGGTCTTTCGAGTATGCGGTAGGCTGGCCTGGTGCCGACGTTTCGCGAGGAGCTCCGCTCGGTCAACCCATACCGGCCCGGCAAGCCGATCGAGGAGGTGGCCCGGGAACACGACCTGGAGCGGATCATCAAGCTGGCCTCCAACGAGTCGCCCCTCCCCCCGTTCCCGGAGGTACAGCAGGCCATCGCCCACCACGCCGCCGAGGCGAACCGCTACCCGGACCACGAGCGCTTCTACCTCGGTCGGGCCGTCGCCCAGCACCACGGCATCGCCGAGGAGCACCTCCTGTTCGGAGGCGGCACGACCGAGCTGCTGCTGGTCACCGCCCTCTCGGTGAGCGGCCCGCACACCAGCGCCGTCTACCCCTGGCCGAGCTTCGTGATGTACCCGATCGTCACCAAGCTGGCCGGGGCCCGGTGCCTCGAGGTGCCGCTCGACGACCGCCTGCGCCACGATCTGGAGGCCATGGCGGGTGCCGTGCGGGAGGACACCACGGTGGTCTACGTGTGCAATCCCAACAACCCCACCGGGACCTACGTTGCCGGCGAGGACCTCTTCGAGTTCATCGACCGCCTCCCCAGCCGGGTGCTGGTGGTGGTGGACGAGGCCTACTACGACTTCGCCCAGGCGGCCGATTATGAGAGCGCCCTCCCGCTGGCCCTCGAGCGGGAGAATGTGCTGGTCACCAGGACCTTCTCGAAGGTCTACGGACTGGCCGGCCTGCGGGTGGGCTACCTGATCGGGCATCCGGGCACGCTCGACCAACTGCGACGTGCCCAGATCCCATTCTCCGTGAGCTCCCTGGCCCAGGTGGCGGCCATCGAGTCGCTCAACCATCCGGACCGGGTCATCGAGCGCATCGAGCACAATGCCGAGGGTCTCAAGCTGTTCTCCGACGAGCTGGCCGCCCGCCGGATCCCCTACGCCGAGAGCCAGACCAACTTCGTCTATCTGAGGCCCGGGGACGACGCTCGCCGGGTCCACCAAGCGATGCTCCGCAGAGGGGTGATCATCCGGCCGATGGAAGACGGGTGGTGCCGGGTGACGGTGGGCACCGAGGCCGAGAACCGCACCTTCTTCGAGACACTGGACGAGGTCCGCCCGGAGCTGTGACCCACGACTCCCCCTCCCTCTGGGAGGGGGTCCTACCACTCCCCCTCCCTCTGGGAGGG
>JBOGFC010000111.1:0-50678 GCA_050742155.1 Acidimicrobiia bacterium
CCCCGGTAGCCCTCGAGACGCCTGCGGGTCTCTTCCTCCAGCCTGCCCACCGGGTCGGGACTCTTGAGCTCTACGAGGAGTGGAACGGCCTCCCCCACCCGATCCAGGACGTCCTCCAGGAGGGGGATCGTCTCCTCCGAGGCAGCCAGCCGCATCCCTGCCAGGGAGGCCCTGGTCTGGTCGCGGATGTGCCCGGGCAGCCCGGCCATGCGCTCCAGGCTCTCGTCATGGAACACGGCCACGGCACCGTCCCTGAGCAGCTGCACGTCCAGCTCGATGGGGTAGCCGGCTTCCAGGGCGGCCCCAAAGGCGGCCAGCGAGTTCTCGGGCCGCGCCGCGTCGTGCAAGCCGCGGTGGGCGATCGGCATCTCGGTCACCCAGAACATCGGTGGCAGCGCTCAGGACCGGATGATATATTGACTCTGGAACGCTCCAACCCAGGGGCGGCGAAGAGGATTTCGAGTAGCTCTGCAGGGCTCGGCCCCGCAGACCGGTAAGGGAGGGGGCGACGCATGGATCGTCGTTTCGTGACACTACTGGCTGCTCTCGTCCTGGTGCTGGCCGCCTGCCAGCCGGGAGGGGGCGGAGAGGCCCTCGAGGGACCAGCGGAGGGGTCGCAGGTCGATGTGACGGTCTGGTCGATGTCCAATGAGGTCGAGCACTGGCGCTCGGACGGACCGGCCATGGCGGCCGAGAACGTCGAGACCTGGGACGTATCGGTCGAGCCGGTGAACGACTCTTCCGGTTGGGAGGACTACAAGCGCAAGTTCACCCTGGCCGCCGATGCCGGGGAGGCGCCGGACATCGTGGTCTCCGGCCACGAGGACGTCGCCGTGTGGGGCCAGGCCGGGTACGTCATCCCGTTCGAGGACTGCCGTGAGGCCCACCCCGAGTTCGGCGACGTCATAGACTCGCTGTGGGCTTCGGCGTCGTGGAACGGGCAGGTGTGGGGCGTGCCGCAGGACACCGAGGCCCGCCCGATGTTCTACAACAAGACCATGCTGGCCGAGCTGGGTTGGACGCAGGAGGAGATCGACTCGCTCCCTCAGCGCATCCAGAACGGCGAGTTCACCCTCGACGACATGATCACCACCGCCAAGCAGGCGCAGGACGCCGGTGTCGTCCAGCCCGGCTTCGGGTACTGGCACCGTCCCACCAAGGGCGGCGACTTCCTCCAGTACTACCACGCCTACGGAGGGCGCCTCTACGACGAGGGGGAGGGCAAGCTGGTGGTGACCCGCCAGGCCCTGGTGGACTGGTACGGCTTCCAGCGCCGGGTGGTCGAGGAGGGCATCACTCCCGAGAACTACATCGGCACCGAGTTCGAGGTGTGGCACGACACCGTCTCGCACGGCAACGTCCTCTTCTTCAACGGAGGGATCTGGCAGTGGGCCGACTGGGCGGCCAACTACGTGGGCGACCTGGGAGGCCAGGAGTACCTCTTCGAGAACATCGGCTACGCGCTGCAACCGAGCGGGCGAGCAGGAGAGGGGGGAAGCACCCTGTCCCATCCCCTGATCTACATGCTCACTTCCGAGTCGGCCTCCGGGGCGCCCAACCAGGGCCCGGCCTGTGAGGTGCTGGCCAAGACCACCACCGCCGAGATCAACACCCTCCACGCGGTGGAGAGCACCCACCTGGGAGTGGTGAACGCCCAGGCGGAGTACCCGGATTACGCCAACGACCGTCTGCTCTCGGAGACGCTCTACATGCTCGACCACAACTTCTACCAGCCCAACCACGTGGCTTACGGACCGTACTTCGATGCCCTGTGGAATAGCATGGTCAAGGCGGAGAACGGCGAGCTGAGCCCGGAGGAGGCGGCCGACGAGGCGATCCAGATCCTGGAGGCAGAGATCCCGGACGACGTGATCTTCGAGTAGTCGCCGGGCACGGCCTACCCAGGGAGGCGCATGGCGGTAGCGGCGGCAGAGCGGATGAGGGGGCTTGGGAAGGGGCGGGCGACGCCCTACCTCTTCCTGAGTCCCACCTTGGTCCTGGTGACCCTGTTCTTCGCCATCCCGGTGGTGATCATCGTGCTGATCTCCCTCACCAACATGTCGACCGCCACCGGCTTGCGGAACTGGGAGTTCATCGGGCTGCAGAACTACCGGCGCATCTTCTCCCACCCCCACTTCCGCGCCAATACGTGGGCCACCATCTTCTACGTGACCGCCACGCTGACCCTCTTCAACGTGGGGATGGCCCTGCTGATCGCCCTCCTCACCACCCACATCCCCCGGCGGGCCGGCTTCTTCTTCCGGGGGATCTGGCTCCTGCCCCGCATCACGCCGGTGGTGGTCTACATCATGATGTGGAAGTTCATCGCCGAGCGGGCGCCGTTCGGGATCATCAACCGCCACCTGCTGGTGCCCCTCGGGGCGAGCGGCGCCGGGCTGGTCCCCGACGCCCCGTGGACCTTCGTGATCATCACCAACGGCCTGGTGGGCGCGTCCTTCGGGATGATCGTCTTCTCCTCGGCCATCCAGTCGATCCCCCGGGACTACATGAACGCCGCCCTGGTGGATGGATGCGGAGTCTGGCAGCGCATCCGGTACCTGATCGTGCCCGCCCTCAAGTGGCCCCTCCTCTTCGTGACCACTTATCAGACCCTGTCGCTCCTCACCTCCTTCGAGTACATCCTGGTGCTCACCGACGGGAACTTCGGCACCCGGGTCTGGTCGCTCTGGGCCTACCAGACCGCCCTCTCCAACTACTTCGGCAACTTCCAGTACGGGCTGGGGTCGGCACTGGCGGTGATCCTGGTGGCCTTGGGGGTGGCCGCCTCCCTGGCCTACATGCGCTTCTTCCGCTTCGATGAGCTGGTCCAGGTCCCCAAGATCGAGGCCCTATGACGGATTCGGTGGAGACCCTGGAACGGCCCGAGGAGGAAGTCGCCGCGCGCGTGCCCGCAGCTCCCGGGCCGCGGCCCTCGCTCCGCCGGCGCTGGGCAGATTCCGAATATCGGGAGGGCGGCCTGCGCCTGGCCGCCCTGGCAGTGCTGACGCTCCCGGTGGTGGTGGGCTACTTGTGGATCGTGGTCTCCACCTTCGCCGACCGCACCCACGGCCTGATCCCGGTGGACGGCCAGGGCCGCTTCGGGGGCTTCACGCTTCGCAACTGGGCGTTCCTCGGGGATCCCACCATCTGGAAGATCACGCTCAACACCTTCCTAGTAGCTTCCGGGCTCACCATCGGGGTGGTGGCCGTCTCCTCGTTGGCCGGCTATGCCCTCTCCCGCCTCCAGTTCGGAGGCCGCCGGCAGTTCCTGGCCGGCATGCTGATCCTGCATGCCTTCCCCTCCGTCACCTTGCTCATCTCGATCTTCTTCGTGCTGCGCTACCTGTCGGGCGTGCCGGTGCTGGGCGGCGACCTGCCGCTGATCGGGGGTGTGGGCTACAACACGGTGGGCGGGGTCATCCTGGTCAGCGTCGCCCTCCAGCTGCCGCTGGGGATCTGGCTGATGAAAGGCTTCTTCGACGGGGTGCCGTGGGATATGGAGCGAGCCGCCCTCATCGACGGGTGCTCGCGGTTCCAAGCCTGGCGGATGGTGGCCCTCCCCTTCGTTCGGCCCGGGATCGCCGCCCTCTCCATCTTCTCCTTCATCGTCGGGTGGGGATCGTTCATCATCCCCTACACCTACATCGTCAGCCCCACCCGCAACGTCATCGCCGTCTACCTCAACAACCTGCTCGGCTCCACCTCACCGGTCAACTACGGCGAGATCGCTGCCATCGGGCTCTTCCAGCTCATCCCGGTCCTGGTCTTCTTCTTCCTCACTCAGGAGTACCTCTTGAACATCTTCACCGGTGGTATGAAGGGAGGGGACTGAGCTGTGGAGATCGAGCTTCGTGAGCTGAGCAAGCGGTTCGACTCGGTGGTGGCCGTCGACAGCCTCGACCTGGAGATCCGGGACGGCGAGCTGGCCGCTTTCCTGGGACCTTCCGGCTGCGGGAAGACCACCACCCTTCTCACCATCGCCGGGATCTACCGTCCCAGCGCCGGAGAGGTGGCCTTCGACGGCCGAGTGGTGAACCGGCTACCCCCCCGGGCACGCAACCTGGGCATGGTGTTCCAAAGCTATGCCCTCTATCCGCACATGACCGCCTACCAGAACATGACCTTCCCGCTGCGCCTCAAGAAGGTCCCGGCCCAGGACATGCGGAAGCGGGCCGAGCGGATCGCTCAGATGATGGGCATCGCCGAGCTGATGCAGCGCAAGCCGGGGCAGCTCTCGGGGGGCCAGCAGCAGCGCGTGGCGCTGGGGCGGGCGCTGGTGAAGGAGCCGGACGCCCTCCTCTTCGACGAGCCACTCTCCAACCTGGACGCCCGGCTGCGGGTCACCATGCGCACCGAGATCAAGCGCCTGGTAGCCGATCTGGGGATCACCTCCATCTACGTCACCCACGACCAGGTGGAGGCCATGACCATGGCCGACCGGGTGGCCATCATGAACCGTGGGCGCCTGGAGTCCTACCTCACCCCCGACGACACCTACAACCGGCCCCCCACCCGGTTCGTGGCCGGCTTCGTGGGCAATCCCCCCATGGACTTCATCGACGTGGAGGTGGTGCAGGAGAACGGGGCTTTCTCGGCGCGGCGCCCCGGGATGACCGTGCCGCTCTCTGCCGAGCGGGGCCGGCCGGCCGCCGAGCAGGGGGGCACGGTGACCCTGGGCATCCGGCCCGAGGACCTCCACCTCGGAGAGGGCGAGATCGAAGGCCAGGTGGTGGCCGTCGAGCCGCTGGGACGGGAGGACCTGGTGGATGTCGAGGTGGGGGACGTGCTGATCCGAGCGCTGGCCGGGGCGGAGGCACGCCCCAAGACCGGCGACCGGGTCAGGCTCCGCATGGACCCCGACAAGGTCCACTTCTTCGACCCCGCCTCCGACCGTTCACTGCTCTGGGGGTAACCCGGCGAGGGTTACCCGGCGAGGGTTACCCGGCGAGGGTTACCCGGCGAACCTAAGGCTTGGCTGTACCGAAACGGTACATTCCTGCCTCGAGTTTGGGGAGCGGCGGAATCTGTCACGGTCGCGTTGCATGATGCACGGCATGAACTCCCTCTTGGACCAGAAGATCTGGCTCATTGCCGGTCATCAACATGGAATAGTCACTCGCCGACAGGCCCTGGCGGCCGGGATGACCGATCGAATGATCCACCGCCGGGTGGCATCAGGCCTGTGGAAGCGGATCGAGCCCGGTACCTTCCGGCTTATCGGGCAGCACGATTCGCTCTTGAGCCGGTTGGCGGCGGCCACAACCGCCCTGCCGGCGGTGGTGTCACACGAGTCCGCCGCCGAGCTCCACGGCCTGGCCCATGTACCCCGAGGCCGGGCCGTCGTGACGGTGCCTCTGCGAGCCGGGCGCCGTTTCCCCGACGTCTACGTGCATCAATCGACGGACCTCACCAGCGATTTCGTGGTGATGGTTGACGACCTGCCCGCCACCTCCCTCCCCAGGACGATCGTGGACCTGGCCGCCGTGCTTCGGCCGGCTCGGCTGGAGCGGGTCGTCGACGACTGTCTGGTCACGAAGCGCCTGCCACTCGAGGATCTGCAGGGAACCCTCTCCTCCCTTGCCCGCCGCGGCAAGCCAGGAGTGCAACGCCTGAGGAAGACTCTGGAGGGCAGGAGCCCAGGCCTCGAGATGTCCGAGTCAGTCCTCGAGCGCAAGCTGGTGCGGCTCCTCTTGGAGGCGGGCCTCCCTGAGCCCCTCCAGCAGTTTCCACTGCCCTGGCGGGCGCAGCAGTCCGGACGGGTAGATCTCGCCTATCCCGCGGCGTGCCTGCTCATTGAGGCCGATAGCCGGCGCTGGCATAGCCTGAGCGAGGCCTTCGAGACGGATCGCCGGCGGGACAACCTCGCCATGCTGGCCGGCTGGCGGGTGCTCCGGTTCACCTGGCAGGACATCACCGACCGCTCGGCTCAGGTAGTCGCGATGATCCGCGAGGCGCTGGCCGCCAATCCCCCGGCCCTGGCGGGCTGAATCGCCAGAGCTACCTCGAAACCTTGGGCAGAATTGAACCGATCCGGTACAGCCAAGCCTTAGGTTCGCAATGGAGTTCCCCTTTTCCTCCCCCGTGCCCATCGCTCACCGGGGTGCCCACGATTTCGATCATCCCGAGAACTCGCTGGCGGCACTGGAGCGGGCCATCCGCCTCGGCGCCCCGGCGGTGGAGTTCGACGTCTGGAATCGCCCCGACGGCGCCCTGGTGGTGTCCCACGAACCGGGCGATCTCCCCGCCCCTCCGGTGGAGCCCTTCTTGGATCTGGTGGCCGGGAGCGACGTGCTCCTCAACCTGGACTGGAAGGGCACCGGCAAGGAGGAGCTTCTCGCCGGTCTGCTCTCCGAGCGAGGGCTGGTCGAGCGAACGATCGTCAGCTCGGAGGAAGCTGCTGCGCTGGCCCTCCTGAAGCGAGCCCTCCCCGGCGTGACCACCGGCCTCTCGGTGGAGACGGGAGGCATACCGGCTCTTCCCGAGAGCGTCGATGCGGTGATGCTCTACCACCGGGTCGCCTCGACGGAGGTCACCGAGGCGATCCGCGCCGCCGGCCGCGGGCTCTTCCTGTGGACCGTCACCGACCCGGCCGGCTTCGCCGCCCTGCTGCGCTATGCCCCCGACGGGATCGCCACCGACGCCATCGAGGAGCATCTCGCCGCCGGTCCCTGACTCAGGACGTGGCTTTGAGGCGGGCGGCGCCGATCAGATCCAGCAGCGCTTGATGGATGCGTCCGTTGGTGGCCAGCACGGTCCGGGCGGCCGGCGTCCATGGATCGCCCTGGTAGGTGGTCACCTCGCCGCCCGCCTCCCGGACCAGCAGCGATCCGGCCGCCGAGTCCCACGGCCCGGTGCCCGCCTCCCAGTAGCCATCGAGGCGGCCGGCCGCCACCCCGACCAGGTCCAGGCCGGCGCAGCCCATGGTGCGAACCGCACGGGCTCTCGGGAGGACGGCGCTGAGCTCGGCCAGGTTGTTGTCGGGATTCTCTCCCCGGTCGTAGGGGAACCCGGTGGCCAGCACCGCCTGGGGCAGCTCCCTCACCTCGGAGACCCTCAGGCGCCTTCCCTTCGCCCAGCTCCCCCCGCCGGCCTCCGCCCAGTAGACGATGCGACGGGCGGCATCTACCACCACCCCCAGCCTGACGGCCTCGTCGGCCCAGAGGGCGATGTTGCAGCCGAAGAAGGGAAGCCCCCGGAAGTAGTTGGTGGTGCCGTCGATCGGATCGACCAGCCAGAGCGGGCGGTCGCCTCCCGGAAGTCCCGCGAAGCTCTCTTCGGCCACGATCCGATGCTCGGGGAACCGGGACCGAATGCGCCCCACGATGAAACGCTCCACCGCCACGTCGGTACCGGTGCGAATGTCGGCGTGGGAGGATTTCAGGCGAATCCGCCTGGGCCGGGATGACGAACGGATCAGCCGCCCGGCGTCCCGGGCGAGCTGTACGGCGAAGTCGGCCACCGAGCTACGCCGCACGGGGCTCCTCCTCGTCACGCAGGCGCCGCCGCACCGCCACCAGCCGAGCCGGGACATTCGTGCAGATACCGGCCGGCCGCAGCCTGACCAGCTGCTCCAGCTCCTCCTCGCGGTCCTCCTGCCAAAGGATCAGCCCCCTTCCGGCGCTCCGCACCGCCACCAGGAACTCGGCGTCCAAGAGACGATGGGGGGCAGGGGCGGCACGCTCCCAACAGGGATGGAGAAAGCGGGTGGCGAGCTCGGAGCCCAGCCGAAGCAGCCCTGCTCGATCGACCGCCCGTACCAGCACCGAGCGAGGGATCTCGGGCGCTTGGGCTCGTAGCTCCTCCACCAAGCCGGGTTGGAAGGATCCTGCGATGACCTGCTCGGCCATCCCCAGGCTGCGCACCAGGCCGGCCGTCGGAGCGGCTGTGCCTTCGGCCTTGAGCTCCACGTACACCCCGATCCGATCACTGGCCCACCAGAGGACCTCTTCGAGGGTAGGCACATGGGATGCCAGCTGCCGCAGCTCGGCCCGTGTCAGCGAATCGACCGGCAACCGTTCCGCCGACAGCCGGGCGTCGTGGTGGACGATCAGCTGCCCATCCCGACTGAGCCGCACGTCGAGCTCGATCATGTCGGCGCCCTCAGCCTGAGCCGCCCGGAAGGCCTCCATGGTGTTCTCCGGATGCGCCAGCGAGGAGCCCCGATGGGCGATCGCCGCCAGTGGAACCGGCTGTCTCGTCATGAAGAGGTCCTTGGAGCGTTCCAAGAAGTATCCTGTCCGCTCCCATGCCTGTCAACCGTTCTGGTCGGGTTCTCCCAGCGGTTCTGCTGGGGGTCCTGGTGGTGGTCGCCCTGGCCGCCCTGCTCCTCAACCGGGCCCCGGCTCCGGCCCCCTTCTCCCCGGTTCCGCTGGCCCGAGCCCACGCCCACAACGACTATCGACACTATCGGCCGTTGCTCGATGCCCTCGGCCATGGCTTCACCAGCGTCGAGGCCGACATCTGGGCGGTCGATGGTGAGCTGCTGGTGGCTCACGAGCTCGACCAGGCCGACCCGACCCGCACGCTCCAGGCGCTCTACCTGCAGCCCCTGTGGAAGCGGGTGCAGGCCAACGATGGTCACGTATATACGGACGAATCGACCTTCATCCTCCTGGTCGACATCAAGTCGGACGGGGAGAGCACCTACTCGGCGCTGGACGTGGCGCTTCAGCCCTACCGACCGATGCTGACCACCTTCACCGACGCCGGTCTGGAGGTGGGAGCGGCCACGCTGGTGGTCTCGGGCAACCGGCCCCGAGAGCTGATGGCCTCCCAGGCGGAGCGATGGGCGGGCTACGACGGTCGGATCGGCGATCTCGCTTCGGAGGCTCCGGTTGGCTTCATGCCGCTCATCAGCGACCACTGGGCGACGCACTTCACCTGGACGGGAGCGGGACCGATGCCCGCCGCCGAGCGTGAGCGACTCAGGCGGATCATCGAGCTGGCGCATGAAGCCGAGCGGCGGGTCCGCTTCTGGGGCACACCCGACGACGCCCCGCAGCGACAGGCGGTGTGGCGAGAGCTGCTGGCCGCCGGCATCGATCTCATCAACACCGACCACCTCACCGAGCTCGAGGAGTTCCTGCTGGCCAACGATCCCCGGCCTTCGACCCCCTTCGTCGATTGGTGAGCCCAGCCGGTCAAAACCCCCGGGCGGCCAGGAACTCCCGGTTGCGTCGCTGGGCCTCGGACGCCACCGAGAGGGGCTCTCCGGGCTCCCGGATCCGGTCCTGCTCCACGATCAGCCAGCCGCTGTAGCCGATCTCCTCGATGGCCGCCAGGAAACCGTCCACCGTAAGGTCGCCCGCCCCCAGCTCGCAGAATGCTCCCCGCGCCCACACCGCCTCCATGCCGGCCTGCTCGACGATGACCTGCTCCAGCACCGCCCGGCGGGCATCCTTGATCTGGTAGTGGTTGATGCGGGCACCCCAGTCCCGCACCGCTTGCACCGGGTCTCCCCCGCCCAGCAGCAAGTGCCCCGAGTCCAGGCACAGGCCCACGTCGGTGAGCTCCAGCAGGCGCTCGATCTCATGGAGCGCCTCCACGTAGGTACAGGCATGGTGATGGAAGGTGGGCTCGAACCCCCGCCCCCGACACCGTCCGGCCGCCTCGGCGACGCCCGCGGCCAACCGCTTCCAGCCCTGGTCGTCCAGGCCGATCTCCGGCAGGTCCTTCCCACGCCCCGGGTTGGCCCGGCGCTCGGGCGAGCCGGCATCGGCCAGGGTGGGCTTGGGCAGCCGGCCGGGCTGGCGGCCGGCCACGGCCTCGAAGACCTGGAGTGTCCGCTCCAGGTGGTCCAGGTCCTCTCGGAAGCCGTCGGGGTCCGTGAAGCGCATCGCCACGTAGCCGCCGGCCAGGTCCAGGCCATGTCGGTCCAGCCGGTCGGGCAGCTCATCGGTGCCGCCCAGGAAGCCCAGCGGTCCCAGATCGATCCCCTCGTAACCGGCTTCCGTCACTGCCGACAGGAGCTCGTCCGGACCGGGCAGCCCGGTGCTGCCGACGGTCAGCTCGAAGACCCCGTAGCTCACCGGGGCGTTGGCGACTCTGATCACCTGCCGGGTCACGGCTGCTGCCGCTGGGCGATCTCCCGCAGCCCCTCGACCTCCTCCTCCAGCCCATGGGCGGCCTCGGCCAGCTCCGCCTCCCCGGTCTCGGCGGCGGCCCGCTCCAGCTCGGCGCTGAGCCGGGCCAGGTCCTCCCCTCCGGCCATCATCTGCATCAGCTCCTCCAGGGCCAGCTCCTCCTTGCGGAACTCACCCTCCACCCGTCCCCGCTTGAGGATCACGAAGTGGTCTGCCACCGGGTAGGCGTGGTTGGGGTTGTGGGTGATGAGGATCACCGCCAGCCCCCGCTTCTTGGCGAGCACGACGTAGCGCAGCACGATGCCGGCCTGCTTGACCCCCAGGGCAGCAGTAGGCTCGTCGAGGATCAGCGCCTTGGCCCCGTAATAGACCGCCCGGGCGATGGCCAGTGATTGCCTCTCCCCGCCCGACATGGTTCCCACAATCTGCTCGGGGTCGCGGATGTCGATCCCCATCTTGCCCAGCTCGTCCCGCACGGTGCGCTGGGCGAGCTCCACGTCGAGCCGCCGCAGGGGTCCATTGCCGGTGGCCGGCTCGTTGCCCAGGAAGAAGTTCCGCCATACCGACATGAGCGGGATCATCGCCAGGTCCTGGTAAACGGTGGCGATCCCCCGCCCCAACGCGTCGCGGGGCGAGGAGAAGCGCACTTGCTCTCCTTCGACGCGCACCGTGCCTTCGTCAGGGGGATAGACCCCGCACAGGATCTTGATGAGGGTCGATTTGCCGGCCCCGTTGTCCCCCAGCACGCAGGTCACCTCGCCGGCCTCGAAGCGGGCCGACACGTCCTCGAGGGCCACCACGTTGCCAAAGTACTTGCCGACCGAATCGACTTCGATGAGGGCGCTCACGATCGTGCCCGTTCAGCTCGCTTGCGGATGAACTGGTTGAGCAGGGCGGCCAAGAGCAACATCGCTCCCAGGAAGAGGAAGAACCAGTCGGCGTCCCATCTGGACAGAACGATCCCCTGGCGCACCATCCCGAAGATGAACGCCCCGATGGCCGCCCCCACCGCCGAGCCGTAGCCCCCCGTCAGCAGGCAGCCGCCGATCACCGCGGCGATGATGAACTCGAACTCCTGGCCGATCCCGGTTTGCACGCTCGCCGACGACAGGCGCAAGGTGTGCATCATCCCCACCAGCCAGGCCGAGACCGACACGAAGACGAAGAGGGCCATCTTGGTGCGGGCCACCGGCACCCCCACGCTGCGGGCGGCGTCGGCGTCCCCCCCCACTGAGAAGATCCAGTTGCCGTAGCGGGTCCGGAGCAGCACCCAGGTCGCCAGGGCGGTGATCAGCACCCACCAGATGATGGTGATCCGGAACGGGCCCCACACCCGGGACCCGAGGAGGGCGAGGGGGAGCTCGAAACCGGGCACCTGGTCCACCCCGGCGACGATCACCCGATTGGTGACCGCCCGGGTGATTCCCACGTTGGCTCCCAGCACCATGAACAGGGTGCCCAGGGTGACGATGAAGCTGGGCAGGCGGGTCTGGAGCACCAAGAAGCCGTTGAAGAGCCCGATCGCCACCGCGAAGCCCAGGGTGGCGGCCATGGCCAGCCAGATGTTCCAGCCGGCGTGGACGGAGAGCATGGCGAACATGGTGCCGGTGGCCCCCACCATCACCCCGGAGGAGAGGTCGAACTCCCCGCCGATCATGAGCAGGGCCACCGCCACCGCCATGATCCCCAGCGTGGAAGAAGGGTCGAGCACGTTGGCCATTCCCCGCAAGGTGAGGAAGCTGGAGGCCTTCCAGGAGAAGAAAACCAGCACCACCAGCGCTCCCACCACCGACCCGAGCTCAGGCCGGCTGAAGAGCCGCTTGAAGACCCCCGCCCGAATGAGCCTCTCGTCGAGGGTCAGCGTGCCTTGCGCCATCCCGTTTCTGTCGTACCTCCTAGCGGGTTCCGGCTCCTGAGAGCTCGATCACCTGGTCGGCGTTCTCGGCGGTCACGAAGCCCGGCCCGGTCAGCACCGGCTGGCCCCCTCCCACCGTGTTGAGGTTCTCGTTGAAGAGCACCAGGAACACGATGGGCAGGTAGCCCTGCAGATACTGCTGCTGGTCGATGGCGAAGAGGATGGTGCCGTCTTTCACCCCTTGCAGCACGTCCGGCCCCAGGTCAAAGGTGGCCAGGCTGATCTCCCGACCCGCCTCCTGGATGGCCGGCAGGGCGGCGGTGGTGCCCATATCCGGATTGAGGGTGAGCACCCCATCGATGTCCGGATTGGCCTCCAGGGCCGATTTGATGGTGGCCTGGCTCGACACCGGGTCGTTGACGTCGATCTGCACCCGCTCGAACCCGCCCTCGAAGGTCTCCTCGGCGCCGTTGCACCGTTCGTCGAGGGCCACGTTGCCCACCTCATGGATGGCGCACAACAGGTTGGTCACTCCCGCCTCGCTGAGCCGCTGTCCGGCTCCCTGCCCGGCGATGATCTCGTCCTGGCCCACGTGGGTGATGGCCCCTACCGACTGAAAGTCGTTCAGGCCGGAGTTGAGGGTGACGATGGGGATGCCTGCGTCGGTGGCGCTGGCCAGGGCGTCCCGCATGGCATCCGGGTTGGCCAGCGAGACCGCCACCCCGTCTACTCCCTGGGCAACCGCCGCCTCCACGAAGTCGGCCTGCTCGGCCGGGTCCCCGGAACCCTGCACGTTGACCGACACCCCCAGGTCGGCTGCCGCCCGATCGGCTCCGTTCTTTACCACCCCCCAGAAGGTGCCGGCCGGCTCGTCGTGCACCACCATCGAGTAGGTGAGCTCCCGCTGGGCGCCTCCGGCTTCACCGGCGGGGGTGGTCTCTGCCCCACCCGGCGCCTGCGCCTGGCAGGCCGCCGCCACCACGGCCATGACGACCAACAGTCCAAGAGATCTACCTTGCTTCATCGGGATCCTCCCTCTCTCTTTCTTTCCGTCGGGACGGAGCCTGGGGGCGATCCGCCCTCCACGAACCTAATCTCGACACGGCTTCCCTGCTGGGCGGAGGCCAGGATGGCCTCGCAGACCACCGCCGCCCGGTAGCCGTCCTCGAAGCTCGCCTGGTGGCCGTCCACCGGCCGGCCCTCCAGCACCGCCTGGAGGAAGGCCCGCCACTGGTGGATGAACGTGGCCTCCCAGCCCAGGATGTGGCCGGGCGCCCACCAGTGCTCCAGGAAGGGATGTCCGGGCTCGGTCACCAGGACGTCGCGAAAGCCGCCCAGCCCCTCCTCCTCGTCCTCTCTTCTGAAGACCCGCAGGCGGTTGAGGTCCTCCATGTTCCACCGGAGTGATCCCTCGGAGCCGTTGACCTCCATGAGCTGCCCGCCCTTCCAGCCGGTGGCGCACCGGGAGCCTTCCAGCGTGGCCAGCGCACCGTCGAGCCGGAGGACGGCCGCGTAGGCGTCGTCGACGTCCACCGGCAGAGGCCGCCCGGAGCCGCCCGGGTCCGGACGGTGGTCGACGAATCGTGCCACCTCGGCGGCCACCGTCCGCGGTTCTCCGGCCAGGTAACGAAGCAGGTCGACGATGTGCGAGTAGTCGCCCACCGCTCCGCTGCCGCTGCGCGACCGCTCGAACCGCCAGCTCCGCCCCACCTGGGGCGACCCGGCCCAGTCCTGCAGGTAGGCGGCCCGGAAATGTCGGACCCGGCCCAGCCTCCCCGATCTCACCACCTCTTTCGCCAGGCGGATGGCGGGGACGAACCGGTAGTTGAACGCACAAGCGTGCGTCACACCTGCTGCGCGGGCGGCGGCCAGCATGGTGCTCGCCTCCTCGGCGTCCCGGCCGAGGGGCTTCTCGCACAGCACCGGCTTGGAGAGCTCCAGCGCGGCCAGGATCGGCCCGGCATGGACGTCGTTGGGGGCCAGGTCGGCGACCACCTCCACCTCCGGGTCGGCCACCACCTGCCGCCAGTCGGTGGTCCAGCGGGCAAATCCGAGCTCTCCCGCCACTCGCTCGACCTGCTCGGCGCGACGACCGGCGATGGCCACCAGCTCGGCCCTCTTGCCCAGAGGGGCGAGGTGGTTGATGGAGTGGAGGGCGTGGGCGTGGGTGCGGGCCATCCAGCCCGAGCCGATGAAGCCCACACCCAGTCTCAATCAGCCTCCCTCGGCCAGCTCGTAGATCACCCGGCCCTCCCGCTCCTCGTGATGGACCCGCACCCCGCGGCCCTTCCGCAGCGACAGCTCGGCCGCCTGGCAGAGGACGAAGGCGGCCAGGGCATCCTCCCCGGTCACCAGCACCGGCCGATCCTCCCGCACGGCCCGGGCGAAATCCTCCAGCTCTAGGCGGTAGGCGTCCCGATACCGCTCGGTGAAATCGGCGACGAAGTCCGCCTGCACCCTTCCGGGAGTGAGCCACTCGTTGTGTACCCGACGGTGGTTGTCGATGCGGACCGTAGCGCGGGAGCCCATCACCTCCGTCGAGCACTCGTAGCCGTAACCGGCCACCCGCGAGTTGTCGATCACCCCGAGCGCCCCGCCGGCGAAACGCACCACGACCAGGGCGGTGTCGATGTCCCCCATCTCTGCGAAGGCCGGATCGGAGAGGGCGGTGCCGAAGGCCGATACCTCGTCGATCTCTCCCACCATCCAGCGAGCCGTGTCGAAGTCGTGGATGGTGACGTCGACGAAGAACCCTCCGGAGCTCCGCAGGTACTCCACGCTGGGCGGGCGCATGTCACGAAGCGAGGTCCGGAAGAGGTACACCTCGCCCAGCTCCTCATTCCGGATGCGCTCGACGGCAGCCGCCCAGTCCGGGTCGAAGCGACGGTGGAAGCCGATCTGGAGCTTCACCCCGGCCGAGCGAGTCACCTCGATGGCCCGCCAGGTCGGCGCCGGCTCGAAGGAGATGGGCTTCTCGCAGAAGACGTGCTTGCCGGCCGCCGCCGCCTCCTCGATCATCCGGGCATGGAGGGGAGTGGGAGTGGCGATCACTACCGCCTCGATGTCGGGGTCGGCCAGGAGGTCGTCGTAGGACGTAGACCACTCCACGCCCAGCGTCCGGCCGGTCGAGCGAGTGACGTCCTCCACGGCGTCGACCACCCGGACCAGCTCCACCGAAGGTATTCGCCCGGCCAGGTTGTGGGCGTGAAAGCGGCCCATCCGCCCCAGGCCGGCGATGCCGATCCGTACCCTCTTCCTCACTTGCTCCTCCTCGGGCCGGACCCCCCCGAGGGCGGCGCCGTCGTGTCGCGCACCACCAGGGAGGGCGCCACCAGCACCCGGCGCGGGCTGGTCCCTCCCGCCTCGATCCGCTCCACCAGCACCGCCACCGCCTGCTCCCCGATCTGAAAGCGAGGCTGGTTGATGGTGGTGAGCCGGACGTGGCGAAGGGCCGCCAGGGCGGTGTTGTCGTAGCCGACCACGGAGATATCGTCCGGCACCCGCAGCCCGCGCTCTTCGATGGCGTTCATGGCGCCGATGGCGGCCAGGTCATTGGCCGCGCAGACCCCCGTAGGGCGGGGCTCCTCGTCGAGAAGCTCCTGCATACCCCGGTACCCGCCTTCCTCGGTGAAGGCCCCGGGCGCCACCCGGACGTGCTGCTCCAGGCCCGCCCGGATCATGGCCTGGCGGTATCCCTTGCGCCGCGGAACGGAGCCGGCCCCTTCCCCCCCATCGATGCAGGCGATCCGGCGGTGGCCCAGCTCGACCAAATGCTCGACGGCCAGCCCGGCCCCCTTGCGATCGTCGTCGGTCACGCTGTCCACTGACGTCGATTGCATGGTGCGGCCCACCACCACCAACGGCGCCGACCGGGCGGCGGCCACGATGGGGGCCGGCGGCAGGGAGGGCCCGGCCACGATCACCCCGTCGGTGCGCAGCTCGAGGAAGGTCTCGATGGCCTCCGCCTCCCGGGCCGGGACCCGCTGGCCGGTACTCATCAATGCCCGATAGCCCCGCCGGGAAGCCTCCGCTTCGATGCCGTCGACCACCTCGGCGAAGAAGGGGTTGTGGAGGTCGGACAGCATCACCCCGATCACCCGGGTGCGCCCTTCTACCAGGCTGCGGGCCACCGCGTTGGGTCGGTAGCCCATCTCGGAGGCGACCCGGAGAACCGCCTCCCGCTTGGAATCGGAAACATGGGGGGCACCGCGCATGACCAACGAGACCAGGGACTTGGAGACCCCGGCCCGGTCGGCCACTTCGTTGATGGTCGGCGTGGTCATTGCTCGCAGATGCCGCAGATCATATAGCCTGCCGTTGGAGCGTTCCAGATGCCGAGAGAAGACCCCCTCCCCGACCCTCCCCCGAAGGGGGAGGGAGACGATGGCCTCGACCCGGCCTCGAAGGGGGAGGGAAAGGATGGCCTCGACCCGGCCCCGAAGGGGGAGGGAGACGATGGCCTCGACCCGGCCCCCAAGGGGGAGGGCTGGGGAGGGGGTCTCGAGGTGATCACCCTGGGACGGGTGGGGGTGGACCTCTACCCGGAGCAGAGCGGGGTGCCGCTGGCCGAGGTGCGCAGCTTCGCCAAGTCGCTCGGGGGAACGGCCACCAACGTGGCGGTGGCAGCCGCCCGGCTGGGTCACCGCGTGGCCCTTATCACCAAGGTGGGGGACGACGGGTTCGGTCTTTACGTTCGACAGGCCCTGCGGCACTTCGGCGTGGACACCCGCTGGGTGGGGACCGACCCGCACCTGCGCACCCCGGTGGTGTTCGTCGAGCTCTATCCGCCCGACCACTTCCCCATCCTCTTCTACCGGCAGCCCCAGGCCCCCGACATGAACATCCGCCTGGAAGAGCTCGACCTGGAGGCCATCAGGCAGGTCCCCATCTTGTGGACCACCGGTACCGGCCTCTCAGACGAGCCGAGCCGGACCGCCACCCTGGCGGCCCTGGCGGCCCGGCGGCGGGCCGGCACCACCATCCACGACCTCGACTACCGGGCGGCATTCTGGGCCTCCCCCGAGGAGGCGGGCCGCTACGCCCGGCAAGCGCTCCAGCACGCCACCGTGGCGGTGGGCAACCAGAAAGAGGTGGCGGTGGCGGTGGGCGAGGGCGAACCCCAGGAGCAGGCCGGTCGCCTGGTGGAGCTGGGCGTAGAGCTGGCGGTTGTCAAGCTCGGGTCGACCGGCGTGCTGGTGGCCGCGGCCGATCTGGTCGAGCACGTCCCGGCCATCCAGGTGGAGGTGGTCAACGGGCTCGGGGCCGGCGACGCCTTCGGGGGAGCCCTGTGCCACGGAATCCTCTCGGGCTGGGACCCGGTCCGCACCATCCGATTCGCCAATGCCGCCGGGGCCATCGTGGCCTCGCAACTAGCGTGCGCAGACGTGATGCCCACGGTCGAGGAGGTAGAGGAGCTCCTGGAGCGCAGCCGTGTCGCCTGACCTGCACCGGCCGGCCGGCAGCATCGGCGACGGCCGGGACCCGGTCCTGGTGACGCCCGAGCGAGCGGGGTGGAGGTTCACAGGCCTGCGGGTGATCGAGCTCCCGCCGGGCGGCCGGCGGACGCTGCAGACGGGGACCACCGAGATGGTGGTCCTTCCCCTGACTGGGGCGGCCACCGTGGAGTGCGAGCAGAAGCGCTTCGACCTGGCCGGCCGCCGCTCGGTCTTCGAGCGGGTCACCGACTTCTGCTACCTGCCGATCGACGCCGAGGTGCGGATCGAGAGCCCCACCGGCGGCGAGTTCGCTCTCCCTACCGCCCAGGCGAGCCGTCGGCTCGACCCGGCCTACGGGCCGGCCGAGGAGGTGCCCATCGAGGTCCGGGGGGCCGGAGTCTGCACTCGCCAGGTCACCAACTTCATGAGCCCGGAGGCCTTCCCGGCCGACCGGCTGGTGGCGGTGGAGGTGCTCACCCCGGAGGGTAATTGGAGCTCATACCCTCCCCACAAGCACGACACCGAGGACCACCAGTGCGAGGAGGCCATCCTCGAGGAGATCTACTACTTCCGGATAGCCTTGTCTTCGGGGGGAGCCGCTACAGCTCCCCCCGAACCCCCCATGCGACGGGTTCGGGCAGAGGGGGCCCAACGGGCGGCGCCCCCCACACCTTTCGCCATCCATCGCACCTACGCGGCCGACGGCGAGTTCGACATGACGGTGACCGTCCGCGATGGGGACGTGTTCCTCATCCCGCGCGGCTACCACGGGCCGTCGATCGCCGCTCCCGGCTTCGACCTCTACTACCTGAACGTGCTGGCAGGCCCGGCCGCCGAGCGCACCATGGCCTTCTGCGACGACCCCAGCTACGCCTGGGTTCGGGAGACTTGGAGCGAGATGCCCACCGACCCCCGGGTGCCGATGACCTCCGAGAAGGGAGCCCTGCCGTGACCACCCGACGCCTCACCACCGCCCAGGCCCTCATCCAGTTCCTGGCCAACCAGTACGTGGAGCGGGACGGGCGGGAGCACCGGTTCTTCGCCGGGGTGTTCGGCATCTTCGGGCACGGCAACGTGGCGGGAGTGGGACAGGCCCTGCAGGAGGCCGGCGACCGGCTCCGCTACTACCAGGCTCGCAACGAGCAGGCGATGGTCCACATGGCGGCCGGTTACGCCAAGATGCGCGACCGCCTCTCCACCTTCGCCTGCACCTCTTCCATAGGCCCCGGGGCCACCAACATGGTGACCGGGGCGGCCGGGGCCACCATCAACCGCTTGCCGGTGCTGCTCCTGCCCGGCGACATCTTCGCTACCCGGACGGTGGCACCGGTGCTCCAACAGCTCGAGTCGCCCTGGTCGCAGGACCTCTCGGTAAACGACGCCTTCCGGCCGGTGTCCCGCTACTGGGACCGCATCAACCGACCCGAGCAACTGGTCACCTCGCTGATGGAGGCCATGCGGGTGCTGACCAACCAGGCGGAGACCGGGGCGGTGACCATCGCCCTCCCCCAGGACGTGCAGGCGGAGGCCTGGGACTTCCCCGAGCGGCTCTTCGAGAAGCGGATCTGGACCATCTCTCGCCCGGTGCCGGACGAGCGGCTGGTCTCTCGGGCCGCCGGCTGGATCCGCCGGGCCGAGCGCCCCCTCATGGTGGCCGGGGGAGGGGTCATCTACAGCGAGGCCACCGAGGCCCTGGCCGAGTTCTGCCGGGCGACCGGCATCCCGGTGGGTGAGACGCAGGCTGGCAAGGGGTCGCTTCCCTACGATCACCCCTCCTCGCTGGGGGCCATCGGAGTGAGCGGTACCCCGGGCGCCAACCGGATGGCCCGGGAGGCCGACCTGGTGATCGGGGTCGGGACCCGCTACTCCGACTTCACCTCGGCGTCCAAGACCGCCTTCCAGCATCCTGACGTGCGGTTCATCAACGTGAACCTGGCCGACTTCGACGCCCACAAGCACGCCGGCCTGGCCCTGGTGGGCGATGCCCGCGCCACCCTGGAGGCTCTCGCCCAAGCGCTGCAGGGTCACCGGGTGATCGAGTCACACCGGGAGCAGGCGGCCAGCTTCAACCGTGAATGGGATGAGGAGGTAGAGCGGATCTACCGCCTGGGCCACCAGCCTCTCCCCAGCCAGGGGGAGGTGATCGGGGCGGTCAACGAGGCCGCCTCCCCCACCGACGTGGTGGTCTGCGCGGCTGGCAGCCTGCCCGGCGACTTGCACAAGCTGTGGCGGACCCGCGACCCGAAGGGCTACCACCTCGAGTACGGCTACTCGTGCATGGGCTATGAGGTGGCCGGCGGCCTGGGGGTGAAGATGGCCGCTCCCGAACGCGAGGTCTACGTCATGGTGGGCGACGGGTCCTGGCTGATGATGTCCTCCGAGATCGTCACCTCCCTCCAGGAGGGCAACAAGCTGATCGTGGTGCTGATCGACAACCACGGCTTCGGCTCCATCGCCGGGCTCTCCGAGTCGGTCGGGTCGGAGGGCTTCGGCACCAGCCATCGCTACCGGGCGGAGGACGGAAACCTCGCCGGCGAGTACCTACCCATCGACCTGGCCGCCAACGCCGCCAGCCTGGGGGCGGAGGTCATCCCCGCCAAGACGCTGGCCGACCTCCGCCAGGCGCTCGTCCAAGCCAAGCAGGCCGACCGCACCACGGTGGTCACCATCGAGACCGACCCCGATGTCCGGGTCGGTGGCTACGAGTCGTGGTGGGACGTACCGGTGGCGGAGACCGCCACCATGGAGTCGGTGCAGGCCGCCCGCAAGCAGTACGAAGAAGACCGCCGCAAGGAGCGGCCCTACCTGTAAGTCACCCCCGCTCCCCTTGGGGGGGGATGGGGGGAGGGTCATCGACCCGCCCCGTCCCCGAACAGCGGTTGGGTCCAGGCGGCGGCTCCCCCGCTCGAGGTCACCCGCGCCCGCACGTAGAGGTCACCGTCGGCCAGCCGGTAGTCGGGGCCTAGCGAGTGATCCTCGTGGAGGACCGCGCCGCCCTTCCCGAAGAAGGTGGTGGTGTAGACGAAGTCGGCGACTTGCCTGATGCGGAGCCTCAGGTGGTGGTCCTCGCTGGCGACCTCTTCCAGCTCGACACCCGTGGAGACGTAGAAGTCACCACGCCGCAGCGATCCCACCACCTCCTCCCGGCTGAGGTGGTCGGCCCGGGCCACCACCCAACCCCGGCCGGGGTTGGACAGCTGGGGCCCCCAATCCTTGAAGTGGTGGGCGTCGTCCACCCCCACCCCGAAGAGGCGGTGCCCGGCGGAGAGCAGGGCGTCCCACATCTCCTCCAGGCCGGGCCGCCCTCCCCCGCCCGGGTTGTGGACCAGCGGGTGGCCGTTCCAGATCTCGAAATGGGTCAGGCCATGTAGCGAGGCGATGTGCTCCACGGTGACCGACCAGCGGAAGTTGGGATGGTTCAGGACCGGCAGGCCATCCATGCCCCGCACCGCGTCGATGCACCTCTGCAGCACCTCCACGACGCTCGATCCGCCCTGTGCCCCGACGGTCTTGGCCGTATCGATCGTGTTGACGTGCAGCTCATGACGCTCGGAGTCGTCCTCGAAGGCATCCGTCACCTCCTCGCCGGGGATGAGGAGCATGGGGTGCCGGCCGAGCCGCTCGCTCTCCCGGTCCAGCTCTCGTTGCAGCTCGTCGACCGACGTCAGGTAGTTGTGGTCGGAGAGGACCAGGAAGTCGTAGCCGTGGTCCCGGTACCAATGGGCCACCTCGCCGGGCGAGCTGTCCCCGTCCGAGTTGAGGGTATGGGTGTGGGTGTTCCCCTTGAACCAGGCGGTCACAGCTTGTCCAGCGCTCGGCGGATGCCCCGCACCGCCTGGCGGATGCGCTGGTCGTTCTCCACCAGGGCGAAGCGCACGTGCCGGTCACCCGATGGCCCGAAGCCGATCCCGGGGCTCACCGCCACCCTGGCCTCCTCGAGGAGGAAGATGGTGAACTCGAGCGAGCCCATCTCGGCATAAGGGCCGGGAATCTCGGCCCAGACGAACATGGTCCCCTGCGGCTTCTCGACCTTCCAGCCGGCCCGGTTGAGCCCCTCCACCAGGCAGTTACGGCGGCCACGGTAGATCTCCGCCACGCGTCTCGGGTAGTCGTCCTCCTCATTGAGGGCCACGATCGAGGCGATCTGGATGGGCTGGAAGGTCCCGTAGTCGAGATACGACTTGAGCTTGGCGAGGGCGTCCACCATGGCCGGGTTGCCGGCCACGAACCCCACCCGCCAGCCGGGCATGGAGTGGCCCTTGGTCAGTGAGTAGAGCTCGACCCCCACCTCCTTGGCACCGGCGACCTGCAGCAGGCTGGGAGGGTCGTACCCGTCGAAGGCCACGTCGGCGTAGGCGAAGTCGTGCACCAGCATCACCCCGTGCTCGACGGCGAAGTCGACCAGCCGCTCGAAGAAACCCAGCTCCACGCAGGTGGTGGTGGGGTTGTGCGGAAAGGAGACCACGATAACCCGAGGACGCGGCCAGGAATGAAGGAAATCCTCCCGCAGGCGTCCGAAGAAGTCGGCATCCGGGGAGAGGGGCACTCGATGGACCTCCGCCCCGGCCAGCACCGGTGCGTAGATGTGGATCGGATAAGAGGGCTCCGGAACCAGCGCCACGTCGCCCGGCTGGACCAGCGCCCACATCAGGTGAGAGAGGCCTTCCTTGGCCCCGATCGTGTTGATGACCTCGCTCTCGGGGTCGAGCTCCACCCCGAACCGGCGCCGGTAGCGGTCGGCGGCCGCCTTGCGCAGGTTGGGCAGGCCCCGGGAGGCCGAGTAGCGGTGATTGCGAGGGTTGCGGACCGCCTCGGCCAGCTTCTCGACCACGGCGGGAGGAGAAGGGATGTCGGGGTTGCCGAATCCCAGATCGATCACGTCCTGTCCGGCCCGGCGGGCCCGGAGCTTCAGCTCGTTGACCTGGGCGAAGACGTAGGGAGGCAGGCTCTCGATGCGTCGAAGCTCCATCGGGGTCAGCGTACCAAGGCCGATCTCGGACGCCGGGCGGGCGGTCCTCCGGCGAACGCCAGGCCGCCGCCCACCAGCAGCACCACGATGCTCCCCAGCAACGTGGGGGTGTAGAGGTGGGCGGCCAGCCGGGCGGTCGTGTCGGCCACGCCCTCCTCGGCCAGTGCCGCCACCCCGAGGAGGGCCACCCCCGCCCCGGCCAGGATGAGTGACGGCGCCACCAAGCCTCGCCCCAGCCAGATGAGCCGGGTAGCGCGGGGCGCCACCAGCGGCAGAGCCAGCAGGGCGGCCAGCGCGGCCCCCGCCACCAGCAGACGGTTCTGCCGAGAGACGGAGCCCGCCCAGCCGGCCGCCTCCCAGCGCAGCGGCCGCACTTCCTGCCGATCGGGCACATCGGCCAGCACCACTTCGGGGCCGGGCACCGGCAAGCTCGCCAGGGCGACCTCCGGGCTCAATCCTTCCGGCCGGCAGGTGGGTGGCCGGCCCGGCTCCGGGAGAGCTTCGGCGCCACAGACGGGTAAGGAGAGGTAGAGGGCGCGCAAGACCTCCGGCCACCGGGCGGCTAAGCGCTCCTTGGGGCCGGCCAGCTCCAGCACCGCCACCGAGTCGGCACCGCCGCCTCGCGCAGCGATGACGACGGAGACGGTGGCGGCGGCCACCCATTGGTCGTCGAGCACCTCGGCCATGATCCCCTCCAGCATGGGGGTGGCGGTCACGGGCACGCCGGTCGCCTCCCGAACCTCTTCGGCCACCCGCTGGGCGGCCCGCTGCCGCAGGAGCTCGGCGACGCCGGCCTCTTCCACGGCGGCGGCCATCACGATGGGGTCCAAGAGGCGCGGCACCACCAGCCATACCGCCACCGCCACCGGCCCCACCACCGCCAGGGCCACCACCAGGAGCGCCAGAACGAGCGTACGCACGCACGCCAGGGTAGAGCCGGCTAGGCCCGGGTTCGGGTATCCCTCAGGGCGGGCAGCACCTCCTCGGCGAACCGCTCCATGGACCTCTCGCCCACCAAGGTGAGGACCAGCTCGTCCGCCCCGGCGGCCAGGTACGGCTGCAGCTCATCGAGCACGACGGGTCCCATCGCCACCCGTCCCCCCCAGCTGATCGTGAGCGGACGATCGGCCGCCCTCCGTATCTCCCGGGCGCTTCTCCGGAGCTCCTCGGGAGAGCCACCCCACTGATTCCAGCCCGAAGCCCGCGCCGCCGCCAGGCGGCGCAGCTCAGCGGAGCGACCCCCGATCCACACCTCCGGTCCCGGAACCGCCGGAAGGGCGAGCTCCGGGGCGTCCAGCGCCTCGAGCGTGCGGCGCAGCGACTCGACCCGCTCGGCGGCCGTTCCGAAGCGAAGCCCGTACGACTCGAACTCGTCCTGCGAAAGCCGGTCGGAGACTCCCAGGCCCAGCACCAGGCGGCCTCCGCTGATGGCCTGGACGGTCCAGGCGGCGCGGGCCGTCGTCCAGGCGGGTCGGGCGGGGGCCCGCAGCACCAGCGACCCCACCCGGATGCGCTCGGTGACCGCCGCCACCGCCGCCAGCGCGGTGAGGCCCTCGAAGATCGGCCGGTCCTTCCCGGCCAGGGGGAAGAAGTGATCGAACACGAACACGCCATCAAACCCGAGCTGCTCGGCCCGACGGGCTGAGCCCAGCATCACCTCCGGATCGGCGGTGAACTGGCGGAGGGTGACCGAGACTCGAGGCGCCACCCCGCTAGGGTCGCTCCACGTAGCGGGCCACCGCCCGCCGGAGCGGCCAGGGGACCCGCTCGGCGCCCCAGGCGAGGATGCCCTTCACGACCTCGAGCACGTCGCCGGAGCCATCCCAGTGCTCCTGGACCAGCTCCTCCCCCACCCCATTGATCAAATGGTGGAGCGCCAGCGCGGCCAGCACCAGGTCGTCGGCCTGGCCCAGCACCGGGATGGCGTCGGGGATGAGGTCGATGGGCGATACCAGGTAGCCGAGGATGACGACGACAAAAGCCCGGGTGCGGAACGGCACCCGCGGGTCCCGCATCAGCCGCCCCAGCAGCTTGACGAGGTTCGGCAGGAGGCGGGCCATCTCCCGCAGCCAGCCTTCGGGTGGCTGGTGAGGCCGGCCGAGCCGGTGGTCCTCGGGGGGAACCACTTCGTCGGGTACGAGCGGGTCGCTCATGCCGAGCCCTTCCGGTTGGCCGGGAGCCTTTTGTCACACCCAGGGTGCAAGATGGCGGAGGAGGGAGGTGAGGTGACAACCGAAGAGAGATCTCGCAGTGAGCTGTATGCTCGGGTGGCCGAGGTCTTGGGAGACGAGCACGCCGTGACCCTCTTCCGATATCTACCGGGTGCCCCCGGCCCCGAGCTGGCCACCAAGGCCGACGTCCAGGAGCTGGGCGACCGGCTCGATGGGCGCATGGACCGGCTGCAGAGCCACATGGAGCGCTTCGACGACCGGCTGCACGACTTGCACGGTGCCCTGCCAGAGCAGACCCGCCAGCTCATCTTGGCCTCCACCGCCACCATGGTCACCCTGGCGGCCGCCTTCGCCGCCTTCTCGCTCATCTGAGCGGCTCTCGCAGCCCCACCGACCGCCTCGGTTGGATCTGGTCTCATCGGGCCGCCTCCCGGGCCAGGAGCGCCGCCCCGATGATCCCGGGGTCTTCGAGCATCGCTTCCAGGATGGGCGTCTCGGGTCGGTAAGCGGCACCGGTCAGGGCCCGTCGGGTAGCCGGCCGGGCCGGCCCGAGCAGCAGCTCTCCCACCTTGCCGAGCCCCCCTCCGATCACGATGACCTCCGGATCGAGGACGGCGATCAGGTTAGCCAGGCCCAACCCCAGCCAATCGGCCAGCCGTTCCACGATCTGAAGCGCCTGTCGGTCACCTTCCTGGGCCGCCCGGGTGACCAGTTCCCCGTCCGGCTGTCCCCCGGCGGCCAGCCGGGCGATCGTCCCCTCGGGCTCCGCCTCCACCGCCTGACCGGCCATGCGGTCGAGAGCGGTGCCGGAGGCGAGCTGCTCCCAGCAGCCCAGCAGGCCGCAGGTGCACCGGGGGCCGTCGGGGTCGACCACCATGTGGCCGATCTCGCCGGCGAACGAGCGTCCCCGGTAGAGGGAGCCGTCCACCACGATCCCCCCACCGATCCCGGTCCCCAGCGTGACCATCAGGACGTGCCGGAAACCCCGCCCGGCACCCAGGCGGGCCTCGGCCAGCCCGGCCACGCTGGCGTCGTTCTCCACCGCCACCGGCAGGCCGAAAGCCTCGACGAGGAGCTCGCGAAAGGGGATGTGGCGCCCGGACAGGTTGGGGCCGAACTCCATCGTTCCCCCCGCGGTGACCAACCCGGCCACCCCCAGGCCGAGCGCCTCCACCGCCGGGCTCATGAGCTGTCGGATCAGCTCGCCGGGCACCTCGGCCAGGCGAGCCGGGTCGGCGGGAGTGGACACCTCCACCCGCTCGGCGATCAGCCCGTCGTCGCCGACCAGCCCGGCCGCCACCTTGGTGCCGCCCAGGTCGATGCCGATGGTGGTCATCGATCCGGCACCCTATCCGTCCGCCGAGGCCAGCACCTCCTCGATGACCCGCAGGTTGGCGATCCCGTTCTCGGCGGGGATCGGCACCGGGGCGCCCTCGAGGACCGCCTCGGCGAAGCGCTCCGCCTGGACGCTGTACTGGTCGGCGGGAGGGATGGTGATCACCTCGGTGTCGAGGTCGATAGGGGGGTGCCCCCCCGAGCCCAGCAAGAGCCGGGTGAACCGGTCGGGAGGGATGTTGAAGGGGATTTCCACCAGCAGGCGGCCGAGGGTGCCGATCAGGTGCACGCGCTGGTCGTGCTCCATCTGGGTCCCGCAGGTGAACGAGGCCTGGCCCGCCTCGAACTCCAGCAGCACCGAGGTGAGCACGTCGATGCCCCAGTCCGGGTGGCGCCGCACCATCCCCATCACCCGAGCCGGCTCGGTCTCGAACAGCATCCGGGAGAGGTCGATCCCGTAGCAGCCGATGTCCATGAGCCCGCCCCCGCCGTAGTCATGGACGTTTCGGATGTTGGCCGGGTCGAGCTGGCGGTACGAGAAAAACCCCTGCACCGCTCGCAGCTCGCCGAGCCTCCCGGAGGTCACCAGCTCCCGCACCGTCACCCACTGCGGGTGGAGGCGGTACATGAAGCCCTCCATGAGCTTCACCCCGGCTCGCCGGCAAGCCTCCACCATCTCTTCCGCCTGGTCGGTGCTCAGGGCGAGGGGCTTCTCGACCAGCACATGCTTGCCGGCCTGGGCGGCAGCCAACGTCCAGGGGGCGTGGAGATGGTTGGGCAGGGGGATGTAGACCGCCTCCACCTCGGGGTCCTCCAGCAGCTCCTGGTAGCTCCCGTAAGCCCTCCCGATACCCAAGCTCTGCGCCGCCTCGCCGGCCCGAACCGGATCCCGGGAGGCGATGGCCACCACCTCGCAGCGTGGGGCGGACTGGATGGCCGGGATCACCTTCTGCCGGGCGACCTTGGCGGTGCCCAGCACACCCCACCTGAGCTTCCTCATACCATGCCCAGCCTATGGATCTCGGGCCGGCCTTCGCACTCCGCTTCGGCGATGAGCCCGAGGTGGTGGTCCGCTCGCCGGGACGAGTCAACCTGATCGGGGAGCACACAGACTACAACGAAGGTTGGGTTCTTCCGGTGGCCGTGGACCTGGGGACCTGGCTGGCCGCCCGGCCCCGCTCCGACGGACTGCTGAGCGTGGCCAGCCTGCGCCTCGAAGTGGAGGACCGGGCCCACCTCGCCGACCTGAGGCCCACGGAGGGGCCCCGCTGGACCCGCTACGTGCGAGGGATGGCGGCGCTGCTCCTCGAGGCGGGCGAGCCGCTGGTCGGCGCCGACGTCCTCATCGACGGTGACCTGCCCCTCGAGGCAGGGCTGTCCTCCTCCGCCTCCCTGGAGATGGGCGTGGCGGTCCTCCTCCTGGCGCTGGCCGGGCGCCCGGTCGATAGGCGGGGGCTGGCCCGCCTCGGCCGGCGGGTGGAGAACGAGGTCGTGGGGGTGCAGAGCGGGATCATGGATCAGCTGGCAGTGGCCTGCGGGGAAGAGGGCCGGGCGCTCCTCATCGACTGCCGGACGCTGCGGGTAGAGCCCGTCCCGTTCCCGCCCGGCATGGCGCTGCTGGTGATCGACTCCGGCATCCCCCGTTCGCTGGACGCCTCCCCCTACAACCAGCGGCGAGCCGAGTGCCGGGCGGCTCTGCGGGGCCTACAGGAGGCGGAGCCGCGGCTGCGGGCGCTGCGGGATGCCACGCCCGAGCTCCTCGAGGCCCACCCCCTGGCTCCCCTCCTCGGGCGCCGGGCCCGGCACGTGGTCGGCGAGAACCGCCGGGTGCACCAGGCGGCCACCGCCCTGCGCTCCGGCGACACCGCCCACCTGGGACGGCTGATGGTGGAGGCGCACCGGAGCCTGCGGGACGACTTCGAGGCGAGCACCCCCGAGATCGACTCGTTGGTGGAGATGGCGGTCTCGAAGCCGGGGGTGCCGGGAGCCCGGTTGACGGGGGCCGGCTTCGGCGGGAGCGTGGTGGCGCTCGTCGAGGAGCAGCGGGCCCAGCCGGCGGGAGGGGAGATCGTGGAGAGCTACCGACGGACGACCGGACGAGCCGGCCGTGCCTACATCTGCCTCCCCGGCCCCGGCGTCTCGGTGATTGGGTAGCATCGCGCCAGGAGAGCCTGGGAGATCCTCGGGCTCGTGGGAGATACGGGAAGAGGGGACATGAAGACGCGATTTTTCACCATCCTCGGTGTACTGGCACTGCTGGCGGCCGCTTGCGCGCCGGGGGCACCCGAGGGTGAGGCGCCGGCCGAAGGTGAGGCCACCCAGCTCGAGATCTTCAGCTGGTGGACGGGGGCGGGCGAGGAAGCCGGCCTCCTGGCCCTCATCGATCTCTACAAGCAGGACCACCCCAACGTGGAGGTGATCAACGCGGCGGTGGCCGGCGGTGCCGGCACCAACGCCAAGGCGGTGCTGGCCAGCCGGATGCAGGCCGGAGACCCGCCCGATACCTTCCAGGTCCATGCCGGCGAGGAGATCCTCGCCACCTGGGTGGAGGCCGGGAGGATGGAGGCTCTCAACGACCTCTACCAGGAGGAGGGCTGGCAGGGGATGTTCCCCGAGCAGCTGATCGAGATGGTGAGCCGTGACGGCAACATCTACTCGGTGCCGGTCAACATCCACCGGGCCAACGTGCTCTGGACCAATCCGGCCATCTTCGAGGAGCAGGGAATCGAACCGCCCGCCACCATCGAAGACTTCTTCACGGTGGCCGAGCAGCTGGAGACCGCCGGGGTGACGCCACTCGCCCTGGGCGACAAGGAGCCCTGGGCCTTGCTCCACCTGTGGGAGTCGGTGCTGCTCGCCACGGCCGGTCCCGAGGGCTACCAGGCGGTCTTCAACGGCGAGACGAGCTTCGACAGCCCCGAGGTGCGAGAGTCGCTCGAGGTCCTGGCCGAGATCTTCCAGTTCGTCAATGACGATCACGCCGCCCGCAACTGGCAGGACGCCGCCCAGCTGGTGGGCAACGGTGAGGCGGCCATGAACGTGATGGGCGACTGGGCGGCCGGGTACTTCACGGTCGACCTCGAGCTGGAGCCCGGCACCGGCTTCGGCTGGGCGGCCTCGCCGGGCACAGGTGGGAACTTCCTGATCGTGTCCGACACGTTCGGGTTGCCGACCGGGGCGCCGCATCCCCAGCCCACCATGGACTGGCTGCGCCTGCTGGGCTCGGTGGAGGGGCAGGACACCTTCAACCCCCTCAAGGGGTCGATCCCGGCCCGGCTCGACGCCGACCCGGGAGCCTACAACGCCTACGGGCAGTCGGCCCTCGAGGACTTCGGCCAGGACACGCTGGTACCCAGCCTCGCCCACGGCTCGGCCGCCAACCCGGGCTTCCTGGACGGGGCGCTGCAGGTGATGAGCGTGTTCGCCTCCAACCAGGAAGTCGACCAAGCGGTGCAAGGGCTGGTGGCAGCCGCCGAGCAGAACCCGCTTGGCGGGTAGCGGATCCCCCCTCCCTCCCCCTCCCCCCGTGGGGGAGGGTTGGGGAGGGGGTTTTCGCGTCTCTCCCCCCACCCGCCGACGGCTGGAGCGGCTGCTGCCCCTCCTGCTCTTGACACCCTCCGCCCTGGCGGTGGGGGTCTTCGTGTACGGCTTCATCGCCTGGACCGGCTACGTCTCTCTCTCCGGCTGGACCACCTTCGTGCGGGACCTCTCCTTCGCCGGGCTGCGGGCCTACCGAGTGCTGGCCTCCGACTTCCGCTTCCAGGCCGACTTGCGCAACGTCATCGTCTTCATGGTGCTCTTCGTGGGCATCTCGCTGGCCATCGGCCTCGCTCTGGCCATCGCCCTGGACCGCCAGCCCTGGGGCCAGGGGTTCTTCCGCAACCTGTTCCTCTTCCCGATGTCGATCGCCTTCGTGGTGACCGGGGTGGTCTGGCAATGGCTGCTCAATCCCTCCACCGGCTACAACCTGATCCTGCGGGGGCTGGGCTGGGAGAACCCACCCCGCTGGTACATCGACACCACCATCTGGCCGGGATGGGACTTCCTCCAGATCGAGCTGCTGGTTCCGCTGGCGCTGCTGGCGGTGGTGGTGGCGGCCGTATGGCAGATGTCCGGGTTCGCCATGGCCATCTTCCTGGCCGGACTGCAGGGGGTGCCGGACGAGCTGCGCGAAGCGGCCCGGGTCGACGGGGCCGCCGAGTGGCAGCTCTACCGGCATGTGCTCCTGCCGCTGCTCTTCCCGCTCACCGCCACCATCGTCATCGTGCTGGGCCACATCTCGCTCAAGACCTTCGACCTGGTGGTGGCCATGACCGGGCCCGGCTCGGGCTTCGTCACCGACGTGCCGGGCGTCTACATGTTCCAGACCACCTTCCGGGGCAACAACTTCTCCCGCGGGGCGGCCATCGCCGTCGTCATGCTGGTGCTGGTCTCGGCGCTCATCGTCCCCTACCTGGCCACCCAGCGTCGGGGAGCCCGTGGGTAGGCGGGCCCCGCTCTACGCCCTGCTGGTGGCCTTCGGGGCCTTCTACCTGCTGCCCGTCTACGTGATGACCCTCACCAGCCTGAAGACCTCGTCCGAGGCGGTGCTCGACCAGATGTGGCAGATGCCCGGCACCTTCAGCCTGGAGTCCTACCGTCGGGCGTGGGACGAGCTGGCCCCGCATCTCCTCAACACGCTCTACCTGGTGGTGCCGGGGACCATCCTCTCCTCGCTGCTCGGCTCCCTCAACGGCTACGTCCTCTCCAAGTGGCGCTTCCGGGGCTCGGAGCTGCTCTTCACGCTCCTCCTCTTCGGCCTGTTCATCCCCTACCAGAGCGTGCTCATCCCCCTGGTGCAGGTGCTGCGCGGCCTGGGTCTGTTCAACAGCATCCCCGGGCTGGTGCTGGTGCACGTGGTGTACGGCATCCCGATCACCACGCTGATCTTCCGCAACTTCTATGCCAGCATCCCGGACGACGTGATCGAGTCCTCCCAGGTGGACGGAGCCGGGCTGCTGCGAACGTACCGCCACATCGCCCTGCCGCTCTCGGTGCCCGGCTTCGCGGTGGTGGGGATCTGGCAGTTCACCCAGATCTGGAACGAGTTCCTCTTCGCGGTGACCGTCACCAGCGCCCAGCGCTGGCCGGTGATGGTGGCTCTCCAGAACCTCTCCGGCAGCCAGATCGTGCAGTGGAACGTGCAGATGTCGGCCGCCCTGCTGGCCGCCTTGCCGACGCTGCTCGTCTACATCTTCCTGGGTCGATTCTTCGTGCGGGGGCTGCTGGCCGGATCCTTGAAGGGGTGATTCCCGGTCAGGCGCTTTCCGCCACCGCCCGGGGGAGCTCCGGGAGCAGGGCCGCCTCGAGGACCTGGTCCATGTGGGAGGCCAGCTTGATCTCGAGCTGCCGGCGGACGACCTCGGGGATGTCTTCGAGGTCCTTCTCGTTCTCGGCGGGGAGCAGGATCGTGTCCAGGCCGGCCAGATGGGCGGCCAGCACCTTCTCCTTCACTCCCCCGATCGGGAGCACCTTGCCCCGCAGGGTCACCTCCCCGGTCATACCCACCGACTTCTGCACCGGGCGGCGGGTGAGGGCCGAAGCCAGCGCGGTGGTCATGGTGACGCCGGCGGAGGGCCCGTCCTTGGGGACCGCCCCCTCCGGGACGTGGATGTGCACATCCGTCTCGTGCAGCCAGGAGGGGTCGAGATCCCAGTCGCCCGAGCGGGAGCGGGCGTAGGTGAGAGCCGCCTGGGCCGATTCCCGCATCACCTCGCCGAGCTGCCCGGTGATGGTCAGCTTCCCTTCGCCGGGCACCAGCGCCACCTCCACGAAGAGCACGTCTCCTCCGGCAGGCGTGACCGCCAGGCCGGCCGCCACCCCCACCTCGTCGCGCTCCTCGGCGATCTTCTGGCGGAAGCGGGGCGGACCCAGCAGCGTCCGGACCAGCGCGGGAGTGACGATGACCTGCTCCGGCTTGCCATCTCCCGCCTCGACGGTCGCCCCGGCCGCCACCCGGGCGGCCACCTTGCGGCAGATGGTGGCCACCTGCCGCTCCAGGTTGCGCACCCCGGCCTCGCGCGTGTAGGAGGAGGCCAGCAACCCCAGGGTCTCTTCCTCGAAGGTGATCTGGTCGTCGGAGAGACCGTGCTCGGCCACCTGCTTGGGGACCAGGAAGCGCCGGGCGATCTCCCGCTTCTCCTCGAGCGTGTAGCCGGGGATCTCCAGCACCTCCATCCGATCGAGCAGCGCAGGTGGGATGGTGTGGAGCACGTTGGCGGTGGTGATGAAGAGCACCTGGGACAGGTCGACCGGCACGTCCAGGTAGTGGTCGCGGAAGGTGGAGTTCTGCTCGGGGTCGAGCACCTCCAGCAGGGCGGCCGCCGGGTCACCCCGGAAGTCGGCCCCCAGCTTGTCGACCTCGTCCAGCATCACCACCGGGTTGCGGGTCCCGGCCCGGCAGAGGCTCTGCACGATCCGACCCGGCAGCGCCCCGATGTAGGTGCGGCGGTGGCCGCGGATCTCGGCCTCGTCACGCACGCCGCCGAGGGACATGCGCACGAACTCCCGCCCCAGGGCGCGGGCGATGGAGCGCCCCAGCGACGTCTTCCCGACCCCCGGCGGGCCCACGAAGCACAGGATGGGACCACGCATGTCGTTCTTCAGGCTGCGCACCGCCAGGTACTCGATGATGCGGTCCTTGACCTTCTCCAGGTCGTGGTGGTCCTCGTCGAGCACCCGCCGGGCCTCCCCCACGTCGAGGCGGTCCGCGGTCAGCCTGCTCCACGGGAACCGGATCATCCAGTCGAGGTAGGTGCGGATCACATGGTGCTCGGGGCTGGCCGGAGGCAAACCTTCCAGCCGGCTCAGCTCCCGGGTCGCCTCCTTGCGGGCCTCCTCGGGAAGCTCCGCCTCCTCCAGGCGCCCACGGAGCTCCTCAACCTCGCTCGATTCGGGGTCGCCCTCACCAAGCTCCCGGCGAATGGCCTCCATCTGCTTGCGGAGCAGGAACTCTCGCTGGTTCTTGTCCACCTCCGCCTCCACCTGCTCCTGGATGCGGGAGCCCATCTGGAGGATGTCCAGCTCGCGGGCCATATGACGGAGTAGCTTCTCGAGGCGCCCCTCCACCTCCAGGGTCTCGATCAGGTCCTGGCGGGCCGCACCATCGAGCGTCATGCAGGAGGCCACGAAGTCGGCCAGATGAGAGGGGTCGTCGATGTTGACGACCACCATGAGCAGCTGGTCGGCCAGATAGGGGGCCATGCCGACCATGCTCTGGAACGACCCGCGCACCTGCCGCATCAGCGCCTCGAGGCGCGGCCCCGGCTCCCACCCTTCCTGGAGCGGCTCGACTTCCGCCATCAGGTAGGGATCGAGCTGTGTGTAGGTGTCGAGCCGGATCCGGCTGATCCCTTCCACCACCACCCGCAGGTTGCCGTCGGGGAAGCGGAGGACCTGTACGATCCGGGCCAAGGTCCCTACCGAGAAGAGGTCGGCCGGTCCCGGCTCCTCCAGGTCTTGGCGCATCCCGACCAGCGCCAGGGTGGCGCCTTCTACTTCCTTCAGCTCTTCGATGAGAGCCTTGCTCCGCGCCCTTCCCACCATCAGCGGCACCGCCGTCTGGGGAAAGACGGTCGTCTCCTTCAAGGGAAGGACCGGGACGGCCAGATCCTTGCGCGTGGTCACTGGGTTGAGCTCGGTCTGCATATCTCCCTCAACGTCCTTCGGGCCACTCCTGTTCCTGGACATCATGAAACTTGAGTGGAATATAGCTAGATTTCTTATTGTATATTACTGAGAACCAGGTCTGTGAAAGGAGGAGCGATGAACCTGGCGCGATTCGACCCCTTCAGCCTGACCCGTGATCTCGATCGGGTCTTCGAGGAATTCTCGCGTTGGCCTGCTCGTGGGCCCTCGTGGTGCGGACCGACGTGCCGGGCGTCGATCCCGACTCGGTGGACGTCAGCATCGAGAACTCGACCCTGGTGATCTCCGGCTCGCGGGCCTTCGAGAAGGAGACCGACGAGCACGGGTACCACCGCAAGGAGATCTTCGAGGGTGAGTTCCCCCGCACCATCCTGCTGCCGGAAGGCGTGGACACCGAGCAGATGACCGCCCAGTACCGGGAGGGACTGTTCGAGGTGGTGCTCCCCAAGCGCCCGGAGGTCCTCCCCAAGAAGGTCCAGGTGAAGGTCGACAGGTAGACCTCGAACCCTCCCCCCAACCCCCTCCCGGCGGGAGGGGGTTGTTCTTGCCCTACCCCGGTTCCTCCTCTCCCTCCACCGGGATGTGCTCCGGTCCTTCGGCCGCACCCTCATCGGGGGACAGCTCATCGAGGAAGGCCTCGACCGCCTGGAGCAGCTCCATGCCGGCCCGGACGAGATGCACTCCGGCCCGCCGGCCCCCCCGCCTGAGCGCCTCCACCATCTCCGGGGGCAGCTCAGCCGCCATCCGGCTCCCCGAAGGTCACCCGCAGCTGGCCGCCACCCAGGTGAGCCCTCACCACCGCCCGTCGCAGCAGCGAGTCGGGCAACACGAACGAGCGCCGGTAGGCCCCCACCGTGACGAAGAGCTCGTCCCCGTGCCGGAGCACGTCGACCTCCCCTTGTCGGGCGAAGGGGATCCGCAGCGCCAAGACCGCCCGGCCCTGCCCGTCCTCCTCCATCCGGAACATGCTGGCGTTCGAGAACCGGTCGGTGGGGTCCCGCTCCCCGTACAGCTCCTCTCCCAGGAGCCGCAGCCGGTCCACTCCGACCATCTCCTCATCGAAGAGCCGCAGCTCGAATATGGGAAGGTCGGCGAAGCCCCGGGCGATGGAGGCCAGGTGCTCGCCCTGGATCTCCCTCCAGCGCTTGAAATACGGATCGGTGACCGTGTCGGGAAGGACCCGGTTGACCACCACCGCGTCCGCCGCGTAGCCGAACAACCCAAGGTAGGTGTAGGTGCGCCGTGCCTCGTTGATGACCATCTTCTCGGGGTTGACCACCAGACGGGTGCTCGTCACCTCGGGGTCGGTCAACAGCCGCCGCACCCCCTCCAAGCGGGCGTAGAACCGTTGGGCGGCGTCGAAGACCTGGTCCCCGGCGATCGGTATCGACACCATGCGGGAGACCACCGGCCGCACGGCCCGGACCACTCGCCGCTCGACCGGGAAGATCTTCTCCATGTACCAGGAGAGGACCTCGGGAAGGCTGAGCAGCCGTAGCGTCTCGGCGGTGGGAGCGCAGTCCACCACCAGCAGGTCGTAGCGACCGGACGAGGCATGCTCCTTGACATCGGTGAGGGCGAAGAGCTCGTCCATGCCGGGGAAAACGGAGAGCTCCTCGGCCTCGATCCCCCGCACCCCGCTCCAATCGAAGAGGTCCACCAGGTACCCTCGCACCTCGCCCCAGTACTGCTCCAGGCGGCGCTGGGGATCGAGCTGCTGCCCGCTCAGACCGGGGGCCAGCTCGGTGGGCTGATCGCCCATGGTCTGGTCGAAGGCGTCGGCCAGGCTGTGGGCGGGGTCCGTGGACATCACCAGGGTGCGATGCCCCAGGTCGGCGGCCCGCAGGGCGGTGGCCGTGGCCACTGTCGTCTTCCCCACACCGCCCTTGCCGGTGATGAGGAGCACCCGCATCAGGCCTGCGCTCCCGCCCCCTCCTCGGCCCGACGCTTCAGGCCCCGCAAGGCAGCGCCGACGATCTGCTTCTCGGCCTGGCGGCGCAGGAAGCCCGGCACGCTGAAGGCCGGCTTCACTCGCAGCACGTACACCACCTGGGTACCGCCGCTCTCGAGGGGGGTCAGCTCGTAGTAGCCCTCCATCTTCTCGATGTCCTCACCAGGCTCGGCGGTCCAGGAGATGCGCCGGGGCGGGTCGTAGCGGTAGCGGAGGACGTAGGAGATCTCCTTGATCATCCCCTCGACGACGAAGCGAGCTCGTTGGGCCCGTCCTTCCCGATCCCGCTCCAGGACCTCGGTGAGGCGAACCCCGGTGGCCCACTCCGGGTACCGGTCCACGTCGGCCACCACCGCGAAGACAACCTCCGGTGGAGCTTGGGTCTCGATGGTGTCGAAGGTCCCTTCCACCTCACTCAGGGTAGCTACTCCCTCCCCCTCCGGGGAGAGTCGGGCTACTCCCTCCCCCTCCGAGGGAGGGTCGGGGAGGGGGCTAGGCCCGCAGGGGTCGATCTCAGTCGTGGCGCACCGCCCGGCCGGTGGCCCGGAAGTAGCCGACGTTGCGCGACAGGGTCTCTCCCACCTGCCACTGGGTGGCCCGGGGCTGGTGCACGTCCCCGAAGTAGTGCCAGCCAGGCCGGGTTTCGAGCACGTACTCGACGATGGCTCGGAACCCGCTCCTCGTCCGTCCGGCCACCACGTCCCAGCACAGTTCGGGCACGTCCGGGGCGGCGTGGGTGCAGAGGATGTCCACCGGACCCAGCCGGGCCAGCTTGGCAGCCATCTCTTCCTCGGTGATCCGTCCGGCGGTCACCCCCGGCGGCGTCACTCCCCCTCCGGCGAAGCCGACCCGGTACCCTTCCACGTCGATCACCTCCCCGTCCACGAAGCGCGCCCCTTCGGGGAGGAAATCGATGAGCACGTCGGGCCAGTCCACGTTCCCGTAGGTGACCAGCGCCCGCGCTCCGGCCAGTGCCCCGCAGACCTCTCGATACTGCCGGGTGACCAGCCCGAGCATGGTGGCTTGCAGCTCCGCTTCCCGGCCGGCCGATTCCTGGCGCCAACGGTGCCGAGCCGCCTGGTGGTCGTCGGCGGCCCGCAGGGCCACCACCTCCGCCACGAACTGCTTCCCGTACACATCGGCCAGGATCCCGTCCAGGCTCCGGTAGTCGATGAAGTTGACGAGGTCCCCGAGTACCAACAGGGTCTCGCCGCGCCCGGCCACCTTGCCGAGCGCTTCGGCCGCTCCGTGCACGTCGGCCACCAGCAGCATGTCAGCCCCCGAAGCGGGCCGCGTACCAGCCGGCCGCCCCCGCTCCGGCCAGCGCCGCCAGCGCCGCCGACCAGGTCGGCCAGCCGGCGAACGAGGCCGACAGACCGGCCATCCCGAAGCCCACCAGCCCGCCGATCACCGGACGTCCGAGGGGGCCCGGACGCCGCTCCGGATCGAGCCAATCCCAGCCCCGGACGCTCTCGGCGATGGCCGAGGCCACCAGCCAGGCGATCAAAGCCACCACCCCGAGCAGCAAGGCCACACCGTAAAGACCTCTCACCCTTCCTCCCCCATCGCCAGGCTGATCCCCAGCAGGAAGATGAGGAGAGCCACTCCCGCCAGTACCGAGACGACCCGGGGGCGAAGCAGAACCTCGTCTGGCCGTCCCTGAGCCCAGTGGTAAGCGTCGAGGGCCGCCACCAGCCACACCCCCAGTACCAGGACCAGGAGCATCGACCCGGCCGCCCGTCGCCCGGCCGCCAAGCCCACCACCACCGCGAATGCCAGGGTGGTGGCCGTCAGCAACCCGATGGCCAGCCCCAGCACCCCCTGCCCGGCCTTGCCGTGGCCCAGCCCTGGGAAGACCAACGACCACCCGGCCGCCGTCGAAGGCTCCACCTCCCCGTGAGACGACAGCGCGCCGCTCAAGGCGGCGACGATGGGCGTGCCGCAGGCCGGACACTCGCTGGCCTCGATCGGGTTGCGCCGGCCGCACCGGTGGCACTCCCACTCGGGTTCCGACAGTCCGGCCGGATCGGCGCCTTCCCGGCGACTCCCGGGTGGGGCCGGGGGAACCCGTGCGGCGGGCTCGCCCTCCTCGATCGGGCCGGGTGAACGTGGCTCACTGAACCTCTCGAAGCACTGACCACACCACTCCAGCTGGGGGGCGTTGCGGGCTCCGCATCGGGGACATACCCGAGCCTCCATAGTGCTAACGGGAGGCCTCCAGCGCCGTCTCGATCTCGTAGCGGACCTCGGCGTCCTTCTCCCGGCCCAGGCCCTCCCTGAGGGCGGCCCCGCTGGTCGACCCGCCCAGGCGCCCCAGCGCCCAGGCAGCATGCACGCGGAGCAGCTGGTCCGGATGCCCCAGGTACCCGGCCAATACCGCCCGCGCCTCGGGCCCGCCGGCGTTGCCGAGGGCCACCAGGGCATTGCGACGCAGGTAACGGGCCTGGCGGCGGGGAATGTAGAAGTGGCCGTAGCGAGCGAGAAGGGAGCGGTCGGAGGAACGGAGCAGCTCCACCAGGTCGACCCGCCCCCGTCTGCGAGCGCGGGCTTGCTCGAGCACTAGGCGACCGGGGGGACAGGCGTCGAGACAGTCGTCGCAGCCGTAGACGCGGTCGCCCATGGCCTCGCGGAACTCGGGCGGGATGATCCCCGGCACCTGCGCCCAGTGGGCCAGGCAGCGGGAGGCGTCGAGGATGCCGGGTGCCACCAGCGCGCCGGTGGGGCAGGCCGGCAGGCAGGCCGAGCAGGTCCCGCAGGTACGCCGCATGGGCTCTGAGGTCTCGAGCGGAGCGTCGGTGACCACCGAGCCCAGCAGCAGGTAGGGCCCATAGCGGGGAGCGAGCACCATGGAGTTCTTGCCCCACCAGCCCACCCCGGCTCGCACGGCCGCTGCCCGGTCCACCAGCCGGTTGTCGTCGACCAGCACCTCGGCCCGATGGCCTGCCTCCCGAGCCATCCCGGCCAGCTTCTCCAATGCCGCCCTCAGGGGCGGGTAGAAGTCCTCCACCGCGAAGCGGGCGATGCGGCCGCCCTGGGGGCGGGCCGGGCCGGGGTCGCCCGCCTCGGGCAGGTAGGCCATCGCCCCCACCACCAGGCGCTCGGCCCAGGGAAAGCTCCGCCGCACGTCGGTGGAGGTGCCCGGATCGGCGAAGGTGAACCTGAGCCGGCCGGCTCTTCCATCCCTCACTCTCGCGATCAGGTCGTCGCGCACCTCCGGAAAGGGGTCCGCCCGGCACACCCCGAACCCCACCAGCCCGCTCTCCAGTGCGGCTCGCCGCATTCGGTCGAGGAGCGGCTCCATCGTCTCAGGGTACCCGTCACCCGGTCGCCGAGGCCTCCCCTCCGCTCGCCTCCGGCTTGGGGACCAAGCGCAGGGGCGGCACCAGGCCTGCTTGGGCCAGGTTCCCGAGCGCGGCCTGCTCGCCATCCCCCAGCTCGATGGGGCCCGGCTCGGTCCCCAGCAGGAACGTCACCACGCAATCCTCGCACTGGGCCGTGTTCTGCATCCGGCACTCGTCGCAGTCGATTCGCATGTCCCTCCCGGTTCAGGCTCCGGGACACCGTATCGGGCGGGTGTGACAGATTCAGGGCAACTCTTGGAACCGGGTCGAACTGAAGGCAGTTTTGTACCGTTTCGGTACGGCCAAGCCTTAGGTTCACGGTCGACCCCCTAGATGTGTCCTCTGATCCATCCAGCCAGCGCTTCAGACCAGAGGGCCAGGGCGGGCCCCTTCTCCACCCTCTCCCGTAGGCCCCGGTCGCTGGAGATCACCATCACCGGGGCCGGGAGCGAGGCGGCCAGTTCGGCGACCTCGTCGTCGGCGGTCCGGCCGGCCTCGGTGAAGCGCACCTCCACCCCTCCCGGTCCCGGCCCGGCCGTCACCCCGCCCGGGTGGGCCGAGTCGTAAACGACCACCATCCGCATCGGAGCGGCCGCCTGGCGCCGGAGCCTGGCCAGCTCGCGGTTCAATCGAGCCCGGGTCCGGCCGGAGGGGGATCGGTCCGCCGAGAGCAGGAAGGCCACGTTGTAGCCGTCCACCACCACCGTCACCGGATTCGTCTGGGCCGCCAGCCACTCGATCGCCTTCGGATTGTCGGGGGCCACCCCGGCCGGCAGCTGGAAGCTCGCCGCCGGGACCGGCCCGGCCTGGTCGAGCCGGGAAGCGGCCGGCCGGACGGCCGTGAGCACGTCGTCCAGCAGCCGGGCGACCTCCAGTGGATCCCGCAACGACCAGACCGAGGGCTCTTCCGGGGATTGCCGGACGGCCGCGCTGCGACGGGCCGCCAGGAGCTCCGCCTTGAGGGTGAGGACCTTCGCCCGCTCTTCCTCCAGCTCCTCCTGCACATGCCGCCGTTCCGCCTCGCTCTGCGCACGGCGACGTTCGGCGGCGCGGGCCGCCTCCTCCCCCGAGGCCCGGGCATCCTTGAGCCTTCCGCGGGCGGCCTTCACCTGCCGGTCGGCATCGAAGCGGATCTTCTCCAACTCCCGGCGGACCTCCCCCTGGCGTCGCTGGGCCTCCTCGAGCTGGTTCTGCAGGTCCCGGTTGCGAGCTTCCAGGCCGGCCCGGTCGCCCTCCCTGTGCCGGGCGGCGGCTTCCCCGGCCAGCCGTCCCAGCCGGAACTCCCAGCCCGAAGGGCGGGCCAGGAACAGGGCCGCCGCCGCCCGGCTCGGGTCCCGGCTGTCGGGATCAGCGTCCGGCCAAGCCTGGGCCGCCTGCTCCCGCAGCCATGAGTCACCGTCCAGCTCGGCCAGGAGCCGCCTGACAAAGGGAGGGGGCAGCCGCCCCCCCATGTAGGCGGCCACCTTGCGGAGCCGGGCGGGCACCTGATCGTCGTCCAGCTCGGCCAGGGCCCGGCGTCCGGCCGCCACCGCCTGCTCGAGGAGCCCGGCCTCGATGAGGGCCGCGAGATCGAAAGGATCGGACGGCACGCACCCATGGTGCCAGATCGCTCGGAGCCTCGGCTGGTGGCCCGTTAGCATCCGCTCGTGGGGCCCATGCGGATGGTCAAGTGGCTGGCGATCGGGCTGGTGATGCTGGGGCTGGCCGCTCTGGTGGGCGGCGGCTGGTACTACTCCGACGTGCTGCGGGAGGACGGGCTGGCGGTCGAGCAGGCTCACCCTCCGGACTACCTGCTGGAGGTGCTGGCGGTGGCGGATGGGACCATCACGCTTCCCCGCACCTCCGAGACCGAGCAGGACGGCGTGTGGGGCCTCGAATGGCCGGATGGCTATGCCCAGGTCGGTGGGGTGGCGCAGCTCAGCTCTTCTCGGGTCGTCCGGGAGCTGCGCGTCCTGAGCATGCCGCCGGAGCCCGGCCAGATGGTACGGCTGGACGGCTATGCCTTCCCTGAGAATCCGGGGACCGCCTTCGGCCTCGCCTACCAAGAGGTGGCGGTGGTCTCCGACGAGGGGCCTCTCCCGGCCTGGCACATGGAAGGCACCTCGGATATCTGGGCGGTCTTCGTGCACGGCAAAGGGGCGGAGAGGCGGGAGGCGCTCCGGCTCATCCCCACCGTGGCCCAGCTCGGCCTGCCCTCCCTGGTGATCAGCTATCGCAACGACCCGGATGCCCCGCCCAGCGCGGATGGGCTCCATCATTTCGGCGTCACCGAGTGGATGGATCTGGAAGCGGCCGTCGACTACGCCCGGGCCGAGGGCGCCCGAGGGGTGGTGCTGGTCGGATACAGCATGGGCGGGGCGGTGGTCATGAGCTATCTCTATCGGGCACCAACGGCCCCCCTCGCTCGAGCGGCCGTCCTCGACGCCCCCGTTCTCGATTTCGGTGCGACCATCGACGAGGAGTCCGAGCGCCGCGGCATCCCTCCCCTGCTCACCAACCTGGCCAAGGCCATCTCGGCGGCCCGCTTCGGCGTCAGCTGGTCGGCCCTCGACCTGGTCGGACCGGCCGAAGAGCTGCAGGTCCCCATCCTGCTCTTCCACGGCACCGAGGACCGCACCGTCTTCATCGAGACCTCGGAGGCCCTGGCGGCCGCCCGCCCCGACCTGGTGAGCTACGTGCCGGTCCCCGAGGCGGGCCACGTCGAGTCCTGGAACGTCGACCCCCTCGGGTATGAGTCGGCGGTGCGGGACTTCCTCAAGCGGTCGCTCGATTCCTGACGTCCCGGGCCGGCTCGAGCGGTCCGAGGCCGGTCTTCCAGAGCCGGTCGGCCAGCCTGAAGGCCTCCACCACCCGGGGGGCGATCGAGTCCCCGACCGGTAGGCGGCCTTCCTCCGGGGCGAAGCGAACGAAGCCCCCCACGTCGGAAGGGCCGAAGAGCAGCTTGCCATCGGGTTCCTCGCCCTGCTCGGCCGGCCGGTAGCCCGCACCCGTGCGTACCACCGCTCTTTCCAGGGTCTCGGAGCGAGCCAGCGGGGCCACCGTGTAACCGCCTCCCCCCCGCTTGGCGTCGGCCGCCTCGGCCACCAGCCTCTCGAAGTCCTCCGGCCGGTAGTCGAGCGCCTCTCCCGCCAGCAAGGCTCGGTTCACCGAGCCGAACGGGAGGTCGGGAAGCGCCCCGGCCACCGGCCCCAGCCCGGCCCCGGCCCGCGTGTTCAGCTCAGTGGGCAGGAAGCCCTCCTCGGTCATCACCCCGTCCACCGTGAAGGCCCCCCGGTACGACACCCGGTCTCGCAGGGCGGCCCCCACCCGGAGGGCCAGCTTCCGCATGCCGTCCCGGTCGGCGTCCGGCGGATCCCAGAACGTGGCGGTCCCCGCATAGAGCAGCCGGTTGCTGCCCGCCTTGCGCAGGGTGACGATCTCGACCGGACGAAACGCCACCACCACCTCGGGGAACACCATTCCGTGGATGCTGCAGGGAATGCCCTCCAGGAACGGCGTGACCCGGACCCGGTCGCAGTGGGCGGTGAAGTACTCGATCGCCTCGGCCGCGTCCTCCTCCTCTCGCACCCAACGCAGGTACTCCGCCCCGCCGTTGAAGCCCTCCTTGGCGTCGCCTTGCCAGACGGTCCCCGAGCCTCGCCCCAGGCGGGCGGCCGCCTCCCGTAGTGCCTCCGCCTCGGCGGCCACCACCCGGGAGGGAGGTCGCCGGACTCCGGCTCCATCCCAGAAGGCGTCCACCACCACCTTGTCCTCCAGGACGACCCATTCCGGCCGCCGGTAGCCGAAGACGAGACGATCGGCCAGGGTGGGCTGGAAGAGAAAGGGCGTTCCCAACACCCAGGCACTCCGCTCCGGGTCGTAGGAGTCGACCGCCTCCCTCACCCAGGGCGGAAGGTCCTCCAGCAGGGCCTGGGTGGCCCGGAAGGACTTCATGATGGTGGGCGCCTGCACCCCCAGGTCGACCCATTCGGCATCGTCCTCGGCCGGGAGGTCGCCCGTGCCGGTGCTGGAGGCGATGATGAAGCTGCGCTCCGCACCCAGCTCGCGGAGCTGCTTGGCCAGGCTGGTGAAGCCGGTCGCCGGAGCGCCGGCCAGGATCCAGCGGCGGCCGGCGATGGTGGGCCGGACCAGCTCCCGGTAGTACTCGGCTTCCATGCCGGGACGCTACCGGTTCGGGTCCCTCCCAGAGGTTGGAATTCAGGCATCGCAGATGAATATCAAGAGCCGGGGGCCGCAGAGCCCGATGGCCAGCAGCACCCACAGCACGTTGGCCACCAGGCCTCCCCACACCACCGACCGGGCCGCGGTCGCCAGGCCGGAGTGGGCCGCCCGGGAGACCGGCAGCCAGATGAGCCAGAAGGCGGCCACCGCCAGGTAGAAGCCCACCGGCGGAAACAAGAAGACCGGGATCGAGGCCAGAGCGAGCACCAAGGCCGCCACCAGGGTCGGCCAACCAGCCCGGAGGGTCCCGGGCTCCGCCATCAAGGGAGGTCCTCCCACCTCAGGCAGCCGATCAGGTCGCCGCGGCGATCTACCACCGCCAGGGGAGCATGGCCGCGGCCTGCCATGAGCGAGCGAGCCTCGGCGATGAGGGCGCTCGACTCGATGGTGGCCGGCTCTTCCATCAGGTCCGCCACTATGGCCTCCGTCGCCATCCCGGCAGCCTCGTCTGGTCGAAAGAGCCCGACAGGCCGGCCTTCGGAGACCACCGGCACCGGCTCCGTAATCAATCGCCGGGCGTCGGCGGCCCTCAGCAGGGGGCTCACCCCGTCGGGATCCGACATCAGCTGATACACGCGGCGCGGCGCCTGGCTCACCACGACGGCTCCCGCCGGGGCACGCGCCCGCAGACGTGCTCCGGGGCCCAGGAAGAGCCGCTGGATGAGCGATCCTCCCGGGGCGCCCAGCACCAGCAGGGACCCCTCCCGAAGCTCGCCCACCAGCCCCGCCGCGCTGTCTGCCTGAATGGCCCGAGCGCTCAGGCCCGGTGCCGCCCGGCCGACCAGCTCGAGCGTCATCAGCGCAGCCGGCCGGTCCGGGGGGACCCGGAAGGCTGAGATCAGCGTGGCCGGTACCCCGAGTTCCGTGCCCAACCGCTCGGCCACTCGGACCGCCAAGGTGGAATGGGGACCGCCGCTCACTGCCGCCACCACCCCCCGCACCTTCTCGCGGGCGAACTCGTAGGGGACCGCCAGGCTCACCAGGTCGAAGGAGGAGGCCATGCGCCGACCCACCACCAGGTCGGCCCGGGCCGACACGCAGGCATCGACCAGGTCACCCGATACCCGGGCGGCGGTCCCCTCTCCGGCCAGTGTCTCGGCCAGCTCCGCGCAGCCCTTCCCGCGGGTCCAGAGCACCGACCAGCCTGCCCTGGCTTGGGGGGAGCTCTCTCGCATCTGCACTATGGACGCACCCTAACGGCCTGCGACGCATGCTTGGGTAAGCCCCCGGTCCGCCTTAGATTGCCTTACTCATGACCAAGGCGAGGCTGACGATCGGCCTTCCGAGCGAGTCGACCGCCCGCGAACGGCGGGTGGCGCTCAGTCCTCGAGCGGTGGGAGAGCTGGCCGGGCTGGGGCTCTCGGTCGTGGTGGAGCCCGGAGCCGGTCGGAGGGCCGGATTCGGCGATCAGGCGTACGCGACGGCCGGGGCCCGAAGCGGCGATCCCTGGGAAGCCGACCTGGTGGTCAAGGTGGCCCCGCCGACCCTCGAGGAGGTCTCCCGCCTGGGGGAGGGTGCCGTCCTGATCGGGTTCCTCGAGCCGTTCGAGGCCTTCGACGTCGTCCAGTCCCTGGCTCAGCGGAAGGTGACCGCCTTGGCCCTGGAGGCGATCCCCCGCATCACCCGGGCCCAGAGCATGGACGCTCTCTCCTCCCAGGCGACGGTGGCCGGCTATCAGGCGGTGCTGGAGGCCGCCCGGGCGCTGGGGAGGTTCTTCCCGATGATGATGACGGCCGCCGGCACGATCCCGCCGGCCAAGGTGGTGGTGCTGGGCACCGGGGTGGCCGGGCTGCAGGCCATCGCCACCGCCCGCCGGCTGGGGGCGGTGGTGTCGGGCTACGACGTGCGACCGGCCGCCGCCGAGCAGGTGGAGAGCCTGGGGGCCAGGTTCATCGACACCGGCGTCGCCGGCTCGGAAGATGCCGCCGGGTACGCCGAGGAACTGGGCGAGGAGGACCAAGCCCGCGCCTTGGCCGGGCTGGCGCCCCATATCGCTTCGGCCGACGTGGTGATCGCCACCGCCCAGATCCCCGGCCAGCCCGCTCCCCTCTTGATCACCCGGGAGATGGTGGAGCGCATGGGGAGCGGCTCGGTGGTGCTCGACCTGGCCGCCTCCACCGGAGGGAACTGCCAGCTCACCCGTCCCGACGAGGAGGTGGTGCACGCCGGGGTGACCATCCTCGGGCCCACCGACCTGCCCAGCCGCCTCCCCGGGCAGGCCAGCGAGATGTACGCCCGCAACGTCTCGGCTCTGGTCCGCCACCTGGTCCGGGAGGGCGAGCTCGAGGTGGACCTCGCCGACGAGATCGTGGCCGCCTGCTGCATCACTCACGACGGCCAGGTCCGACCCCTCCTCTGGGGGGGTCCGGCGGCAGCGGCAAAGAGCTCGCGATCGGAAGGCTCGGGGCCACCATGACCCCCCAAACCCGGCGGAAGCGCTCATGAGCGACCTGGTGGCCACCATCACGATCTTCGTGCTGGCCATGTTCGCCGGGTTCGAGGTGATCACCAAGGTGCCCTCCACCCTCCACACTCCCCTCATGTCGGGGGCGAACGCCATCTCCGGCATCACCATCATCGGGGCGCTGGTCATCGCCGGGCAAGGCTCGGGGACGATCGTCGCCGTCCTCGGCTTCGTGGCGGTGACCTTCGCCACCATCAACGTGGTGGGGGGCTTCCTCGTCACCGACCGAATGCTGCGGATGTTCCGCCCTCCGAACTTGCGTGACAAACCGACCGCATATGGGCTGAAAGTCACGCAAGAACGAGAGGAAGAGTGAGCGCCTCGCTCACCAACCTCGCCTATCTGGTGTCGGCCGGCCTCTTCGTCTTCGGGCTGAAGCGGTTGCAGTCGCCGGTCACCGCCCGGGGAGGAAACCAGCTGGCCGGTGCGGGGATGCTGCTGGCCATCGTGGTCACGCTCCTGGATCGACAGATGGTCGGCTACGGCGTGATCGTGGCCGGGCTGGTGGCCGGCGGGGCCATCGGGGGGCTGGCCGCCCGGTGGGTCCCGATGACCGCCATGCCGGAGACGGTGGCGGCCTTCAACGGATTCGGGGGCGGGGCCTCGGCGCTGGTGGCGGCCGCCGAGCTGCTGCGGGGGCGGGCAGTCGACACCGAGACGATCCTCACCATCTTGCTCTCAACCTTGATCGGGAGCCTCACCTTCTCGGGGAGCTTGGTCGCCTTCGCCAAGCTGCAGGGCCTCCTGCCGGGACGCCCGGTCACCTATCCCGGACAGAACCTGGTCAACGGCGGGGTCGCTCTGGGCGCCCTGGCCCTGTCGGCGTGGGTGCTCGGCAACGGATCCCCCGCCGGCTTCGTGGGAGTGACCCTTCTGGCCCTGGTGCTCGGGGTGGGCATAGTCTTACCGATCGGGGGCGCCGACATGCCGGTGGTGATCTCGCTGCTCAACTCGTACTCCGGCCTGGCGGCGGCCGCCACCGGGTTCGCCATCGAGAACAGCGCCCTCGTCATCGGCGGGGCGCTGGTAGGGGCCTCCGGCCTCATCCTCAGCAACCTGATGTGCCGGGCCATGAACCGCTCGCTCGCCAATGTGCTGTTCGGGGCCTTCGGGAGCCGGGAGGCGGCCACCGCCGGCCCGGGGATGGGGGCCGACGGCGTGCGAGCCACCAACGCGGAGGAAGTGGCCATCAACCTGGCCTACGCCCGCTCGGTGGTGGTCGTCCCCGGCTACGGGCTGGCCGTGGCCCAAGCCCAGCACGCCCTGCGGGACCTGGAGCTGGTCCTGGAGAGCCGTGGGGTGGACGTCCGCTATGCCATCCACCCGGTGGCCGGGCGCATGCCCGGCCACATGAACGTCCTCCTGGCCGAGGCGGACGTCCCCTACGACAAGCTCTACGAGCCGGAGACCATCAACCCCGACCTGCCCCGCGCCGATGTGGCGCTGGTGGTGGGGGCCAACGACGTGGTCAACCCCGCGGCCCGCGATCCGGGCAGCCCCATCTACGGCATGCCCATCCTCGACGTCGACCGGGCCAAGACGGCGGTGGTCATCAAGCGCAGCCTCTCCGCCGGCTTCGCCGGGATCGACAACCCGCTCTTCTACCGCGAGAGCACGCTCATGCTCTTCGCCGACGCCAAGCAGGGGCTGGACGAGCTGGTACGAGCGGTGAAGGACGTCTAGTGGAATTCGGAGAGGTGATCCGGCGCCGGCGCATGGTGCGCAACTACCTGCCCAATCCGATCGACCCGGAGGTCGTCGAGCGCATCGCCGCCCTGGGACGCCGGGTTCCCTCGGCCGGGTTCAGCCAGGGCATCTACCTGGTGGTGGTGACCGAGGCCCAGACCCGCCGGGCGATCGCCGAGCTGGCCGGGGAGAGCGATTACGTGGCCTCGGGCTTCGATCCCTGGCTCTCCCGGGCGCCGGTCCATATGGTGGTGTGCACCAGCGAGGTCGATTACCACGTCCGGTACCGGGAAGAGGACAAGTTGCAAGAAGACGGCACCGAGATCGACTGGCCCATCCCCTACTGGTACGTCGACGCCGGGGCGGCGATGATGACCGTGATACTGGCGGCGGTGGACGAGGGGCTGGCCGCCGGGTTCTTCGGCACCCACCGCCTGCAAGGCCTGCGGGAGCTCCTCGCGATCCCCGACGAGGTGACCCCGATCGGGGTGGTGACCATCGGCCAACCGGCCCCCGACCGAAGGTCGGGCTCCCTCGAGCGAGGCTGGAAGCCGCTCGACGAGGTGGTCCATTGGCAGCGCTGGGGCGGGAGGCCGGGCGGGGGGCGGCGGTAGTGCCGGCCGAGCCTCCTCAGCGCACTTGCCCATCCCCGTACAACAGGTAACGCTGCGTCGTGAGCGCCTCCAGACCCATCGGGCCCCGCACGTGCAGCTTCTGGGTGGAGATGCCGATCTCCGCCCCGAACCCGAACTCCTCGCCGTCGGTAAAGCGGGTGGAGGCGTTGACCATCACCACCGCGCTGTCCGTGCCCGCCACGAATCGGTCGGCGGCGGCCCGATCCTCAGTGATGATCGCCTCTGTGTGCCCGGTGCCGTAGCGGCGGATGTGCTCGATCGCCTCCTCGAGGTCCGCCACCACCCGCACCGCCAACACCAGGTCCAGGAATTCGGTGGCCCAGTCCTCATCGGTAGCCTCGCCCATCGAGGGGACCAGCGCCCGGGCCAAGGAGTCTCCCCGCAGCTCCACCCCCGCCCCTTCCAGCTCCGCGGCGGCCTGGGTCAGGAACTTGTCGGCCACCTGCTCGTGCACCAGCAGGGTCTCGGCAGCGTTGCAGACCCCGGGCCGCTGCACCTTGGCGTTCATGACGATTCGGCGAGCCTTCTCCAGGTCGGCGGCCGCGTCAACGTAGACGTGGCAATTGCCGGCTCCGTCGATCACGTACGGCACTGTGGCCTCCGCCTGGATGGAAGCGATCAAACCCGGTCCTCCGCGGGGCACCAGCAAATCCACCCACTGCTTGGACCGCATGACCTCCTGGGTCATCTCCCGGGAGGTGTCCTCCATCACTTGCAGCGCGTCCACCGGCATCCCGACCGAAGCCAGGCCGGCCTGCAGCTCCTGGCCGATCGCCAGATTGGACTGCAGGGCGTGGGAGGACCCACGGAGGATGACTGCGTTCCCCGACTTCAGGCACAGTCCGGCGGCGTCGGCGGTCACATTCGGACGGGCCTCATAGATCACGGCCACCACGCCCAGAGGGACCCGGACCCGCTGCAGGCGAACACCGTTGGGCAGTCTCCACCCTCCGGTGATCTGACCGACCGGGTCAGGCAGGGCGGCCACTTTGCGCAGGCCGCCCGCCATCCCGGCCAGTCGCTCCTCGTCCAGACGTAGCCGGTCGATCAACGCCCCACCGGTCCCCTCGGCGGAGGCCCGCTCCAGGTCCTGGGCGTTGGCCGCCAGGACCTCGGCCGCGCTCTCCTCCAACCGGCCGGCCATCGCCTCGAGGGCGACGTTCTTCTCTTCCGGGGTGGCCGGAGCCAGTGACCGGGCGGCCATCCGGGCCCGATGCCCGATCTGTTCCATCATTGGCAAAAGCATACAGATCGCCACTCAGCGTAGGAGCACCAGATCGTCCCGATGAATGACTTCACCGCCCCAGCCGGCTTTGGCCACCTCTGCAGTGCGTCGGCCGAGCAGGGGCCGGAGCTCGGCCGCCGAGACACGAACCAGGCCCTTGGCTACCAGCTCCCGATCCTCCGGCCCCCACACCTCCACCGCCACTCCGGCTCCGAACTCCCCTCTCACCTCGGTGATGCCGGCCGGTAGCAATGAGCGGCCCGACTTGGTGAGCGCTTCCACCGCCCCTTGGTCTATCACCAGGCCTCCCTCGGCAGGCTGGCCGAAGGCGATCCACAGCTTGCGGGCCGGTAGGCGGCGGCCCGCCCGGGGCTCCACCCAGGTACCGACCTCTTCCCCGGCCACCGCCCGGGCCACCACCCCAGGGATACGGGCCTGGGCGATCACCGTTGGGATCCCGGACCAGGCCGCCATACGTACCGCGGCCACCTTGGTGGCCATCCCTCCCGACCCGAGCGGGCCCGGGCCGGCGCGTGCCAGGCGGTCGAGCACCTCATCGGTGTGCTGGACGGCCTGCAGCAGCTCGGCCTCCTCGTCGAGCCGTGGGTCCCGGGAGAGCAAGCCGGCGGTATCGGTGAGTATGACCAAGAGACCAGCCCCCACCAGGTGCGACACCAGAGCTGCCAGTCGGTCGTTGTCCCCCCAACGGAGCTCCTCCACGGCCACCGTGTCGTTCTCGTTCACCACGGGCACGACGTCCGCTCGGAGCATCAGTTCGAGAGCCCGGCGGGCGTTGAGGTACTGCTCCCGGTTGCCGAGCACTTCTTTGGTGAGGAGCACCTGGCCGACCACCCGTCCCCGCGCGGCCAGCTCGTCGGCATAGCGCTGCATCAGCAGCCCCTGACCCACCGCCGCCGATACCTGGAGCCAGGCGAGGTCGTTGGGGCGGCGCTCGAGGCCCAGGACGGGGAAGCCGGCCGCCACCGCGCCGGAGGTAACCAGCACGGTCGGGTAGCCGGCCTCCCACATCCCGGCCACCTCCTCGGCCACCCCAGCCACGCCCCCCGGATCCAGCCCGCCTGATGGCAGGGTGAGGGCTGATGAACCCACCTTCAGCACCACGGGAGTCCCACTGGGAAGCGGGCGGCGGGCGCTCCGTCGCTCCGGCACCCCTGAGGCTCCCCGACGACTCGCCTCATCTCTCACTCAAACCATTCAATGCAGATGGCGGCGCCTGGTTCGGTTGGAGTCACCATACTGGCGTTGCTCCAGGTGGGTGCTCCGGAGCGGGCGCCGCCGTGGTCGATCAGCCAGGTACGTGGGTAGCAAGCCATGACATCATCCACTCGAACGTTGCCGGGCTTCCTGCTGCTCGTCCTCATCTTCCCTGCCTGCCGTTCGCTTCCCGCCCCCGTGACCTCCAGCACCCACCCGCCCGCCACCACCACCGCTTCCGGGCCCATCCTGGTGGGGGCCGGCGACGTGGCCGACTGTGACTCGCGGGGGGACGAGGCCACCGCCGCCCTGCTGGACGTGGCCTTGTCCCAAGCCGAGAAGGGAGTGGTGTTCGTGGCCGGCGACGCCGCCTACCCCGACGGAACCGAGCAGCAGTTCGCCGACTG
>JBOGFC010000112.1:0-2328 GCA_050742155.1 Acidimicrobiia bacterium
GGTGCCGACTCTTCCTACGTCTTGGTGGTAGACCTGAAAGGACAAGGAGATGATCATCGTGCCCGGATACGAGGTCTTCCCCAACGAGCGGGAGGAAGCACCAGGGTGCCCCCGGTGGTGACGTGAGCAGCCCCAGCATCGCCGCAGTCCCGGCCGTCACAGAGCGGAATCGCTATGTGGACTTCCTGCGGGTGGCCTCCATCGCGGTGGTGGTGCTGGGCCATTGGCTGATGGCGGTGATCGCCTGGGAAGGCGGCCGCATCGTCGGGGGTCACCTGTTGGCCGAGGCGCCCCGCCTCCAGCTGCTCACCTGGGTCTTTCAGGTGATGCCGGTCTTCTTCATCGTCGGCGGCTACGCCAACGCCGCCTCCTGGTCATCGGCCGAGCGGCGCGGAGTGGGCTACGGCGCCTGGATGCGGGCTCGAGCGGCTCGCCTGCTGCGCCCCACTGCCGTGTTCGTGGCGGTGTGGACGGCGTTGGCCCTGGTGGTCCGGCTGGCTCCTATCGACCCAGAGTTGGTGCAAGCCGGGTCCCGCCTGGTGGCGGTGCCGCTGTGGTTCCTGGCCGTCTATTTCCTTGTGATCCCGGCGGTCCCGGTCATGCTCACCGCCCACCGCCGCTTCGGGGTCTGGGTGCCGGTGGTCCTTACGGCGGCCGCGGCGGCCGTGGACCTCGCCAGCTGGGGATTCGAGCTTCCGCTCGTCGGCTGGGCCAACTTCGCCCTGGTGTGGCTGGCCGTCCACCAACTGGGCTTCCTGTGGCGGGATGGGTTGCTCACCGAACGAGGCCAGATTCCCTGGCTGTTGGCGGGGGGCGGCCTGGCCGCCCTGGCCCTCTTGGTGTGGCTGGGCCCTTACCCGCTGAGCATGGTGGGCGTGGAGGGGGCGGCCCGCACCCACAACGCCCCGCCCAGCGTCCCCCTGGTGGCCCTGGCGGTGTGGCAGGCCGGGTTGATGCTCCTCTTTGAGGACCGAGGGAACGCGTGGCTGGCCCGGGAGAGGCCTTGGGCGGCGGCGGTCACCGCCAACAGCATGGTGATGACCGTCTACCTGTGGCACCTCACCGCCCTTGCCCTGGCCACGCTGGCGCTCTTCCCGACCGAACTGTGGCCCCGGGTGGCGCCCCTCAGCCCGTCCTGGTGGGCTCTTCGGCCACTGTGGGTCCTGGTGCTGCACTGATCCTCGTGCCGCTGGTGCTGCTGTTCTGGCGGGTGGAGCGTTCGACGATGGTAGCGGGTCGGACCCGGCCCCTTCCTCTGGGCACGATGGGGGCTCTTCTGGGCGCCGGCGGGGTGGTGGCCGGGTTGGCGCTGCTGGCGCTGCGCGGCTTTCTGGTACCCGAGTCCCCGGCAGGGCTACCGCTGCTTGCGCTGGCCTTCCTGGTGCCGGGGCTGGCCCTGCTCGGAGTGATGAGCCTCCGCCCCGCCACGGCATCTGCGCTGTAGCTGGCCTGCTGCTGTTGACAGCCGCCTCCGGGGACCCTCTGGCACACCTTCCCCCGGCGAGAGTTGGGCGTCGTGCGACGGGTGGCGACCTTCCGGAGGCTGTGGATGCCGGTGGTCGCGTTCGGGTTGTGGGGCGGCCCGCCCCTCGCGGCCCAGGAGTCGGGTTCGATGTGGCCGTGTTCGATATAACCGTCAGCCTGGCTGCCGGCCAGGTACGGCCCCCCACCGCGGTTACCCCCCGGAGCGGCGCTCAGCGACGGCCGCTGTCTAAGCGCGCTCAGCGACCGGCGGTAACGGCCGCCGTATAGGAGCCCACCGTCAGGGTGAGGTCGGCCACCCCCTGGGTGTTGGAGAAGCGCACGTAGAGCTTGCCGTCCGAGGGCCGGTAGACGGCCAGGGTGTCGGTGCCGTTCTCGTCCCAGTCGCCGGCCAGCATCTTGTCGCCCGGGTTGCCGTAGAAGTAGCTGAAGTCGGCCACTCCTTGGGTGTTGGAGTTGCGGAAGTAGACGAAGCCCTGCGATTGCCGGTAGAGGCCCACGGTGTCGATGCCGTCCCCGTTGAAGTCGCCGGTGAAAGGCTGGTCGCCCGGGTTGCCGAAGTAGTAGCTGTAGTCGGCCACCCCGGTCCCCAGGGAGTTCTTCACGTACACCCTTCCCTCGGAGGGACGGTAGATGGCCAGCGTGTCGCAGCCATCCCCGTCGAAGTCCCCGGCGATGGGGATGTCGGAGGGGTTGCCGAAGAAGTAGGAGATGTCCGCCACCCCCTGCGTGTTGGAGTTGCGCAGGTACATGAAGCCGGTCGAGCTCCGGTACATGGCCGGGGTGGCCACCCCGTCGCAGTTCCAGTCCCCCATCAGCGGGACGTCGCCGGGGATGCCGTAGTAG
>JBOGFC010000113.1:0-5634 GCA_050742155.1 Acidimicrobiia bacterium
GGGCTGCAACGAGGCCACCTGCCAGGCGTTGATCGCGTAATAGGAGATGCCCGACAACCCCACTCTTCCGTTGCTCCACGGCTGGCTGGCGGCCCACTCGATGCACTCGTAGAGGTCCCGAGTCTCCCGCGGGGAGAGGGGGCAGAGCCTTCCGGGGGAGCGTCCGGCGCCTCGCGAGTCCACCCGCAGGCACACGTACCCTTCCGGCACCCACCTCTCGGGATCGGGCAACTCCCAGCTCTGGTGGGCGGCGGTGGAGCCCTCCAGCACCTCCGGGTGGTCCCTGGTCAGTCGCCCCCACTGGTCGGGGTAGCCCTCCTGGAAGGCGAGACCCTTGCCGTAGGGGCCCATCGTCAGGATCACCGGATAGGTCCCCTCCAGCGAGGACCGGAACACGTCGGCCCGCAGCACCAGGCCATCGTCCATCGGGATCGGCACGTCCCGGTCGATCTCCATGCCGCCCGACGAGGGGTCGGTCATCGGCCGAGGCCCGACGCCTGCCCAGAGAGCGGCCGGCCCCCCCGGCCGGCGGCGCCGGTAGCGTGGTGCATCGTGGGCAATATACCGAGCCCTTCTTCCGGCCGGCCGGCCGCGGTGGTAAGGGAGCACGCATGAGCGGCCGGATCGTCGACCTGAGCGTCGAGGTCAACACCGACACCAAGGGCCCGCCCTCGACCGACCTGCGTGTGGAGCTGACCCGCTACAACCGGGGGCCCGGGTTCTGGCAGGTCACCGCGGTCGCCCAGAGCCTGCACACCGGCAGCCACATCGACGCGCCCTTGCACTGCTTCGAAGACGGGGCGACCACGGCCGATATCCCGCTCGACCGAGTGATCGGTGAAGCGGTGATCGTCGACTGCACCCCCGTCTCGACCGGCGAGCCGGTCGACGCCGGGCTCCTCGAGCGCCGGGGCGGGGACGTCGGGCCGGGTGACATCGTCCTCCTCGCCACCGGCTGGAGCGACTACGCCTGGGGGCGATTTCCGGAGTACTTCATCGACTCCCCCTATCTCACCGAGGAGGCGGCTCGCTGGCTGGCAGAGCGCCGCCCGGCCGCGGTGGGCTTCGACTTCTTCGAGGAGTACTGTGCCCGCCTGCCCGACTTCACCTCCGAGGACTTCGTGTGCCATCGCATTCTGCTGGGCGCCGGGATCCCGCTGCTCGAGCAGCTCACCAACCTGGCGGCCGTCGGGCGGGCGCGGTTCGAGTTCTCGGCGCCCTTCTACCGGATCGAGGGGTGCGACGGAGCCCCCGCCCGGTTCTTCGCACGCCTGCCTTGACCGCCGCCTTCGACCTGGCCATCGAGGGGGGCACGGTCGTTCACGCCTCCGGGCGCCGGCGGGAACACCTGTACATCCGCGGGGGCCGGCTGGCCCACCTGGGGGCGGAGGAGCGGTCCGCCCGGGAGGTGGTGGATGCCGGGGGACTCTATGTGCTGCCGGGGATGGTCGACACCCACGTCCACCTGATGGACCCGGGCGACCCGGAGCGGGAGGATTTCCCCACCGGGACGGCGGCCGCCGCCGCCCGCGGGGTGACCACCATCGTGGAGCACACCCACGGGCATCCGGTCCGGGAGGTCGCCGACCTGGAGCAGAAGCGGCGTCATCTGGAGGGCCGTTCCCGGGTCGACTATGGCCTGGCGGCTCATGCCTGGCCGGACCGCATCTCGGAAGTCCCTGTCCTGTGGGAGGCCGGCATCACGTTCTTCAAGATCTTCACCTGCACCACCCACGGGGTGCCGGGGTTCGACACCGCCCAGCTGCGGACGGCCTTCGAGGCGATCGCCGGCGTGGGTGGCTCCTGTCTGGTCCATTGCGAGGACGAGACCCTCACCACTGAGGCCGAGCGGCGCCTGCGAGCCGCCGGCCGCCGGGACGGAGGCGTGGTGATCGAGTGGCGCTCCCGGGAGGCCGAGTCGGCGGCGGTGGCGGTCGTCCTGGGGCTGGCCGGCGACACGGGGGTGCGGGCGACCATCGCCCACGTCAGCCATCCGGAGGTGGCCCACATGGTGGCCGGGGCGCAGGCCCAGGGCGCCGACGTGGCCGCCGAGGCCTGTCCGCAGTACTTCCTGCTGCGGGAGCAGGAGGTGCTCATCCAGGGGGGCTTGCGAAAGTTCACGCCGCCCGCCCGGGCCAGGAGCGAGGCCGACGAGGAGCAGATGTGGGATCTCCTCCGCTCGGGGGTCTTCGGCCACGTATCGAGCGATCACGCCCCCTCCACCCTCGCTCAGAAGACGGAGGGCAGCATCTGGGACGTCCACTTCGGAGTGCCGGGTCTGGACACCACGCTCCCTCTCCTGCTCGACAGCGCTCTGGGAGGGAAGATCTCGCTGGAGGACCTGGTGCGGACGTACTCGACCGGACCGGCCCGGCGGTACGGGTTCTATCCTCGCAAGGGAAGGTTGGCGGAGGGATCGGACGCCGACCTGGTGCTCGTGGATCCCTCCGGACACTGGGACATCCACCACGACGAGGTGATCTCCAAGGCAGGCTGGACGCCCTACGCGGGACGACGGGTTCGGGGCCGCATCGTGGCCGCCTACCTACGGGGGCGGCGGATCGCCGAGCAGGGTGAGCCCTCCGACGAGCTCAACGGCCGATTCCTGCCCGGCCCGGGGGCGGGCCCCCGCGCCCGGCCCGGCTCACTTGACGCCGATGCAGCCGGATAGGACAATCGTTTGCAGGTCGAACTGTGGGCGGCGAAGACCAGGGCACCGCCGATGGAAGGGACGGTCGTGACCACATCGGATCTCAAGAGCCAGGGGGTGGGCTGGATCGGGACCGGCCGGATGGGCTTCGCCCTCTGTGAGCGCCTTCTCGGCGCCGGGTGCGATCTGTGGGTCTACAACCGGACCAGGTCCAAGGCGGCGCCGCTGGCCGGGCAGGGAGCCCGGGTGGTGGACTCGCCGGCGGAGATGGCCGAGCGGGATATCGTCTTCACGATGGTGTCCGGCCCCAAGGCGTTCCTCGAGGTGATGGTGGGGGAGGAGGGGGTGCTCTCCGCCAACCAACGGGCCCCGGCGGTGATCGTCGATTCATCCACCATCTCCGCCGAGGCGTCCGAGCAGGTCCGGGCCGAGGCCGAGAAGCTGGGAGCGGCCGTGCTGGCGGCCCCGGTGAGCGGGAACCCCAAGGTGGTGGCCTCCGGGAAGCTGACGGTGGTCGTCTCCGGCCCCCGCCCGGCTTACGAGAGAGCCAAGCCCTACCTGGAGCTCTACGGCGCAGGGGTCACCTACGTCGGGGAGGGGGAGCTGGCCCGGCTGGTCAAGATCTGCCACAACCTCCTGCTGGGTGTGGTGACCCAGTCCCTGGCCGAGGTGACGGTGCTGGCGGAACGGTACGGAGTGAGTAGGGCCGACTTCCTCGAGTTCATCAACGGCTCGGTGATGGGATCGGTGTTCACCCGGTACAAGACTCCGGCCTTCGTCAACCTCGACTTCACCCCGACCTTCACCGGGCATCTCCTGCGCAAGGACTTCGAGCTGGGCCTGGCTATGGGCCGTGAGCAGGACGTGCCGCTGCCCACGGCCGCCTTGGTCCACCAGATGGTGGTCAACCTGATCGGGCTGGGCCTCGGGGACGTCGACTTCGCCGCCCTGCTGGAGCAGGAGGCCCGGGGGGCCGGCCTGGAGCTGCGGAGCGAGGACCGGCAGGTCTCGGACGGGCTGGAGCCACAAGGAGGTGGATCGTGAGCTTGCTCGACGAGCTGCTCGAGAACGGTAGAACCGGCCTGTACGTCGAGGGGAAATGGCGTCCGGCCTCGGATGGACGCACCATCGAGGTGCGCGACCCGGCCGACGGTGAGGTGATCGCCGAGGTGGCCAGCGCCTCGGTGGAGGACGGGCTCGAGGCGGTCCGGGCGGCCTCGGAGGCGGCCCAGGCCTGGAGGGAGACCGCCCCCCGGCAGCGGGGCGAGCTGTTGCGGGGGGCCTTCGAGCTGATGCGCCAGCGCTCCGAGGCCTTCGCCGAGCTGATCGTGCGGGAGAACGGCAAGGCGCTGGGCGACGCTCGGGGCGAGGTGCTCTACGCGGCCGAGTTCTTCCGCTGGTATTCGGAGGAGGCGGTCCGCAACCTGGGCTCCATCCAGACGGCCCCGGCCGGCGACAAGCGTATCCTGGTCATTCACCAGCCGGTGGGGGTGTCGGTGCTGGTGACGCCCTGGAACTTCCCCGCCGCCATGGCCACCCGCAAGATCGGCCCGGCCCTCGCCGCTGGCTGCACGATGGTGCTCAAGCCGGCTTCGGAGACCCCTCTCACCGCCCTGGCCATCGGGGCCCTGCTGGAGGAGGTGGGGGTCCCATCCGGGGTCGTCAACGTCCTCCCCTCGGATCGGTCGTCGGAGGTGGTCGGTGCCATGCTGCACGACCCCCGGCTGCGCAAGCTGTCGTTCACCGGCTCGACCGAGGTCGGCCGGAAGCTGCTGGCCGAGGCGGCCGAGCGGGTGGTCAACTGCTCGATGGAGCTGGGCGGCAACGCCCCCTTCCTGGTGTTCGCCGACGCCGACCTCGACACGGCGGTCGACGCCGCCATGATCGCCAAGATGCGCAACGGCGGCCAGGCGTGCACCGCGGCCAACCGCTTCTTCGTCGAGCGGGGGATCGCCGGCCAGTTCACGGAACGGCTGGCGAAGGCCATGGAGGCGGTCAAGGTGGGGCCCGGCCTGGAGCCGGGAGTGGAGCTGGGCCCGCTCATCAACGAAGCGGGCCGCACCAAGGTATCCGAGCTGGTGGGGGCGGCGGTCGGATCGGGAGCCACCCCGGTCACCGGTGGCGAGCCCCCCGACCGGCCCGGCTACTTCTACCTGCCCACCGTGCTGGCCGACGTGCCGGCCGGCGCCGAGATCCTCGAGACCGAGATCTTCGGACCGGTTGCTCCCCTGGTCACCTTCGAGACCGAGGACGAGGCCATCGCGCTGGCCAACCGCGTGGAGCACGGGTTGGTGGCCTACCTGTGCACCGGCGACCTGGCCCGGGGCCTGCGGGTCTCGGAGGCGCTCGAGGCCGGGATGGTGGGACTCAATCGGGGGCTGGTGTCCGACCCGGCCGCTCCCTTCGGCGGGGTCAAGCAGAGCGGCATCGGCCGGGAAGGCGGCCACGAGGGCCTGCTGGAGTTCCTGGAGAGCAAGTACGTGGCCACCTCCTGGTGACCCCTCAAACCCAGGGTTGTAGCCCACCAGAACGGTGGGTAACTGCCCAAAGTTTGCGGTTTCAACCCACGTCCTCGACTTCCACCGGGCGTCCGGTGTCGGCGCTCTCCATCGCCGCGGCCAGGACCGCCACTACCCGCAGACCCTCCGGTCCCCCCGTCTCCGGAACCTCCCCGGTGCGCACGCACCGAGCGAACTCGGCGATCTCCTCGGCGACGGTGTCATTCTCTTTCATCGGCTCTTCCCGGGGTTGACGGTCGTCGATGGACTGGACGAGCAGCCGCCGGCCGTCCAGCTCGTTCCAGGCCGCCCCTCCGGTGCCCAGCACTCCCAGGCGGACGGTCCAGGGGGTGACGTAGCTGGTGCCGAGTGATCCCACCGCCCCGGATTCGAACTCCAGGGCGAGGACGGTGGAATCGTCCAGCGCGGTGCGCCGGAGGAGGCGCCGGCTGACCGCCCACACCCTCCGAATCGCCCCCACCAGAT
>JBOGFC010000114.1:0-52564 GCA_050742155.1 Acidimicrobiia bacterium
GGGGGAGGGAGGCAGTCAGCGCCTGGAGACGGTGGTCTCCTGAGTGGGGAGGTCGGCCCGGCGTCGGCGCTCTTCCTCCCCGTCGATGCTCGCAGCCTCTGCCGCCCAGCTCTGGGCAGAGCGGACCTGGGCCGTCTGCGGGAGCATCAGGACCTCCTCCAGCACCACCACCTCGATGCCGCCCACCACATCGGAGATCAGGTTGTACAAGACGGCTGCCAGGGTGGCCAGTCCGGTGGCCATGATGGTCCAGACCACGGCCAGGAAGACCACCGCCCGGAAGTAGGCCTCACCGTTGACGGAGAAGGTGATGGTGAGCTTCTCGGCCACCCTCGTGATGGCATCCGGGATGCCGGCGTTGACCAGCACCGACCAGAAGATGATCACCCCCAGCACGAAAGCGAGCGAGGCGATGGTGTTGAAGACCAGGGAGACCTTGAGGACCGTCCACGGATCGATCTTGCGGACCAAGCGTCGGACGCGCCGAACTGATGCCATAGCTGCTCCTTGATGAGAGAGTGTAACCGAGTGGGTAGTGAACTCCGGTAAACCCATCCAGAGCGATAGCAGCTTAGCCCAGATCCGGCCCGGCGCCGATCCGCTCCAGAAAAGACTCCATCCGGGATAGGTAATCGAGAACGGTATCGACCCTGGCAAAGCCGTGGCCTTCGCCCGGGTACACGGCCAGCTCCACCTCCACGCCCCGCTCCTGCAGCCGCTCGTAGATGGCCCGGGACTGCTCGAGAGGGACCGCCTCATCCTGATCTCCTTGGAGGATCAGAAGGGGCCGGTCCAGACGGTCCGCCAACTGGATCGGGCTCCGCTCCTGATAGATCCGCCCGGCTTCCGGCAGCGGCCCGACCAGGCGATCCAGATAGTGCCCCTCGAAGCGGTGGGTGTGGCGGGCCAGGTGCTCCAAGTCGGTCACCCCGAAGAGGTTGACCCCCCCGGCGAAGAGCTCGCCGTGCAGCGCAAGCAGCATCAGCACCAGGTATCCACCGGCGCTGCCACCCCAGGCGACCACCCGTCCCGGGTGAGCGATGCCTTCCGCCACCGCCCAGCGGGCGGCGGCCGCCGAGTCCCCGACATCCACCACGCCCCAGTTCCCGAGCAGGGCATCCCGGTACGCGCGCCCGAAGCCGGTCGACCCTCGGTAGTTCACCGCCAGCACCGCGTAGCCCCGCTCCACCCAGTACTGAAAGCCCGGAGACCAGTCATCCCGCACCTGGCCGTTCGGCCCGCCATGGCAGTAGAGCAACAACGGAAACCTCCCCGACCGGTCGGGCCGCCACAACAGGGCGTGCACCTCGGCACCACCCTCGGCCGGGAAGGAGACGGCCTCGGCCCGGACCAATCGAGCCCCTTCCCAGCCGCCCAGTCCGTCGTCGGCCAGCACGGAGGCCCGGCCCCCCTCATCGAGGGCCGCCAGCCCCCTGGGACGGTCCGATCTGGCCGTCACCAACAGCGGGGTCCTCCACCAGCTCAGCTCCCCCAGGCTGCCCTCCAGACGCCCAAAGGAGCGCAGCTCTCCGCCATCCAGCTCGACCACCGCCAGGCTGCTCGAAGCGCCCTGGTTGCGCACGACCATGATGCGATCCCCGTCCGGAGACCAGGCGAAGGTGCGTACCCGGGGCCGCCAGGGCGGGGCGCCGTGCTCGGCGGGCTCATCGACCAGGTGACGAGGCGTCCAGCTCGAGGTATCGGCGATCCACAGGTTGAGCCATCCGGTCCGCTCGGAGACGTAGGCCAGCCAGCGCCCGTCCGGGCTGAAGCGAGGTTGTCCCACAGCCCAGCGCTCGCCGTCGACGACCCGCCGCTCATCCCCGTCGGGCCTTCCCACGACGATGCGGCCTTCGTCCCACGGCATGGAGGGCACGTCCCATTCGTGCCAGGCGACCAGGTCGCCGTCCGGGGACCAGTCCGGATCGAAGGCGAAGTCTGACTCGTTCAGGACGGAGAGGTCGCCCTCCCCGGCCGGCTTGGCCTCGAGAGGAGCCACCACCACGTCGGTGCTCCGCTCGGTGGTGTAGACGAACGCCAGCCGGCGCCCATCCGGGCTTACCGCCGGGGCCGAGCACCGGCCCCGCAAGCCGGTCAGCTGCCTCGCCTCCCCGCCCCAATCCGGGGTGGTCCAGAGCTGGTCATCGGCACCAACGAACACCAGCCCGGTCCCGTCAGGGAGCCAGCAGAGGAAGCCTCCCCGGTAAGCGCCGCCCGCAGAGGCGGAGGGCTCGGTGGTGACCTGGCGAGGCCACCCTGAGCGAAGGTCGGCCACCCACACGTCACCGCGCTGGTTGTAAGACTCCAGGTACGCCACCCTCCCCCGGAGGTCCTCGACCGGCTCGGCCTGCTGGCGGTTGTGGGCCACCATCCCCGCCGTGATGCGTCGCTCGGTCACGAGATGGAGCCTATCCCTTCGCCGTCTTCCTCCAAGGGCACCAGTGCGAAGGCGGAGACCTGCCCGTCGGCGGGTAGGTTCATGACCTTCACCCCGCTGGCCTCCCGCTTCTGGCGGCTGATCTGGTCGGCCGAGATGCGGATCACCACCCCGCTCGAGGACACCACGAACACCCCGGCTCCTCTGGATACCCCCCGGGCACCGACCAGCTCGCCTCGGCTCGTGCCGAGCCGGATCGCTTTGACACCCAACCCTGCCCGGCGCTGCTTGGGGAACTCCGCCATGGCCGTCCGCTTCCCGTAGCCACGAGCGGTGAGAAGCAGCACCTCGTCCCCGTCCACGTCGGACGCGGCGGCCACCACCCGATCACCTTCCCGCAGCCGGATACCCCTCACTCCCCGGGTGCTACGACCGGTCGGCCGGATGTCGCCCTCCCCGAAGCGGATGCCCATCCCCTGGGCGGTGAAGAGCAGCAGGTCGTTGCGGCCGTTGCTGGTGCGAACCTCCACCACCTCGTCCCCCTCTTGCAGGTTGATGGCCACCAGCGTGGAGGAGCGGGAGTCGTACTCGGAGAACTTGGTCTTCTTGACCAGTCCTTGGCGGGTGGCCATCACCAGGTAGCGGGCCGTCTCGTAGTCACGAGTGTCGACCACCGCCTCGATGCGCTCCTCGGGACCGAGGGGAAGGACCGATTGGGCCAGGACTCCTTTGGCGGTGCGGGACTGGCGGGGCAGGGTGTGGGCTCTGGCCCGATGAACGAGCCCCTTGTTGGTGAAGAACAACAGGTAGGCGTGTGCGGTGGTGTGGACCAGGTGAGCGATCACGTCGTCTTGCGACACCTCGGCGGCTCGCACCCCCCGACCTCCCCGGCCCTGTGTCCGGTAGGTGCTGGCCGGGACCGACTTCAGGTAGCCGCTCGAGGAGACCGTGACGATCAGCTCGTCATCGGCGATCAGGTCCTCGAGCGCCAGCTCCCCGTCGTCGGGGATGATGCGGGTGCGCCGGGGCTCGGCGAACGCATCCCTCGCCTCCGCCAGCTCGTCCTTGATGATGGCTCGACGCCGGACCGGGTCGGCCAGGATGGCCTCCAGTTCGGCCATCAGCGTCCGCAGCTCCGCCAGCTCATCCCGCAACTTGGTGGTCTCCAGGGCGGTCAGGCGCCGCAACGGCATGTCGAGGATGGCGCGGGCCTGTATCTCGGAGAGCTCGAAGCGCTCCATCAACCGGGCCTGGGCGGTGGGGCCGTCCTCGGAGGAGCGGATCACCGCCACCACCTCGTCGATGTTCTCCACCGCCACGATGAGCCCCTCGAGGACGTGGACCCTGTCGCGCGCTTCCCCCAGGCGGTGCCGGGTGCGCCGCTCGACCACCTCCATCTGGTGATCGAGGTAATGCCCGACCATCTCTGCCACGTTGAGGGTGCGGGGCACTCCGTCGACCAGTGCCACCATGTTGACCCCGAAGGTCTCTTGGAGCTGGGTGTTCTTGTAGAGCTGATTGAGGACCACCTGCGGGACGGCGTCCTTGCGCAGCTCGATGACCAGGCGGGTCCCCACCCGGTCCGAGGATTCGTTCCGGATGTCGGCGATGCCGGCCACCCGCTTGTCGTTGACCAGATCGGCGATCTTGGCCAGCACCCGGTCGTGGGAGACCTGGTAGGGGACCTCGGTGATCACGATGCCGGTGCGGCCTGGGCGGATCTCCTGGACGTCGGCCACCGCCCTCATCTTCACCGAGCCACGGCCGCTGGCCAGCGCCTCCCGGACGCCGGAGGTGCCCACGATGTACCCGCCGGTCGGGAAGTCGGGTCCCTTGATGAACTGCATCAGCTCCTCGGGGCTGGCATCGGGGTGGTCGATGGCATGGATGCAGGCATCGATCACCTCGCCCAGGTTGTGCGGAGGGATATTGGTGGCCATCCCGACGGCGATGCCGGTCGACCCGTTGACCAGCAGGTTGGGGAAGCGAGCCGGCAGCACCACCGGTTCCTGGACCTCGCCGGAGTAGTTGTCGACGAAGTCGACGGTGTTCTCCCGGATCCCGTCCAGGAGACGGATGGCGAGCTCGCTGAGCCGGCACTCGGTGTACCTCTGTGCCCCCGGGGGGTCGTCCACGGTCCCGAAGTTGCCCTGCGGGTCGATCAGCAGGTGCCGCAGCGAGAAATCCTGCCCCATCCGCACCAGGGCGTCATAGACGGGGGCGTCTCCGTGGGGGTGGTAGTTCCCCATCACGTCGCCCACCACCTTCGAGCACTTCCGGTGAGGAGTGGTGGGCCCGATGTTGTTGTCGAACATCGAGTAGATGATGCGCCGCTGGACGGGCTTGAGCCCGTCTCGCACGTCGGGCAGCGCCCGGGAGACGATCACCGACATGGCGTAGTCGATGAACGCCTGCGCCATCTCCTCGTTGATGTCGACGGCCCGCGCTCCGGGGGTCTGCTCGTGTAAGCGGTCGCTCATGTGGTCAGATGTCGAGGAACCGGACGTCCCTGGCATTGTGCTGGATGAAGGCCTTGCGCTCTGCCACGTCCTCGCCCATCAAGGTGGAGAAGATCTCCTCCGCCCGGGCGGCGTCCTCCATCTCCACCCGCACCAGGGTGCGAGTCTCCGGGTTCATGGTGGTCTCCCACAGCTCGGAGGCGTTCATCTCGCCCAGCCCCTTGAAGCGGGTGGGCCTCACCTTGGGGTGCTCTCGCCGGAACTCCTCCAGGGCGGTGTCGTTGGGCAGGTAATGGACCTGCGAGCCCGCCTTCACCCGGTAGAGGGGAGGTTGGGCGATGTAGACGTAGCCCGCCTCGATCAAGCCTCGCATGTGGCGGAACAAGAGAGTGAGGAGCAAGGTGCGAATGTGGGCGCCGTCGACATCGGCGTCGGCCAGCAGGGCGATGGTGTGGTAGCGGGCCTTGCTGATGTCGAACTCGTCACCGATCCCGGTACCGACGGCGGTGATGATCCCCTGGACCTCCTCGTTCTGGAGGGCCTTGGCCAGTCGGGCCTTCTCCACGTTGAGGATCTTGCCCCGGATGGGGAGGATCGCTTGGGTCTCCGAGTTGCGGGCCTGCTTGGCCGGACCTGCCGCCGAGTTGCCCTCCACGATGAACAGCTCGCTCTCGGCCGGATCGCGCGACGAGCAGTCGGCCAGCTTGCCGGGCAGGCTGTTGGACTCCAGGGCGGACTTGCGCCGGGTGAGCTCCCGAGCCTTGCGGGCCGCCTCGCGGGCCTTGGCGGCGGTCAGACACTTGTCGATGATTCGCCGAGCCTCCGGGGAGTTTCGCTCCAGCCACTCCGGCAGGAGACGGTTGAGGACGCGTTCCACGTAGCTGCGGATCTCGGTGTTGCCCAGCTTGGTCTTGGTCTGCCCTTCGAACTGGGGATGGCGCACTCGCAAGGAGAGCACGGCGGTGAGCCCCTCCCGGATGTCCTCACCGGTCAGGTTCTCGTCCTTGTCCTTGAGGAGCCCCTTCGACCGGGCGAATCCGTTGACGGCGTTGGTGAGCGCCTTGCGAAACCCCTCCTCGTGGGTGCCGCCTTCGTGGGTGTTGATGTTGTTGGCGAAGCTGAGGACCGCCTCGGTGTAGGTGTCGGTCCACTGCATGGCCAGGTCGAGCTCGGCGTCCTCCGAGGTATCGGACAGGTCGATGATGTGGGGGTGCAGCGGGTCCCGGGTGGTGTTGAGGTGGTTGATGAAATCGACCAGCCCGCCTCTGAACTGGAAGGTCTCCTCCAAGGCGGGCTCCTCCCGCTCGTCCCGCAGGCGGATCTCCAGTCCCTTGTTCAAAAAGGCCAGCTCCCGCAAGCGGCCGGCCACCGTCGGATGGCTGATCTGGGTCTCCTCGAAGACCTCCGGTGATGGCCAGAAGGTGATGGTGGTGCCGGTGCGCCTGGCCGGTTTCAGCTGCTCGACCTTGGAGGCCCGGCGCCCGCCATCTTCGAACTCCTGCCGCCACAGGTGGCCATCCCGAACCACTTCGGCCACCAACCGCTTCGAGAGCGCATTGACCACCGACACTCCTACGCCGTGCAGGCCCCCTGAAACGGTGTAGGCGCCCTGCTCGAACTTGCCTCCCGCGTGCAGGGTGGTGAGCACGACCGTCAGCGCCGACTGGTTGGTCTTGGGGTGGGTGCCCACCGGGATCCCCCGCCCATTGTCCTTGACCGTCACGCCCTCATCGGCGCGCAGCACCACCTCGATCCGGCTGCAATGACCGGCCATCGCCTCGTCCACAGCGTTGTCCACCACTTCCCAGATGAGGTGGTGCAGGCCTCGCGAGCCGGTCGAGCCCACGTACATGGCCGGACGCCGCCGGACCGCCTCCAACCCCTCCAAGACGGTGATGTCGCGGGCCTCGTAGGAGTTCACGACGCGCTTCGGGACGGCCACGGCACTCCTTCGATCGTCGAATGCCCCGTCGGTGACGGTGCCGACCGGGCGGCGTTTACACGAGTGTAAGTATACCTTCCACCGGGCTCTCCCGGAAGCTCATCGGGGAGGGCTAATCCCGGCCGGTGCGCTCCGGAGCAGGGCTTTCGCGCTCGTGGTGACGGCCCACTCGAATCCGCATGGTCGTCACGACGCCGGCGCCCAACCGCTCGTCGATCCTTCGCAACAGCTCTCCGATCGCGTAGCGGAGTATGCCCGCCATCCCACCACTGTCGGCTTCGACGACCAGCTCACCCTTCCAGAGGGAGACCGGCCGGCTGTGGGCCGCCCACTGCTTGCCGGAGATCTCCTCCCACTCCTCCGCCAGCCTGATCGCCTGGCCCGGATCACCCAGCCCCAGCCCTTGCAACGCCTCCCCCAGTGGCCCACGGATGGGCTGGAGCTCGCTCACCAGACCGCACCGGCGCCCACGGTCCAGCGGCGGCAGTCGAGGGGCACCTCCTCGGCGCGAGCCGAGGTGATGAAGATCTGGGTCGGGGGCAGCAGGTCGACCAGACCCGCCGCTCGCTTGGCATCCAACTCCGAGAACACGTCGTCGAGCAGCAGGACGGGAGGTTCTCCCATCCGCTCTTCCAGCGCCCGGGCCGTGCCCAGTCGCAGGGCCAGCAACAGGGACCGCTGTTCCCCCTGGCTGGCCGAGGTTCGGGCGTCGCGATCCTCGAGAAGCACCACTGGCTCATCACGATGCGGACCTACACCGGTCGTCCCCCGTTCCAGGTCCTTCGATCGGGTGGACCGCAAGGCCTCCTCCAGCCTGGCGGCGAGCCCCTGCCCCCCCTCATCCGCGAGACTCCCGCCCCAGGACGACCGATATCCCCAGGACAACCCCGCGTGGGTCCCCGCCAGATCCCCGTAGAGGGCGCTCGCGTGCTCCACGGTGACCCGGGCCGCCTCCCCTCGCCGTTGTACGACTCGCCCGCCCGCCCGAGCGAGACGCACCTCCCAGGTCTCCATGCCTAGCTGGTCGGAGCGGCGTTCACGAAGCAGGGCGTTCCGGTGGCGGAGCAGCCGCTCGTACTCGGCCTGCTCGGCCGCGGCGGCCGGCCAGAGCTGGCAGGCCACACCGTCCAGGAACAACCGACGCTCACCCGGGCCCCGCTTGATCACGTTCAGATCCTCGGGCACGAAAGCCACCACTCTCATGTGGTCAAGAACCTCGACCGCCCGAGCCAAGCGCTTCCGGTTGGCCAAGGCCCTCCGCCGGCCGTCTCGAGGAAGCTCCACCTCAATGAGCGCTTGCCGCTCTTTTCTCTCGACTTCCCCGCGCACCACCAACCCGGAGGCGTCCCATTCGATCATCGCCCGCTCCGGTGCTCCTCGAAACGACCGCAACGACCCCAGGTACCCGATCGCCTCGAGGAGGTTGGTCTTGCCCGCCGCGTTCTCCCCCACCACCAGGTTGCAACCCTGCTCGGGAACAAACCGCAGGCTCGGATACGACCTGAACCCGCTCAGCTCCAACCAGCGCAGCCGCACTCTCAGATACGGACCGGCATCAGCAGATACAGAAAATACGGGTCGTCCACCCCGCGGATGACGGCCGGCTTTTGGCCGTCCACGAGCTCGATCTGCACCTGCTCTGCATCGACCACACCCACCCCATCGGTCAGGTAGCGTGGGTTGAAGGCGATGGTCACTTCCTCGCCCCGATACTCGCCTTTGATGAACTCCGTCTCGCCCCCGATCTCCTGACGACTCACCGTCAACTCGGTGCCGTCCGGGGCCATTTTCATTCGTACCGGGATGTGGTCCTCGGCCACCAACGCCGCCCGGCCCAGCGCCTCGAGTAGATCTTCTCTCGCAACCACCAGGATGTTTGGGTACTGATCGGGGAGGAGCTGCCGGTAGTTCGGGAAGCTCCCTTCGATCAGCCTCGTGCTGAGTGTTCCCTTCTCCGAGCGAAACGCGGCCTCCCGCTCCCCGACGGCCACCTCGGTCTTGACCGATCCCACCGTCCGGCTCAGCTCCCGCAGTGCCCGGGCCGGCACCAGGGCGTCCCTACCAGTCTTCACACCCGGGAGGTCACACACCGCCAAGCGATAGGAGTCCGTGGCCACCAGACGGAGGTCCTCCTTCCCCCCTTCGAGCAACACCCCAGTCAGGATTGGTCGAGCCGCGTCGCCCGACGCGGCCACACTTACCTGAGCCACTGCCGCCTCGAGACGGCCTCCCTCCACCTCCACACCACCACTGAAGTCCGGCTCCGTCAGCCGCGGAAAGTCGTCGATCACCATCTCCCGCAAGCGAAAGCGAGGCCCACCTCCCAGAATCTCAACCTCACCGTCCTCCGTGCCAACCGTCACCGCTCCCGGAGGAAGCTTCCGAATCGCCTCACTCGCCAACCGAGCCGGCACGACCGTCTCCCCCTCTTCCAACACCTCGACCTCCGTCGAGCTCCTCACCACCATCTCGAGGTCGGTGCCCACCACCTGGAGAGCGTTGCCGACGGCGCGACACCAAAGCCCTTGCAAAATCGGCAGCGCCGATCGCAACCCCACTGCTCGGCTGGCACGTCCGAACACCTCGGCCAGATCGTCTCTCTCTCCCCTGATACGCACAGTGTTTGCCTTCCTCTGTGACTACTAGGTGTCTTTATACAAGAACAGTAGGGACAGTAGGGGGTGTGGATTGTGGGAAAAGTTGGAAATCACCGGAGGGGCCCGGGATCCGACGGCCACAGGAGATGGGGAAGAAGGGGTGAGATGACCACAGGCGATCGAAGGGCGGTGGGCTGGGAGTGGACAAGCTCATGTTTTCCGCAGATTCTGGGAGAGGGCTGTGACAAGGTTAAAGATCTGCTGATCGGTTTGCATGAGTTTCTTGATCTTGTCTACTGAGTGGATGACCGTTGTGTGATCCCGCCCGCCGAAGACCGAACCGATCTTGGGGAGTGACAGATCGGTGAGCTCCCGGCAGAGGTACATAGCCACTTGACGGGAGCGGGCGAGGGGCTGACGGCGGCTGGGGCCGGTGAGATCGGAGACGGTGAAGCCGAAAGAGTCGGCGGTTGTGGCCAGGATCTCATCGGTGGTGAGGGGCCGCGTCTCTTGGCTGGGCAGAAGGTCTTGGAGGACATCGGCCGCCATGTCGAGGTCGATGTTCTGGGTGGTGAGAACCGCGTAGGCGGTGACGCGGGTCAACGCACCCTCGAGCTCGCGGATGTTATCGGAGACGTGTTCCGCTATCAGCTCGAGGACGGTCTGTGGGACCGGGAGGGGAGCCAGCTCAGCGTTCTTGCGGAGAATGGCGAGTCGGGTTTCGACGTCCGGGGGTTGGATGTCGGTGAGGAGACCCCACTCGAACCGGCTCCGCACCCGATCTTCCAATGAGGACAGGTGCCTGGGGTGGCGGTCGGAGCTGATGACGAGCTGCTTACCCGACTCATAGAGGCTGTTGAAGGTGTGGAAGAACTCCTCGAGGATCTGTTCCTTGCCTTCGAAGAACTGCACGTCGTCGAGCAGCAGGATGTCGGTGGTCCGATACCGTTCCTTGAAGGCATCCATGCGCTTGCGCCGGATCCCCTCGATGAACTCATTGAAGAAGCGCTCCGACGAGACGTAGCGGGTGGCGATGCCCTCGTGCAGCTCACAGCCGTGGCGGCCGATGGCATGGAGGAGGTGCGTCTTTCCGAGGCCGGCGCGAGCGTAGATGAAGAGGGGGTTGTACTGGGTCCCGGGTTGCTCGGCAACTGCCATGGCGGCGGCGTGGGCGAACCGGTTTGACTGTCCGACCACGAAGCTCTCGAAGGTATATCTGCCCAGCAAGCCGGATTGACTGCTGGGCTGCTCCGGGGCCGGCCGCCACACCTCTTCCTCGAAGGCCGGGGGCTCGTCACCGTCCTCGAGCAAAGGTCCTTCGCGTGCCTCGAGCACCAGCGCGGCCTGGGGCCCGTATGTGGAGGCGGCTGCCTCATCGAGGACGTGAAGGTACTTCTCCTGGACCCATCGGCGGTGCAGCTCGCTGGGCGCCATGAGCCGGAGCCGGCCGTTGGCTTCCCGGTCGAGAGAGAGCGGGGCAAGCCAGGTCTGCCATGTGACCGGGGTGACTCGGGAGCGAACCGCCTCACGGAAAACGTCCCAAGGCTCTGATGTGGTCTGTACCTCCGCCAACCCTGCTCGTCCCCTGAGTCCTGCTCGATCTCCGTTATCCACAAGGCTCTCCACAAATGTGGACAGCCAAGAGGGGCAAACCGCTCGCCCTCGCGGCAACGACGTAACCCACTGCGCCGCTCAGGGAAGTTGCCGGAGAGCTTCTCTGGCGGCGGGAGTATATGGGCCGGCCGGTTACCCCACAAGACCGCCAAAATCGGAGCTAACGACCGGCGCTCCTATCCCAGATGCTCGGAACCCGGTGCGCCGCAGGCACTTTCACGGTCATGGGCTTTGGATCGGTGACGAGGCCGGCCCCGGCCGGCCGATGGGAGTTTTTCGCGACCAGCCACTTCCCCCCCCGGCGTGGCCCTGGGCTGCTTTGACTAGGATTTACCTGCTTCATAACCTGCCCGCTCCGAGGCTTCATGAAACGGACCTACCAACCAAACGTACGACGCCGCAAGAAGAAGCACGGCTTTCGGGCCCGCATGCGGACCCGCTCCGGGCGAGCCATCCTCCTGCGTCGCAGGCGGAAGGGCCGGTCCCGAATCAGCGCCTGATCGGCGGTCCGCGCCAGTCCCTCCGAGGTCGAGGTGAGTTCGAGCGGCTGCGGCGATCGGGCCTACGGCGACGGGAAGGTGGGTTGACCGTGGTCATGGGGCCGGGGCAGGATGGCCGGATCCGGGTGGGCTTGGTCGCCGGGAGGGGAGTCGGGGGCGCGGTGGAGCGCAACCGGGCCAAGCGACGCCTGCGGCAAGCTCTTGGGCAGGTCTGGTTGAAGGAAGGGAACGATTACATCGTGATCGCAACCGCGGCGGTGAACCGGGTACCGTTCGCCGACCTGGTCGGCTGGTTGCAAGCGGCGCTGGGGAGCCGGGAGTGAGGAGGCCCTTGGCCGTGCAGGCATTCCAGGGCCTGGTGAGGGCCTACCAGTTAGGGGTTTCGCCCTTCATGGGCCGGCGCTGCCGGTTCGTCCCGAGTTGCTCCCAGTATGCCCATGATGCGGTGGGGAGGTACGGCTTGGGGCGCGGCTCCCGAATGGCGGTGCGACGTTTGGCCCGGTGTCACCCGTTCCACGCGGGCGGTTACGATCCCGTGCCGCCGGCCGATCGAGTAGAGGCGAGCTGATGGGCGCGCTGTGGCAGGGGCTGAAGCAGCTCATCGGAACTTCGCTGGTGCTCTTCTACGACCAGATCCCTTCCTATGGCGTGGCCATCATTCTGCTGACGGTGGCTGTGGGAGTGCTCTTGTTTCCTTTGACACTCAAGCAAACCCGCTCGATGCGGGCCATGTCGGAGCTGCAGCCACACGTGAAGCGGTTGCAGAAGGAGTTCAAGGACGACAAGGAGAAGCTCAACCAGGAGCTGATGAGCCTCTACAAGGAGCGGGGGGTCAACCCGGCGGCCGGCTGCCTTCCCTTGATCCTCCAGTTTCCGGTCTGGTTCGCCCTCTTCGAGGTGCTCCGCAGCCCCCTCCTCTATATCGGGGAGACCTCGGCGCTGGCCGGAGCCATTCAACAGAACGCCAGCTTCTTGGGAATGGATCTCAAAATCACGCCGAGCTCGGTGTTCGCCCAACTGGGCCCGCTTGCCCTGGCTCCGTATCTTCTGCTCATCCTGGTGGTGGTGGCTTCCGGATATTACCAGCAGAAACAGGCCACCGCCTCCTCGAGCGGCCAGGAGCAGAGCCCGCAGGTCCGCCAGATGCAGGCCATCACCAAGTTCATGCCGGTGATGTTCGGGGTATTCTCCTGGACGTTCCCGACCGGCTTGGTGCTTTACTTCGCGGCCAGCAACGTGTTCCGGATCGGACAGCAGGCTCTGATCTTCCGACTGGAGCCGCGGGGGGTCCCGGCCGAGGCGCCCAAGCCCGAGCCGGCTGCCCAGGAACCGGAGCGAACGCCTGCCAAGAAGAGGCGCAAACGGCGCAAGAAGAAGTAGGAGGGTCAGAGATGGAATGGGTCGAAGTGAAGGGGAGCTCGGTGGAGATAGCCGTGGAGGCGGCGCTCCAGGAGCTGGGTCTGTCATCGGCCGACCAAGCGGAGGTGGAGATCGTTCAAGAGCCTGACCGGGGATTCCTTGGGATCGGGGGGCGCCCGGCCATCGTGCGGGTGAAGCCCAAGCCTAAGCGGGGGGGAAGACAACGGCGCCGGCGCAGGGGTCGGGAATCGGAGCCGGAAGCGAGGCAACCGTCGCGGTCCCGGCAGGCGCCGCGCAGATCAAGGGACGGGGGGCGTAGAAAGGAAGGCGGGAGGACCGTGTCGAGCAGGGACTCTGTCAACGAGCAAGAGCATGTCGAGGCCGATGTCGATCAGCAGGCGGCGGTGGTCGGTGAATTTCTGGAAGGCCTGCTGGGCGCCTTCGGGTTGGAGGGGCAGGTGGCCACCAGGGTGGAAGAGGGCATCATCTACGCGGATGTCACCGGGGAACAGACCGAGGCTCTGGTGGGGCCCAAGGGCGAGATCCTGCAGGCGGTGAATGAGCTGACGCGCACGGTGGTGCAGCGCCACACGCGGGCCGGTACTCGCCTCCGGCTGGATATCGCCGGCTACGGGGAGCGTCGCCGCGAGGCGCTGCGGATCTATGCCGAGCGGCTGGCCCAACGAGTCTTGGACGAAGGTGTGGAAGTGATGCTGGAACCGATGAACCCCGGTGACCGCAAAGTGGTTCACGACGCGGTCCTAGAGACGGAGGGGGTCCGCTCGTATTCGGAAGGTGAGGAGCCCCACAGATCCGTGGTGATTGGGCTGGCGCCCGGCTTCCGAGCCGAGCCGAGCCCAGCCGAGGACGAGGAGCAGCCCGACGCGGGTGCCTGAGGTTTCACGTGAAACACCAGGCCGGCTTGGAAGTTTTTCGCCGAGCCGCCGGCTGGGCGGGGGTGGACATCTCGACGGAACAGGAAGCTCGACTGGTCCGGTACGCGGATTGGCTGGAAGAGGAGGCCATTCCCGCCGGGGGCCTCGGGCCACGGGAAGCCGGCCGCATCTGGTCGAGGCATCTGGCCGATTCGGTGACGATGGCAGTCGCCTGGCGAGGGTCGGTGCCCCCTTCCGAATTGTTGGACGTCGGATCAGGCGCCGGGCTGCCCGGGATCCCGCTCGCCATAGTGTGGCCCGCAACCTGGATCACCCTGCTCGACCGGGGTGGTCGACGTATCAGGCTTCTACGACGAGGAGCTCGCATGCTCGGCCTTCCGAACACGCTGATCGAGCAGGGGGATGTGTTCTCGGTGGCCGATGAGTGGGAAGCGGTGGCCTTTCGGGGAGCGGTGACCCCTCCCGAGGCGGTTGGCCTGAGTGCCCGTCTGCTTCCTGTCGGCGGAACCGCGGTGGTGGCCTTGAGCCGTCGTGCGGAGCCTCCCGTCCGAGCAGAAGAGCTGGCGGGCATGGCCCGCATGCTGGGCCTGCGCGCCGAAGTGGTAGAAGTCCCCCAGGAGGTGCTTGACGGGCACGCCTGGATACTTATCATCAGGTTCCGTGGAGACTGAAGAGGGCCTGGCGTCCCTGGTCATCGAGGAGCCTGCCGCGTCCAAACTGGTGGTGGCGGTCACCAACCAGAAGGGTGGGGTGGGCAAGTCGACCACCGCCATCAATCTCGGCGCGGCGGTGGCCTTCCAAGGAAGTCGCGTCCTGCTGGTCGATCTCGATCCCCAGGGGAACGCCACCTCGGGCCTCGGACTGGATCGGGGCTCGATCACCCGCTCTGCCTATGACGTGCTGGTCGGCGACACTCCCCTCGAGGACGTGATCGAGCCAACCAGTGTGAGGGACCTCTTCGTTGTACCTGCAACTATCGATCTGGCCGGCGCGGAGATCGAGTTGGTCTCGATGTTCTCTCGGGAGCTGCAGCTTCGTAATGCCCTGAAGGGGGTGGAGGCCCATTACGACTTCGTGCTGGTCGACTGTCCGCCCTCGCTGGGCCTGCTGACCGTCAATGCGCTGGCCGCCGCCGACGAGGTGTTGATCCCCATCCAGTGCGAGTACTACGCCCTGGAGGGGCTGGGTCAGCTGCTCCGTAACATCAAGCTGGTGCAGGCCAACCTGAACCCGGGCCTGCAAGTCGGTGGGGTGGTCCTCACCATGTACGACGGACGCACCAACCTGTCGGCCGATGTGGCCGAGCAGGTCCGTCGGCACTTCGGGGACATCACCTACCGGACGATCATCCCGAGGACGATCCGCCTCTCTGAGGCGCCGTCGTACGGGGAACCCATCGAGGCCTTCGACCCGATGAGCCGGGGGGCGATCGCCTACCGCGAACTGGGTCGGGAGTTCCGGGAGCGCCATGGCCGCACGTAAGAGTGGGCTGGGAAGAGGCCTCGACGCCCTGATCCCGAAGGAGGAGCCGGGACAGGCGGGACTGCGCATGGTGCCCTTGGACCGGATCGTGCCCAACCCCCATCAACCCAGGGGTCGGGTCGACCCGGAGTCGCTGGAGGGCCTGGCCGCCTCGATCCGGGAGGTGGGGCTGCTTCAGCCGATCGTCGTGCGACCGGAGGAAGGGACGGGAACCTTCGTGCTCGTGGCTGGAGAGCGGCGCTGGAGAGCGGCCGGCCTGGCCGGACTGCGGGAGATCCCTGCGCTGGTTCGGGAGGGGGAGGAGACCAGCCTGCTCACCGAAGCATTGGTCGAGAACCTTCAGCGTGAGGACCTCGGCCCGCTGGAAGAGGCGGGGGCTTTCCAGCAGCTTCTGGAAGATTTTGGCTGGACTCACGAGGAGGTGGGCAAGCGGGTCGGAAAGAGTCGGGCGACGGTGACCAATGCCCTTCGACTGCTCCAGCTACCGGCTCCCATCCAGGGTTTACTGGAGCGGGGAGAGCTGAGCGCCGGGCATGCCCGGGCGCTGCTGGGCGCCGAGGACCGGACCTTCGCCGAGCATATCGCCCGGCGGGCGGCCCAGGAAGGATGGTCGGTGCGACAGGTGGAGGAGGCGGTGCGGAGCCGGAACGGCGAGGTCGGGCGCCGGTCCGGAGGTGGTCGCCCGGCCGAGAGGCCGGCGGCCCTGTTGGAGTTGGAGGAACGGCTCGGGGAGCGGTTGGGGGCTCCGGTCGAGATCCGCTACCGGGGCCGGAGGGGGAAGCTGGTGGTGACTTTCGGCTCGCTCGACGAGCTGGAGCGGATCTACCGAGCGTTCCTGGGTGGTTGAAGGCTGCCGATCTGCGAGAAGAAGGCGCTCACCCCCTCGGCCGCCTGATCGCCGGTGCGGGAGGATAGGCGACGGCTCGCCACCAGCACCGCCGGGGCGCGGGTCTCCTTGAGGAGCGGGTAGGCGCGTCCTTCGGTGGGGAGCCGCAAGCAGCCGGCCACCTCGGCCGCCAACCGGGCGCCCACCTCACTGTGGGAGAGGGGAGAGGAGAAGAAGAAGACGGCGGGTTGATTGTCGGCCGGAACCTGGAACCCGACCACCACGTCTGCCCCGACCCGGTTGGCCCGCCGGGCCCGCACCCTCTCGGAGAGCCATGAGTCGGCGCTCCGGGAGGGGATGGCGTGGGCCCCCAGCTGCCGGAGGCGGGCCGCCGCCGCGCTGACCGCTTCCCAGGCCAGCCGTGCCTCGTGATCGTCACGACAGAAGGGATCCAGGAACACCCGTCGTCCCACGATCGAAGGGGAAAGGGTTCGCAGCCATTCCCGCTCCCGCACCGCCTCCCGGCCTCCCCTCGGGGAGGATCTGACCACCAGCAAGAGCTCGTTGATCACCTCAGGACCGACCAAGCCATCCTCGGACATCCCCCTGTTGCGCTGGAACTCGATGACGGCCTGGAGGGTGTCGGCCCCCAACACCCCGTCGACCTTGCCGGCCTCGAAGCCGAGATCGTTGAGGGTGCGCTGCAACTCGGCCACGTCGTCACCTCGTAGGGGTGGACGGGCTTGATAGAGCAGCCGATCACCAAGCCGATAGCCGGCCTCGACCAACTCCCGCCAGGTCTCCGGGCCGACCAGGCCGTCCGACGCCAGGCGACGCGAGCGCTGGAACTCGATGACGGCCCGCTCGGTATGAGGCCCGAATTCTCCGCTCCGATCGAGCTCGGAGAGAAGCCCCAATGCGGCGAGCCGGTCCTGGATGTCCCGGACCGGCTCTCCTTGGTCACCTCGACGATAGAGCCGCATGGCCCTATCGTCCCAGAAGTCGATTCAGTTGATGAACTCGGTGAGCTCCGCTACCAGGGCGTGCTTGGGGCGGGCCCCGATGATCCGCTTCTTCTCCACCCCGCCCCGGTAGACGATCAGGGTGGGAATGCTCATGACGTCGTAGGCCATGGCGGTCTGCGGGTTCTCGTCTACGTTGAGCTTGGCGACGGTCAGCTTGTCTTGATACTCGTCGGCCAGTTCCTGGAGAATCGGAGCGACCATGTGGCACGGCCCGCACCACTCCGCCCAGAAATCCACCAGAGTGGGGGTGTCGCTCTGGATGGCATCCTCGAAGGTGGCATCGGTGACCACCACGGTGTTGTTGCTCATCGGTGTTCAAGCTCCTCGTCGCTCGACCAGCTTGCCCAACGCGCCGTGCATGGCCTTCATTCCGGAGCGGAACGGTGAGCCAACCAGCGCTCCACGTCCATGGCCGCCTGGCACCCCAGGCCGGCGGCGGTGACCGCCTGCCGGTAGGTCGGGTCGGCCACATCCCCGGCGGCGAAGACCCCCTCCACGGACGTCAACGTGCCGGACCCGGATGTGATCAAGTACCCCTGGGGGTTGCGCTCCAGGTAGTCGGCGAAGATATCGGTGTTGGGCCGGTGGCCGATCGCCACGAACACTCCATCGGTGGGCACCACGGAGACCTGGTTGGACTTGAGGTGGCGGACCCGCACTCCTTGCACCGACCTCTCCCCGAGCACCTCCTCCACCACCGTATCCCACAACACCGAGATCTTGGGGTGGTCCAAGGCTCGCTTGGCCATGATGGCCGAGGCGCGGAACTCGTCGCGGCGGTGGATGATGGTGACCTTGGTGGCGAACTTGGCCAGGAAGAGCGCCTCCTCCATGGCAGAGTCGCCCCCGCCCACCACCACTACCTCCTGGTCGCGGAAGAAGAACCCGTCGCAGGTGGCGCACGAGGAGACCCCGTGCCCGAGTAGCTTCTCCTCCCCCGGTACGCCGAGCCACTTGGCCGAGGCGCCGGTGGCGATGATGACGCTCTCCGCCTCGTATTGGTCGTCCCCCACCCAGACCTTGAAGGGGAGGGTGGAGAGGTCGACCTTGGTGGCGTCGGAGGTGATGATGCGGGTCCCGAACCGGGCGGCCTGCTTGCGGAACAGATCCATGAGCTCCGGGCCCAGGATCCCGTCCGGGAAGCCCGGGTAGTTCTCCACGTCGGTGGTGAGCATCAGCTGTCCCCCGGCCTGGCTCCCCTCGATGAGGAGCGGATCCAGGTCGCCGCGGGCGGCGTAGATGGCGGCCGTGTAACCGGCCGGCCCGGAGCCGATGATGATGAGGCGTTCGGTCACGGTGCAGAGTCCTTGGGTCGGCGTCTCGACCAGAGGAACATCCCCAGGACGAGGAATAGTCCTCCGAAGGCCAGGTAGGCGCCGTCCACTCCGATCCAGAGGGCCAGCAGGCGGAAGATCCCCACCACCAGGAAGATCACGGCCGTGAGGGCCAGTACCCCGGCCACGATGCCCAGCGCGGCCCATCTCGTATAGCGAAGGACCCGATCGACGGTCAGGGAGCGCACCCGCAAGGCGATCCCTTCCAGGAAGTCGGCGTAGCGGGCGGCCAGGTCGTCCATGTTGGGGGCAGGTTAGTGCCGGGGGAGACGGGCGGCCGGCCTTGGTCAGCCTTCCTGCGTGTTGAGGATGCGACACGAGCCCGCCTCCAGCACCCAGAGGACGGCTCGGTCCAGCGGGGCTCCGGGATCGTCCTCCGAGGCCGAGGCGAACAGGTAGATCTCCGACTCCCTGCCCTGGAAGGTGGCCGTTCCCACCAGGACCAGCAGCTCGTTCCGATCGGAGAGCGCCAGCGATTCCTGGTAGCAGGTGAGGTCGGTGGGCCCGGCGGGAGGCTCCGAGGAGAGATCGGAAGCCTCCTGCCGTGTATAGGAGGAGGCACTCTGGCGGGCCGGGTGGTCGAAGAGCAGTCGCAGGTCCTCCTCGTCCACCTCCCCCAGGTCGATCCACTGCGGGAGAGCGGTCGCCCTCAGCTCGGCGGCGGCTTCCGGGGCCGCTGTGGCGGCGGCCGCGGTGGTGGCTGTTGGCGCGGCCTCTGGTGAGGCTTCGTCGGCACCGCCGTCCAGCCCGAAGAGGATCGGCCCGGCCAGGGCCACGCCGACCAGGGCGGCGGCCGCCACGGCGATGGCCCCCCAGGAGATCCTCTCGGGCAACCGGCGGGGCCGCCGAATACCCAGCTCTCCGGCTACCGCGCGATGGAGGCGGGCCCGCTCCAGCTCGGTGAGCCTGGGGGGAGGAGCCTCGCGGAGCGCCCGCAGGGCGGTTCGTTGCGCCTCCAACTCGGTCAGGCATTCAGGACAGCCCGCCAGGGCCGCCTCGGCGCTTACCGACCGGGCGTCGTGGGACGCGCCCTCGGCCAGGGCGGCGATGAGCTCATGGTCATGGTCATGCATGGGGGTCACCGGTTGGAGTCGTGGAGTGCCCGGACAGGTTCCCGAGGGCATCGGCCAGCCGGCGGCGGCCCCGGAACAGCCTGGACTTGACGGTTCCGAGCGGGAGGCCGAGTGCCTCGGCCACCGTCTGCAGAGCCAGGCCTTCGAGATCGGAGAGGACCACCACCGAGCGGAACTCCGGATCCAAGGCGGCTAGGGCCCGCTCCAGATCGGGCCGGAGCTCGACCGAGGCGAGGTGGTCGGCGGAGGCGGCATCGGGTGGATCGTGCGTCTCGGGGAGGGGCTCGGCGCGGTGGCGCTTCTGGCGTCTGAGCTGGTCGTAGCAGGTGTTGACCGCCAGCCGGTACAGCCAGGTGCTGAAGGCGGCCCGGCCCTCGAAGCGGTCGGCTTTGCGAAAGAGCGTGAGGAAGGTCTCCTGGGTGGCATCGAGCGCCGCCTCCCGATCGCGCATCATCCGCAGGCACACGGCGAAGACCCGGTCCTCGTGGGCGGCCATCAAGTCCTGGAAGGCCCGGTGGTCCCCCGCTAGGAAGAGGTAGAGCAGTTGCCGGTCTTCGGTCACGAGAAGAAGGTCACCTCGCTCAGGTCGGTGAAGTAGCCACCCTCCCGCTCCGGCAGGTCGGTGAACCAGAGCAGCCATACCCCGCCGGTCCGTGAGGGGAGCTGGAGACGGGCCGGGCCCGCTCCCGTGGTCCCGGCGGCGATGTGCTCCCATCCCTCCAGGTCCGGCCGGCGCTCGGCGGCCCACCAGAGCACGTAGCCGGTACCGGGACTGGCGGTGAACTCGATCTCCCGTGGATTGCCCTCGACCTGGAACCCTACCCCGACCCCTTCCTTCATCCGGGGAAGGGGGTCGAGATACTGTTCGGTGCGCCAGAAGGTCTCCGGACGGCCGTCGTAGGCAAGACCGGTCCGGTCGTCGTGCTCGGTGCCGTCTCCGTAGGGGTCGTAGGCGAAGGCCGAGACGATGGTCACCGACCCCGGCTGGGGAGGCGGTCCGGTGGTGCCGGGGACGGGGGCGGAGGCGGTGGGAGGGACCGGGTTGGCAGGGAAGAGAAAGTCGGAGCCTGGAGGAGCCCGCAGGATCAGGCCCAGCGACACCACTCCGACCGCCACAGTGAGAAGGATGGCTGCCGGGGCCAGCCACCGCCACGACCACCCGGAGGGCGCCCGGTCCACCCGGCGGGAGGTCGGGGCGGCTCGCAGGGCGGTCGCCAGGCCGGGAGCGTCGAGCGCCCCGGCCCGCGCTCCGGCCAAGGTCCGGTCGACCGAGGACGAGAGTCCGTCGGTGAGCTGCGAAGGCGGGGCCAGCCCGGGCGGACGGCCGGTGAGGGACTCTTCGAGCGTGTCAGCCAGGGCGGCCACCTCGGCGGCCCGGTCGCCGTAGCGGGGAATCCTGCCGAAGGCGCCCAGCTTGGCCGGGTGGGCGCGGGTATAGAAGATGGTGCTGGGATCGATCGCCCCGTGGAGGATCCCGGCGGCGTGAAGGGCGGCCAGCGCCGAGGCGAGACCGGACGCATTGGCGAGGAATTCCTGGGGTGGCACGGTGTCCCCGGACTCGAGCCGATGGGCGAAGCTGACCCCTCCCGGCCACTCTCCGACCATGTAGGCGCCCTGCTCCAGCGGGGCGGCGGCATACACCGCGCAGAGATGGCTGTGGGTCACCGAGGCGGCTCCCCGCACCCCGGCCAGGAACTGGGAGCGGCGCTCCGGGGAGGAATCTGGTCCCAGGAACCGGACCAGCACCGGCCGGTCGAGGACCGAGTCGGTGGCCAGCCACTCCTCGACGTCCTCATCCCGGCTCAGGCGGATCTGGAGCCGGTAGCGGTCAGGAAGTGGTGGTGGCACGGGACTTCAGTCTCGCTCCTCGCCCTCACTCCTGCGCAGCACCACCAGCCGCTCCGACAAGCGAGTGAAGCCTTCCGCTCGATAGAGGGCGGCGGCAGGGCGGTTACCCGGCTGGGTGTTGAGAATCATGGATTGCGCGCCCCTTCGGCGGGCCCACCGCATCGCCTCACGCAGCAGCGCCCGGCCCAGCCCGCTCTGCTGATGGCGGGGGTGGACGGCGACCCGCTGAAGGTAGCTCGAGGTGCCACTCGATCCCACGACCGCGAAGCCGGCCGGCTTTCCAGCCCTCCCCGCCAGGAGGAGCACGGAACGAGGCGTGGCGTCGAGGGCCTCCGCCAGGCCCCGACCGTCCAGGCGCCACACTCCCCGGAAGGCCGCCCGGTCGATCTGCAAGGCTTTCCCCCAGTCATCCCTCGAGGCGATGGTGACCGGGTGAGGGGGAGGAGCCACGGGACCAAGCTGGCGACGGAACAGCTCCAGGATGAGAAAGTCCCGAAAACCCACCGTCCGCCAGGGCCGCTCGGCCCCCTCCGTCAAGGGAGGGGAGATCACCGCCGGGGCTCCAGAGGAGAGCAGGTGACGGGTGCAGCCGGCGAGGAACTGGCCGCCGCCTCGCACCAGCCGGAGCTGGGCCTCAGGCACTTCGGCGTTCCACGGTCGGGCGTCGGCCCGCGCCCAGCCTCGCCGCAAAACCAGGGTTCCCGGCCAGGTGCCCGTCACGCTGAGGCGCACAGCACCTCCTCCAGGAGACGCCGTTCATTCTGGTAGGTGAGACGCTCCCGGGCCTCGGAGACGGGCAGCAACACGACTTCCTCCACCTCGGCGTCGTGGCCCGACCCGTCGCCGCCCGTGGCGGTCAAGCGGAAGTAGACAACCTGCTTGTGGACCCGGCGACCGGCTCGAACGTACCAATACTCGATGCGGGCGGCCGGCTCCGAGGACAACGGGCGCACTTCGAGGCCGGTTTCCTCCTCGACTTCCCGGACTGCCGCCTCGAGCAAGGACTCGCCCGGCCGGGGGTGGCCCTTGGGCAGTCCCCAGACCTGTTCCCCCTTCAGGTTAAAGGTGGCGATCACTGCCACCCGTCCCTCCGAGTCGGTGACCACCCCGCCGGTCGAGAGCTCCCGGTCCACCACGATGGCTTCCAGGGTAGGCCGGCACCGCCCGGGTTCATGCCAAAGTAGCCCGGTGCGCCTGCTGCTCGTCGCCCATCCGGCCTGCGCCGACCACCAGGCCGGCGCCCTCCACCCGGAGCGGCCGGCCCGCTTGGCAGCCGCCCTGGAGGGCCTGCGGGACCCGCGGCACGGGGCGCGGGTGATCGAGCTGGAAGCGCCCCGGGCCGCCCGGGCCGACCTGGAGCTCGTTCACCGGGCCGGTTACGTGTTGACGCTGGAGCGGTTCTGTGCCTCTGGAGGCGGCCAGCTCGATGCCGACACCCGGGTGGGTGTGGCCTCCTGGGAGGCGGCCCTGCGGGCCGCCGGGGCGGGGCCGGCGGCGGCGGAGGCGCTCAGGGCCGGCAGCGCCGATTTGGCCTTCTTGGCCGTCCGGCCTCCTGGGCACCATGCCCTCTCGGATCGGGCGATGGGCTTCTGCCTCTTCAACAACATCGCCATCACCGCCGGGCGGCTGGCACAGGAGGGGGAGCGGGTGGCCATCATCGACTGGGACGTCCACCACGGGAACGGCACCCAGGCCGTCTTCTATCACCGGGCCGACGTGCTGTACCTGTCCCTGCACGAGTTTCCGGCCTATCCCGGGTCTGGGTGGCTCGACGAGACCGGGGAGGGCGAGGGACTGGGCGCCACCTTCAATTTCCCCTTTCCGACCGGAACCGGCGGGGACGTGTACCGGAAGGCTTTCGACCGAGTCGTGGAACCCCTGTTGCGGCGATTCGAGCCGGGATGGGTGCTGGTGAGCGCCGGTTACGACGCTCATCGGGCCGATCCGCTGGCCGGGCTGGCGCTGGTGGAGGCGGACTACGCAGCGATGGCGGCGGACCTGGCCGGCGTGACACCAACGGGCCGGACGATCTTCTTCTTGGAGGGCGGCTACGACCTCGACGCCCTACAGGGATCGGTCACCTCCACGGTGGCCGGAGCAACCGGGCGGCGGGTCCCCGATCCGGCCGAGCCGACCACCTCACCGGAGGCCGCCTGGACCATATTGGACCGGGCGACCGAAGCGGCTGGGTGTCGTTGGGATCTCGGTTAAGAACCGGGGCGCTCCTGCCGATAACGGGAGGCCGAGCGGAGAAGGGCGGGACTTGCCTTCAATCGACGATCTGCTGGCCAAGCTGGTGCAGGTGCGGGGATCGGACCTGCACCTCAAGGTGGGCTCGCCTCCCATGATGCGCATCGACGGCGAGCTTCATCCCACCGACCTCTCGCCTCTCTCCCCCGAGCAGACGGAGGCCTACGCCTACTCCCTCCTGTCACCCGAGGCGGCGGCCGGGTTCGAGGATTCCAACGACGCCGACTTCGCCTACGGGAAGCCCGAGCTGGGGCGCTTCCGGGTGAACGCCTACCGCCAGCGGGGTTCGGTGGGCCTGGTGGTGCGCCGGGTGCTGCCGGGCTCCAAGAACTTCGAGGAGCTCGGCCTGCCGCCCGTGCTGGCCAAGCTGGCTGAGGAGCAACGAGGCCTGGTGCTGGTGACCGGGCCGACCGGGGCCGGCAAGACCACCGCCTTGGCCTCGGTGGTGGAATACATCAACAGCACCCGTCGGGTCAACATCATCACCATCGAAGACCCGATCGAAGTCCTCCATCCCGACAAGATGTCGATCGTCTCCCAGCGGGAGATCGGGATCGATACCGGCAGCTTCGCCGAGGCCCTGCGGCGGGTTCTGCGCCAAGACCCGGACGTCATCCTCATCGGGGAGATGCGGGACGCCGAGACCGTGCGGGCGGCTCTCAAGGCCGCCGAGACCGGGCACCTGGTGCTCTCTTCGCTGCACACCATCGATGCCACCGAGACGGTCAACCGGATCCTGGACTTCTTCCCCCCTTACCAACAGCGGCAGGTCCGGCTCCTCCTGGCGGCCAGCCTGAAGGGGGTCGTCAGCCTTCGCTTGCTGGAGCGCTCGGACGGACGGGGGAGGATCCCGGCGGTCGAGGTGCTGACCATGACCGGGCGGGTCTTCGATCGGATCGTCGATGAGAGCGCCACCCATACGCTGACGGACGTGATCCGGGAGGGGGAGTTTCACGGCATGCAGACCTTCGACCAGTCCATCTTCCGGCTCTACGAGCAGGGGCTTCTCTCCTTCCGAACCGCCACCAGTCAGGCTTCCAACCCGCACGATTTCAAGGTCAAGCTCCAACAGGCCGGGTTGATGACCGCCTGATATGGGGAGGGCAGGGAGGGGTGCTTCTGGGGGGCGGGTCGGGGGGGAGCCTATCCTTGGCCTGGTGATCCCCCAACGCCTGCAGCGGCTCCTCGACGCCGACGCCACCCCGATCCGCTTGGCCGAGCGGTTCCTGGCCGCCGGCTTCTCGCTGTATCTCGTGGGAGGGAGCCTGCGCGACCTGTTGCTGGGCCGTCCCCCGGGCGACCTCGACTTCGCCACCGATGCCCACCCTTCTCAGATCAAAGAGGTGGTGCGCGGCTGGGCCCACCAGCTCTACACGGCCGGAGAGGCCTACGGGACCGTGGGAGTGGTCCGGGACGGGCACCTCCTCGAGGTGACCACCTTCCGGCGCGAGGTCTATCGCCGAGAGAGCCGCAAGCCATCGGTGGAGTTCTCCGATGACATCGACACGGATCTCTCCCGGCGGGACTTCACCATCAACGCCCTGGCCATGCGGCTCCCCGATCCGGAGATGCGGGACCCCTTCGGCGGCCTGGACGACTTGGGGGCCCGACGGCTACGCACCCCGCTCGACCCGGAGATCTCCTTCGGCGACGACCCGCTTCGAATGTTGCGGCTCTACCGCTTCGTAGCCACGCTGGGATTCGACACGGACCGCCGGGCGGAGGCGGCCGTCCGGGAGATGCACGGGCGGCTGGCGATCGTCTCTGCCGAGCGCATCCGGGAAGAGCTCACCAAGCTGATCACCGCTCCCCAGCCCGGCGGGGCGTTGTGGAGGTTGGTGGACAGCGGGCTGGCGGAGGAGTTTCTGCCCGAGCTGCCCGCCCTGGCTCTCGAGCAGGACCCCCAACACCGGCACAAGGACATCCTCGCCCACACCATCGCCGTGGTGGACAAGGTCCGACCGGAGCTGGCGCTGCGGCTGGCGGCCCTCTTTCACGACGTGGGCAAGCCCAAGACACGGTCTCTCGGCCCCACGGGTGCCTCCTTTCACCATCATGAGGTGGTGGGAGCTCGCATGACCAAGGAGCGGCTGCGCGCCCTCCGCTATCCGAAGAAGGTGCTGGAGGATGTCGCCCGACTGGTCTACCTCCACCTGCGGCCCCATACCTATGTGCTGGGGTGGACCGACCGTGCGGTGCGCCGCTACGTACGGGACGCCGGGCACCTCCTCGATGAGCTCAACGAGTTGGTCCGTGCCGACATCACCACCGCCAACCGCGATCTCGCCCGCACCATCCAGCGTCGGATCGACGAGCTGGAGGAGCGCATCACCGAGCTGCGTCGCTTGGAGGAGCTGGACCGCCTACGGCCGCCGGTCGACGGACATGCGGTGATGGCCTTCCTGGGGATAGGGCCCGGCCCGCTGGTGGGGGAGGCCCTGGAGCTCCTGACCGAGCACCGCATCGACCACGGTCCCTACTCCGAGGAGGATGCCTACGAGCTGCTACGGAAGTGGTCGGCCGCCAGGGGCCTCTCCATCCCCGGCGGGTAAAGGCCGTACACTGGTGGATCGGTGAGAGTTCTCAGCCCCCTCCTGCTGCGCCCGGCCTACCGCCTCTACGAGAGGCGGTTGCTGGCCGGTCTCGACCGGGCTCGTCTTCCCGGCCATATCGGGATCATCCTGGACGGCCACCGCCGCTTCGCCCGTGCCGAGGGCCTTCCCGACTACACCTCCAGTTACCGGGCCGGGATGAGGAGGTTCGACGACTTCCTTGGCTGGTGCCGTCAGCTGGAGGTGCCGGCCGTCACCGGCTGGCTGCTCTCCAAGGAGAACCTGGCTCGTCCTCGTCAGGAACTGGATCCGTACTACGACGTCCTCATCGAGTTCTTCGCCGGGCTGCCCTCCCGGGCTCGGGAGCTCGGCCTGACCGTCCGGTTCATCGGTAGCCTCGATCTGCTCCCGGTCCCGCTGGCGGCCGCCGCCAAGGCCGCTGAGGAGGCCAGCAGGGGTGGGAGCCGGCGCCTCACCATCGCTCTCGGCTATGGGGGCCGCCAGGAGATCGTCGACGCCTGCCGGGAGCTGGTTGCCGAGCTGGTGGCGGGCGGAACTCCTCCCGAGGACCTGCCCGAACTGATCGACGCCGGAGCCCTGGCCGCCCACCTCTACACGAGCGACCTCCCGGACCCCGACCTGGTGATCCGCACCAGCGGCGAGGCCCGCCTCTCCGGCTTCCTCCTCTGGCAGTCGGCCTTTGCCGAGTTCGTGTTCGTCGACGTGTTCTGGCCGGCCTTTCGCCGGGTCGATTTCCTGCGGGCGTTGCGCGACTACGGCCGGCGAGACCGTCGTTTCGGGCGCTGAGCGCACGTCTGGTGGCTTAGCCCGAAGAGCTCCAAGCGCTCGGCCTCATCTGGCGGAACTCAGCTGGCCGCCGCCAGAGGGCGCCGCTTTGGCATAGCATTGATAGGGTGGTGCGCTCCCCTCCCGGGCCCCTGATCGCGGCAGTAGCCGTCGCCGTGGTAGTGCTGCTCGGCGTGGCCGGAGTCTTCGTGCTGCCGGGGCGGCCGCGGCTCGATCCCCCTCTCGCATCCGTCCCGGCGACTCAGGCCTCCACGACCGTAGCTCAGGCAAGCCAGGAAGCCACCGTCACACCGGCGACGGCCTCCACCTTCCCGGCCTCCACCAGGACCAGCGCCGCGGCCATTCGGCCCGAGGGTTGGCGGCCGCTGGCGGCGAGCCCCCTTTCACCGCGCGCCGGCCACACGGTGGTGTGGACCGGCTGGGAGGCGCTCATCTGGGGCAGTGCCGATCCACAGGGAGAATGCGGCCAGGCCAACGACGGAGCGGGCTACGAGCCGGTCTCGGACAGCTGGCGACCGCTGGCCGCCTCGCCCAAGGAGGGGGGATCCTTGTTGAGCGCCGTGTGGACGGGACGGGAGATGATCCTCTGGGGCGGGCTCTACGGGTTTGCCTACTGCCTTCCCGGGGAGCCGGCGCAGAGCGCCGCCCACGACCCGCAGACCGACGAGTGGCGAGCCCTGCCGCCCCCGCCCGAGGGAGGCAACGTCCTCTCGGCGGTGTGGACGGGCGAGGAGATGATCGTCTGGGGCAACTACGTCGACGAGGGTTACGGGGTGCCGCCCTACACCGTTCAAGGGGCCGCCTACGACCCGGCCGCGGATCGGTGGCGCCTAACCGCCGACCTCCCGCTCCCCGACCGCATCGGGTACAGCGCCGTGTGGACCGGCTCGGAGATGATCATCTGGGGTGGGAGCAGCTTCCGGCATCCGGCCTATGAGCAGCTGGTGACCGACCATCCGCGGGAGGTGGCCGCCTACGATCCGGCGAGCGATGCCTGGCGAGTCCGGGCTGCCGCTCCCCTTCCCGGCCGGAGCTGGCACGCCTCGGTCTGGACGGGGAGTGAGCTGATCGTGTGGGGAGGCGAGAACGAGTCTGGCTACCTGGGCGACGGGGCCGCCTACGACCCCCTCACCGACACCTGGAGGCCGATCTCCGCGGCGCCCCTCAGCGGACGGCACAGCTCCACTGCCGTGTGGACGGGGAGGTCGATGATCGTGTGGGGAGGCAGCAACGAGTCGGGCTACTTGAACGACGGCGCGGCCTACGACCCCCTCACCGACACCTGGCACCAACTCCCGACTGCCCCGCTGGAAGGCCGGCGAGGCCACAGCGCCGTGTGGACCGGAGACGAGATGATCATCTGGGGAGGAAACCGTCTGGACGCGTCCGTACCCCAGTTCACCTATTTCGACGACGGGGCCGCTTATACCCCGCCGGCCGGTTGATGCCTGAGCGAACCCAGGGTTCCTGCGCGCCTCTCCGGCGCGCAAGCGCCCGCGGTTCAGGATATCCCCGGGGTTCCTGCCGAGGAGCCCCGACCGGGCTCCTCTGGAGCCCCCATTCAGCACCCCGGTTCGCCGGGATGACCGCAGCACATGGAGGTGGTGGTCAACCGGCGCAGCGTGTTGCGAGCCGTCAGGCGAACCTTGTTGCGCAACGGCCCGGGATGGTGGTGCCAGTTGCGGCGGATGTCGGGGAGATTGGGCCGATCGGCCATGACGGGAATCGTAGGCGGAACGGGAAGCGGCCGCTCCGGGGAGAGCGGCCGCTAGGGTCGGGCTAACACGGGAGGCGGGAAACCTCTCGGTTACAGACGCTTCATCGGCCAGGTTGGTGGAAACTTGAGGGATTTCTCGGTGGGCCACCTCCCCCCCCGGGAGGCCCTGGTCAAGCACCTCAAGGACCACGCTCTGCAGACGGGCTCTTTCCGCCTTCGCTCGGGCGTTACCAGTTCCTGGTATGTCGACGCCCGGCGTACCACCTTCGATGGTCGGGGGGCGGTGCTGGTGGGGTGGTGCCTGCTCGAGGTGCTCGACCCGACGGTGAGGGCTTTGGGAGGCATGACCATGGGGGCCGATCCGATGGCGGTGGCCGCCGCCTTGCTGGGCTCGCTGGAGGGTCGTGAGCTGCGGGCCTTCTCGATCCGCAAGGAGGAGAAGGTCCACGGCGCCGGGGGACGGGTAGTGGGCCCGGTGGAGGCGGGCGACCCGGTGGCGGTCCTGGAGGACACCACCACCACCGGGGGGGCGTTGCTCGAAGCGATCGGGGTGGCCCGGGAGGCCGGCCTCGACGTCCTTCAGGCGGTGGCCCTGGTCGACCGCAGTGGGGGGGAGGTGACGGAGCTCCTCGCCCTGCAGGGGATCCCCTACCTGGCGCTGCTCACGCCGGACGAGCTGGGAGTCCTCCCGTGAGCCGGGTAGTGGTGGTCCGCTCACCGCTGCGGATGTGGCTCTTGGCCCTGCTCGGGGTGCCTTTCCTCGTCTTCGGCACCGACCTCCTCTTCGGTGGCCGGCTGCTGCAGTGGCTCGGCCGTCTCGTCTACCAGGGAGAGCCGGACCCCTTCGAGCTGCGCGACCGGATCTGGGCGGGCCTCTTTCTGGTGATGGGGGCCTTCCTCTCGGGGTGGGGGATCAAGGAGCTGGTCTGGCCGAGCCGCCTGGCGCTGGCCGAGCCGGGCCGACTGTGCCTGGCACTGGGCGGTCCGTTCCGAGGCCTCAGCTGCCTGGCCTGGACCGACGTGACCGATCTGCAGGCCGCCGAAGGGACTGTGCGGCTGATCGTGAAGGATCCGTCAGCACTCCCGGAGAGCCCCTGGGGGGCCCGCTGGGTTGATCAGGCCACCCTCGAGATCGCCGCCGGTCAGTGGTACCCGCCGGCCGGGGTGGCTGTGGAGCGGATGCTCCGACTCCGCGCGGGCCGGGAGGTGAAAGCGGAGCCGTGAGCGTTTCCATCGGGGCGCATATCCCCAACCGGCGTCCCCTCGAAGAGGCCCAGGCTCGCCGGGCGGACTTGGCCCAGTTCTTCCTCTCCAATCCCCAGTCCTGGCGCAAGCCCGTTCCCCGCCAGGATGCCACCGAGCTGCGCGAGGCACCTCTTCCTCTCTACGTCCACGCCCCCTACCTGGTCAACGTGGCCTCGCCCAACAACCGGATTCGCATTCCCAGCCGCAAGATCCTGGCCGACTGCTGCGAGGCGGCGGCCCAGATCGGGGCCCGGGCGGTGATCGTGCACGGCGGCCACATTGGTGACGAGGAGAAGATCGAAGTGGGCTTTCAGCGGTGGCGCAAGGCGCTCGAGCAGCTGGAGACCAGCCTGCCGATCTTCATCGAGAACACCGCGGCAGGCGGCAAGGCGGTGGGCAGGGAACTGACCGTGCTGGCCGGGCTCTGGGAGGTGATCGGGGACCTGGAGCCCGGGTTCTGCCTTGACACCTGCCACGCCTGGGCGGCCGGTGAGGACCTGGAATCAGTGGTGGACAGAGTGCGCCGTGGAATCGGGAGGATCGACCTCGTGCACTGCAACGACTCGAGGGATCCGGCCGCCAGCGGCCGCGACCGGCATGAGCACCTCGGGGAAGGGATGATCCCGCCGGAGCTGTTGGTCGGGGTGGTGGCCGAGGCCGGAGTGCCGGTGGTGATCGAGACCCGGGGCGGCGCCGACGACCACGCTCGGGACATCGACTGGCTGCGGGAACGGCTTCCCTGACGTCTCTGGCCGGAAGTCCTAGAGGGGGCCGATGAACTCTTCGACCATCTGGCGTGCCAGGCGGTCCTCGTACTGCACCGGCGGGCTCTTCATGAAGTAGGCGGACGGGCCCAGCAGCGCTCCACCCAGGCCGCGGTCGCGGGCCAGCCGGGCGCAGCGGATGGCGTCGATCACCACCCCGGCCGAGTTGGGCGAGTCCCACACCTCCAGCTTGAGCTCCAAGTTGAGTGGGACGTCTCCGAAGGAGCGGCCCTCCAGCCGAATGTAGGCCCACTTGCGGTCCGTGAGCCAAGGAACGTGATCAGAGGGGCCCACGTGGACGTTGGACTCGCCGATGCCGTTCTGGAGCTGCGAGGTGACCGCCTGGGTCTTGGAGAGCTTCTTCGATTGGAGCCGCTCCCGTTCCAGCATGTTGAGGAAGTCCATGTTCCCGCCCACGTTGAGCTGCATGGTTCGCTCGACGAGCACCCCGCGCTCCTCGAAGAGCCGAGCCAGCTGGCGGTGGACGATGGTGGCGCCCACCTGAGATTTGATGTCGTCACCGATGATCGGGACCCCGGCGGCGGCGAACCGCTCTGCCCAGTCCGGATCAGAGGCGATGAAGACGGGGATGCAGTTGATGAACGCCACCCCCGCCCGGAGTGCCTCCTCGGCGTAGAAACGGGCCGCCTGCTCAGCGCCCACCGGCAGGTAATTGACCAGCACCTCGGCACCGGTCTCGGCCAGCACCCCGGCCACGTCGACGGGAGGGACCGCCGACTCCTCCACCGCCTCCCGGTAGTACTTGCCAAGGCCATCCAGAGTGGGGCCCCGAAGTACCGTCAGCCCCAGCTCGGGGACGTCGGCGAAGCGCACCGTGTTGTTGGGCCCGGCCCAGATCGCCTTGCCGAGGTCCTGACCTACCTTGGCGGCGTCGACGTCGAAGGCGGCCACGAACTCGAGGTCCGCGACGTGGTACCCACCGAGCACGACGTGCATGAGCCCCGGCACCTGCTCGGTGGGGTCGGCGGCCGTGTAGTGGTGCACCCCCTGGATGAGGGAGTTGGCGCAGTTGCCCACTCCGGCCAGCGCCACGCGTACCTTGGTCATCTCGCTCCTTTGGGCTCGGGGGTGGCCCCGTGGGGGGCACGCTTGCGGTTCCTGGCGGGCTCGGGCAGCGAGGCCCGCTCGGTTTCGATCAGGTCGTCCAGCCAGGCGATGTCTGCCTCCACACCCCGGGCGCCGTGCTCCATGAGCGCCAGCGTGTAGCGGTCGATTCGTTCCCGGGTGCGCTCCAGAGCCCGCCGCATGGTCCGGCGGGCGGTGGCCGCCCGCTGCACCAGGAAGGCCCGCCGTCGCTCCAGGACTCCCAGGCGGGACTCCGGGTCGAGGTAGCGGAAGAAGGCCAGCCGGATGCGGAAGGAACGCTCCTCCTCATCCTCTGGGCCATCCTCTTCCAGGAGCTCCCGAAAGCGGCCCTGCCCGGCGGCGGTGATGGCGTACACCTTGCGGCGCGGGCCGCCGGAAGTCACGGTCACGTAGCCGCTACGCTCTAGGCGCCGCAAGGCCGGGTAGAGCGACCCGAAGGAGACTCTCCAGAAACCGTATTCGGAGAGGCGCCGCTTCAGCTCGTAGCCGTGCAGGGAGCGCTCCTTGAGCAAGCCGAGGATGGGAAGTTCAAGCATGGTGACGATATATCGAAACGATATAGTGACCGGCAGGACCGGTCCTGTCAAGTCGGGACCAAGGTCGTGGATTTCCTGATCGCCTTCCACTCCCTCTTCCGGTGGGTGGTGCTGGCCGTCCTGGTGGGGGCGGTCGGAGTGGGACTGCTCCAGGCCGCCCGGCGGGTGCCCTGGCGACCCGGATCGGACCGACCCTTCCTGGTGGCCACCATCGTCATGGATATCCAGGTGGGGGTGGGGATCATCCTGTGGCTGTTCGGACAGGCCTGGCAGCGAGGGGCCTTCATCGGCTTCATTCACCCGGCCGCCATGCTGGGCGCCCTCGGAGTTGCCCATGCGAGCGTCGGACGGGCCCGCCGGGCCGGGGCCGCTCGGGCCTACCTCATCGCCGGCCTGGGCCTGGCGGCCTCCCTCGTGATCGTGCTGCTGGCCATCCCATGACGGAAGGTTGGCTCTCGCTGGGCGGGGCGCTCGTGTCGGGTGCGGCAGCCGCCTCCTGGGGAGACCACGAGGTTCAGGTGTTCGCCCTCTTCCCCGATGGCGAGCTGTGGAACCGCTACTGGGATGGGGAGAGCTGGCACTCGTGGGAGTCGCTGGGCGGCACCTTCACGGGCCAGCCGGCCGCCAGCGCCCGGGATGCCGAGCGCATCGACGTCATGGCCATCGGGGCGGACGGGCTACTCCGCCATCGCTGGTGGGATGGACGGCGATGGGTCTCCTGGCAGGAGGTGGAGGGGGCGCCCAAGGGGGCGGGGGCGGTCGACTGCAGCTGGGTGGGAGACCGCCTGGACGTCTTCGTCCAGGGGGAAGGGGGCGAGCTCTGGTATCGGGCGTTGGAGGGATGAAGCGGTATCTGGTGGCCGCCCTCCTCCTCGCCGGTTGCACGGGGACGACCGCCCCGGGGCGCCCCACGGTCACCTCAGCCCCACCGGAGCAAGCGGCAGCCGTCTTCTTCTCCCCCCGCGCCGAATTCCCCGTCTGGGAGATCGAGCTGGCCGGCCGACCCTGGGCGGTGGCGGTGGCCGACACGCCCGAGCGTCGGCAGGCCGGCTTGATGGGTGTCGAGGACCTGGGCGACCTGGACGGCATGCTGTTCGTCTTCCCCGAGTCGCAGAGCGGGAGCTTCTGGATGAAAGACACCCTCATGCCGCTCGATATCGCTTTCTTCGAGGAGGGCGGTGACCTGGTGGCGGTGCTCGAGATGGAGCCCTGCCGGGCCGACCCCTGTCCCAGCTATGGCCCCGGCGCTCCCTACCGCTGGGCGCTCGAGGCCCCGGCGGGGGAGCTGGCCAACCTCCCGCCGGACGCCCATCTCAGGCCGCCGGAGGGCTGATCGGCAAAAAAAGGCTGGCAGGGGACTTCCCGGACGGCGCGGCTCCCAGGTACAATCCCCGCCTTCCCCGTACACCCGACCTGCCCCCCGCGGGGCCGTCCGCTGGAGTGGATGTCCGAAGGAGGTGATGCGCCCGATGCGCATGTACGAAGTGATGACCATCCACCGGCCCGAGCTGGCCGAGGCCGAGGTGCGGTCGCTGGTGAGAGAGACGGAGGAGTTCCTGCGCACCCGAGGCGCCGAGGTGGTGGGCAGCGATCTGTGGGGCAAGCGGCGCTTTGCCTACGAGATCGAACACCTGAAGGAGGGCTACTACTCGGTGGTGACCTTCCAGAGCGAGGCCCCGGCGGTGGACGATCTCGACCGGGCGCTGGCATTGGCCGACCAGGTCGTGCGGCACAAGATCACCCGGGTGGGTGCCCCCGAGGGGGGACCCGAGCAGGGCAGAGATCTGTCACACCCGGGTGGCAGAGTATGAGCAGAAGCGAAAGAGAGAGGGGAAGATGGCGACGAACAACCTGACCTTGGTCGGCAACCTGGTCGACGATCCCGAGCTGCGTTTCACGCCCTCCGGGGTGGCGATGGCCCGCATCAGGCTGGCCGTCAACCGCCGCTGGCGGGATCAGCAAGGCGAGTGGCAGGAAGACACCAGCTTCTTCACCGGCACCTGCTGGCGGGAGCTGGCCGAGCACGTCTCTGAGTCGCTCCAGAAGGGGGATCGGATCATCGTCACCGGTCGCCTGGAGCAGCGTTCCTGGGAGACCCAGGAAGGAGAGCGCCGCTCGGTGGTGGAGGTGAGCATCGAGGAGGTGGGTCCCAGCCTGCGCTGGGCCACGGCCTCGGTCACCAAGACCCCTCGCACCGGTGGCGATTGGGGCAATGGGGACGCCAAGGTGCCGGCCGCTCCGGTGGCCCGTGACGACTACGGGCCCGACGAGGCTCCGTTCTAGGGGAAGGAGGGACCAGGACATGGCACGAGAGAGGCGACGGCGCAGGGAGGCCGCTCCGGGGCGAAGGGTGAGCGCTCGGTCTTGCTACTTCTGTCAGCACGGGGTGAAGCACGTCGACTACAAGGACGTGGCCCTCCTCCGTAAGTACATGTCGGACCGGGCCAAGATCCGCGCTCGCCGGGTCAGTGGCAACTGCACGCAGCACCAGCGAGAGGTGGCCCGAGCCATCAAGAACGCCCGGGAGATGGCATTGCTGCCCTACGTCGGCCGCTCTTGAGTTCGAGGATCGTTGGATGAAGGTGGTCCTCATCAAGCCGGTCCCTGAGCTGGGCGGCGAGGGGGACCTGATCGAGGTGGCCGACGGCTATGCCCGGAACTACCTCCTTCCGAAGCGGTTGGCCATCAAGGCCACCACGGGGTCGGTGCGCCAGGCCGAGCGGGTCCGGCGCGTTCGTGAGGAAGCCGACCGCCGGGCCCGGGAGCAGGCCGACGCGGTGGCCCAGGCGCTGGCCGGGACGAGGGTGGTGATCGCCGCCCGGGCCGGGGACGAGGGCAAGCTCTTCGGATCGGTCGGGGCGGGGGATGTCGCCGAGGCGATCAGGAGGTTCACCGGCATCGAGGTCGACCGCCGCACCATCGAATTAGAGGCGCCCATCAAGGAGATCGGGCTGCACGAAGTGACGGTGCGACCGCACCGCGAGGTGGAGGTTCCGCTCACCCTGGACGTGATTCCGGCATGACCCTCTCGTTGGAAGGCGAGCGATCCCGCACCCGGGTTCCCCCTTCCAACCTGGAAGCCGAGGAGTCGGTCCTGGGCGCCGTGATGCTCTCGGCCGACGCCGCCAATGAGGTGATCGGAAAGCTCCAGCCGGAGGACTTCTACAAGCCAGCTCACCAGGTGATCTACCAGGCCATCGTGGGTCTGTACAACGCCAACCAGCCCATCGATGCCGTCACCGTCTCCGACGCCTTGCGCCGCAGCGAGCAGCTGGAGCGGATGGGCGGCATCTCCTCGCTCACGGAGCTGCTCGAGGCCGTCCCCACCGCCACCCACGTGGGCTACTACGCCGACATCGTCGAGGAGCACGCCCTCCGACGGCGGCTGGTGCGGGCCGGGACGGTGATCGGCGAGCTGGCCTTCGACACCGATACCGAGGTGGATCAAGTCCTCGACCAAGCCGAGCAGACCGTCTTCGGTGTGGCCGAGCGCCGGGTGGGGGAGGGTCTCATGCCGCTCCGCCCCCTGATTCCCCCCACGCTGGAAGCCATCGAGGAAATCGGCACCCGGGGCTCCGAGCTGGCCGGTCTGTCGACGGGATTTCGAGATCTGGACCGCAAGCTGGGCGGGCTGCAACCCGCCAACCTGGTGGTGATCGCGGCAAGACCTGCGATGGGCAAGTCCTCGTTAGCCACCAACATCGCCCACAACGTCGCCAGTCAAGGCAACAGCGTGGCGATCTTCTCGCTGGAGATGAGCGTGCAAGAGCTCGTACAGCGCATGCTGTGCTCCGTCGCCCGCGTCGATTCCCATAAGCTGAGAACGGGCCAGCTCGGCCCCCTGTGGCAGAAGGTCGTGCAAGCGGCCGGCCAGCTCTATGAGCTTCCTATTTTCCTCGACGAGTCCCCGACCTTGACCGCCACCGACATTCGGGCCAAGTGCCGGCGTCTCAAGCGCCAGCACGGGCTTGGGTTGGTATTGGTCGATTACCTCCAGCTCATGCAGTCCTCCGGCCGACCGGAGAACCGCCAGCAGGAGATCGCCGAGATCAGTCGCTCGCTGAAGAGCCTCGCCCGGGAGCTGGATGTGCCGATCATCGCCGTCTCCCAGCTCAACCGAGCTCTGGAGAGCCGGCAGGACAAGCATCCAATGCTCGGTGACCTACGGGAAAGCGGGGAGATCGAGCAATCCGCGGACGTCATCCTCTTCATCTATCGCGACGAGTACTACCACCCGGAGAACGTGGAGGCCAAGGGCCTGGCCGAGGTGGACATAGCCAAGCATCGCAACGGTGCCACCGGTCGAGTGCAGATGACCTTCCTGGCCGAGTTCACCCTGTTTGCCGATATGGGTCGAGACGTGGCCGCCTAGGCCCCACCTACTCATCGGGGAGGCCCCCTCATAGAGGGGGCCTCTCCGTCCTGATCGTCCCGGCGGGAAGAGGCGGAGGAAGGGGAACCTCCATGTCGGGTACCGGGCCGTCAGAGTTTCGACTTCTATCGGCGGAAGGGGACCAAGCCTTGAGTCATCGTCATCTGGAACCGATCCCTTCCCGGCTTCCGTCCTAACTGCATCCCCGGTCAGGGGAACACTGAGGAGGTATAGATGAGGAAGATCTGGGTGGGCCTGTCGGTGTTGGCGCTGGCCGTTCTGGCCTGCTCGCCGGCTACCCGAGGTGGACTGTCGGACGAAGCGCCGGCGGCCACCACCGTTCCGGCGGCGGCTCTCGCCGAAGGTGAAGCTACGGAAGCTCGGTCCTTGGATGAGCAGGTGCCATTCCCCGCCGGCGTCCGGGTGATTCGGGACGCCCGCCTGGAGCTGCGGGTCGAGGAGGGCAGCTTCGAGAAGCAATGGGAGCACCTGCGGGCGATCGCCGCCGATCTGGGCGGATACCTGAGCGACGCCAACGTGGGCGTCGAGGAGCGGGGTGAGGACCGCTACGCCTTCGGCACCGCCACCCTGCGCATTCCCGCCGACCGCTTCGAGGATGCCCTGGCCCGGTTCGGAGCGCTGGGCGAGCGGATCTCTCTCAACGTCACCAGCCAGGACGTGAGCGAGGAGTACGTGGACCTGGAGGCCCGGCTGCGGCACTGGACGGCCATGGAGGGATTCCACCTGGAGCTCCTGGACAGGGCCACCACGGTGGAGGAGGCCCTCAAGGTGCAGGCCCAGCTCCAGCAGATCCAGCTCACCATCGAGCAGCTGGAGGGGAGGATCCGCTACCTGGACTCCCGCACCACCTTCGCCACCATCTCGGTCTTCATCACCGAGGTGCCCGGGCCGGTGGTGGTCGAGCCGCTCTCTGAGCAGAGCGAGCTGGCCCAGGCCTTCGACCAGGCGGGACGGGTGCTGATGGCCACCTTCGGGTTCCTCATCGTGGCAGCGGCGGCCGTCTTTCCGCTGGCCCTCCTTGGAGGGGTGGCCTACCTGCTCTGGAGGCTGGGCCGCCGACTGGCTCCGAGGCCCGGCGCTTAGCGGTGAGCAGGGCGGCCGCGGCTTCGATTCCTTCGGTAGGGTTCGAGGCGAACATCACCCAGAGAAAGAGAAAGCCATGTGTGCTCCTGCGGCCGCCGTCCGACCTCACGACCATGCCACCGACGACCGAGGTTTGGTGACCCGGCGGAGGTTCCTCCAATCCGGGGCCGCCCTCACGGCCGGGGCGGCGATCGCCGCGGCAGCTCCGGCTCTTCCCGCCGCCGCCTTTCCGAAGGCAGCGCGCCGCACCGCCGACCTGACCCATCGACTGGTGAAGGCCTTCCCCTCCTTCTTCGGGCCGCAGGCGGTCTTCGACAAGGTCCTCACCGATTTCGACACGGCCGGGTTCTTCTCGAAGGAGTGGACCCTCGTGGAACACATCGGCACCCACGTCGATACCCCCGGCCACTTCGACGAGGGCAACCGTCTGGTCGATGACCTGGTCCTCTCCGATCTCGTGGCGCCGATCGTGGTGGTCGATATCAGAGCCAAAGCCAGGCGGGACCCGAACGCGATGGTGGAGCCCGACGATCTGGTGTCCTTCGAGCGGCGTCACGGGCGGATCCCGGAACGGGCGCTGGTGTGCATGGACTCGGGATGGGCCGGCAAAGTCGGCGACGGCGACGCCTTCCGGGGCGGAGCCGGGTTCCCCGACTTGAACTTCCCCGGCTTCTCCATCGATGCCACAGACTGGCTGGTTGCCAAGCGGAACCCGGTGGGCATCGGCGTCGACACGATGAGCCTCGACCCGGGTAACTCGGCCGACTTCGCGGTCCATTTCGGGTTTCTGGCCACCGGGAGGTACGGCATCGAGAGTCTGGCCAACCTCGATCGGATCCCTCCCCGGGGCGCCCTCGGATTCGTGGGCCCGGTACCGTGGGAGGACGGCTCCGGCGCCCCGTGCCGGGTCATCGCCACCTGGTGAGGGCACGCGTCGGGCTCGGCGGAAGGCGACCCCATTCGACGGCAGGATCCCGCCCTCCCCCTCACTCCATCAGCTTGAAGTCCAGATCCAGCTTCCGGTACGAGCCGGCCGCCCGCCGGTCTCGGGTCATCAGGCGAGCCCCCGCCTCAGCTGCGGTGAGTCCGACCAGGCCGTCGTAGACCGCTCCGCCTTGGATGTCGGCCGCGACACAGCGGCCCACGATGTCGCGCGAGAGCTGAGCGGAGGGCACCAGCATGCCGGTGGGGAGGAACCACCGGGTGAGGAACTCGAGCACCACATGGGGGGGCGCCCGATGAGGTGGAGGCATCCGGGTGAGCACCGAGAAGGCCTCAACCGCCACATGGGCGGGAATGACCGCACCCTCACCGAGCACGACCAGGGCTGACCGGTGGGCGGTGTGCCAGGTGGCGAAGGCGGAGACCACCAAGCTCGTGTCGGCGGCGATCACCGCCGGGTCTGCTCGAGGAGGTCCCGCACCATCTCATCCGTCAGGGGCGGCAGTTCGCGCTCGGGAACCGCCACAGGGCCCGATTCCGCCTCCACGAGCCACATCGGGGTGGGCCCCGGGCGGATCTCGATCTGCCCATCGCGCTCCACTACCTCGAGGTCCTCTCCTCCTTTCAGCCCCAGGCGTTCCCGGATCGGCTTGGGGATGACGAGGCGGCCCGCCTTGTCTATGGTAGTTCTCATGGGGCAAAATCTACCATAAGGATCAGGTTCAACCGGCATCGAACCCGGCCAAGCAGGAGAACTACAACACCGCCTCCGCCAGGCGCGACACCGCCTCCGGGCCGCGTTCCTCGTGGAGGACCACCACGACTCGCCTGCAGCCGGCCTCCTCGAGAGCGTCGAGATGAGCGCGGAGCCCGCTCCGCCCGATCGAGGCGGCGAAGACCTGGGCCTCCTTGAGGATTGGGTCCCGGCGTCCGATGTCATCGCAAGTCCGATCGAGACGGCCGGCCCGCTCGGCGAACCGGGCCGGTTCCCCCCCGAAGCCGTTCCAGACGTGGGCGTGGCGGGCTGCCACCTCGAGAACCCGGTCGCTCTCTCCGCCCACGATGAGGGACGGCGGGTCGATGGCGAGTGGTCCCAATGAGGCGTCGAAGAGGCCCAGCTCGTCGTCGGTGACGTCCTCGCCCCGCCACAATGCGGGAAGCACCCGGCAGCAAGCCTCCAACCGGGCCACCCGCTGAGTGAACGGGGGAAACGGGATGCCGGTGACCTGGTGGTCCTCTCGGGCGAAGCCCGAGCCGGTCCCGAGGCCCACCTGGAGCCTTCCCCGGCTGGCGGCCTGGGCCACCGCCAGCTGGCCGGCCAAGAGGAAGGGATGGCGGAGCGAGCAGTTGAGCACATGTACGGCCAAGCTGATTCGCTCGGTCTCCCTCGCCATGCTGGCGAGCAGGGTGGGGGCGTCCCAAGCGGGCCCGTCCCCCGAAGCGCTCCGGCTTCCTCGGCGGCCCGCCACGAGGCGATCAGCTCGGCGAAGCTCCAGCCCGACTGCCCGGGCTTGACCCCGATCTCACTCGGAGTGGAAATTCTCGAAGTAGCGCGACGGGGTGGGCCCTTCCTGCCCCTGATATTTCGACGCGAGCTCGGCGGAGCCATAGGGCCGCTCGGCCGGAGAGGACATCCGAAAGACGCACAGCTGGCCGATCTTCATGCCCGGGTAGATGGTGATCGGCAAGTTGGCGACGTTGGAGAGCTCCAGGGTCAGGTACCCGCTCCAGCCGGCGTCGACGAAGCCGGCGGTGTTGGAGACGAACACTCCACCGTCTCCCGCCACGAAGTTCTCGATCTTCTTTCCGTTCGGACGAACCTCCAGATCAAAGATCGGCTCCCACCTCCCGGTATCCCGAACCTGGTCGATTCGATCCCAGGCCACGCTGGCTGGTGTTGAAACCGCAACGGGGGTTCCGGAAGCCAGCTGGGCCGTGCGGATCGTGCGGACATGTCCGTCCCCGTTCCCGGTGAACAGGTTGTGTCCCGCCGTTACGTGGATTCTGCGACCAGATCCGAGCACCACCTCGAAGATGTGGTCGGGCGGCCCTTCGTACCAGCCGGTCACGTCGTGATATCCGATCCTCAGAGTCTCTGGATCGAAAGCGACCACCTGCCCTTTGAGACGCTTCTGGACGATCTCGGCGATCGGTCGAGGCTGCAGCTCTGTGCCGGAAGCGAAGAGCACGGGCTCGCTCCCCGGCAGGCTGGAGTGGATGAGCAGACCCAGACGACCCAGAGAGCTCTTCCCCTCCAGCCTCGCCACGAGGTCGTCGGGCAGGGTGATCTTCTCGAAGGTGCTGCCCAAGACGAACTCGCCGGGGTGCAGGATGAAGGGCTCCTCTTCGGTGGCCTCCACCAGCTCGGTGAGGCCCTCCATGGGCTGGCGGACGTCGATGTACGGGTAGCGACTGTTGGCGAAGACTCGGAACTGACTCCCTACCCGCAGGTCGATGCTCGAGGGTTGGACGGCTTCGGCATCCATCGGCTCGACGCGAATCCGGCCCGCTGCCAACTCGCGGCGCAGGTCCCGATCGGAGAGGATCACATCATCGATGCTAAGCGCGGCCTATGAGAGACCGGGAACCCGAGCGGATGAGGGGAATCGAACCCCCATTCCAAGCTTGGGAAGCTCGTGTTCTGCCATTGAACTACATCCGCAGACCTGGAGGATGGTACCAGGGGTCAACCTCCCGCTACCAGGCTCACCGCCCCCCAGATGGTCATCAATCCCCCCACCACCAGCAGGAACGCCACCCGCCCGGGGCGGAAGGGACCCACGGCCCGGGCTGGGGGGCGGCCCCGGCGGTGATGCCAGAGAGCCAGCGCGTTCCCGAGCAGCAGGGCGGCGCCGATGGCCAGCACCAGCTCGGCGAAGAGGCTTTCCAGCCCGAAGATGTCCGGCACCTCGACGTCGGCTCAGCCGTCCGGGCCGGAGACGTTGAAGACCGGCTCTCCGCTCCCCACCCGGAACAGGACGATCACCGACTCCTCCCCGGCCAGATTGGACTCGCGGTGGATGACACGGCTGGGAACATGGAGGAAGTCTCCCGTGGTCGCCTCGACCATCTCCTGGCCACCCTCTCCGAACTCGATCCGGCCTCTGCCCGACGCCACGAAGGCATAGGTGTCGTAGTCGCCGTGGTGATGCCAGCCGGAGACCATGCCCGGGGCGGTCCTCACCATCCCCACCCACAACCCATCCGCCGACACGGCCTCCTCCCGGGTCATGCCGACGGTCTGCCCATCAGGGAGGATGAGCAGCTGGTCGGCCCGGACCACCCGAACGATCCTTCGGTCCACGAGGGCCAGGCTATCAGCGACCGTTCTTAGAATTGCTCGGTGGCTACCGAGTCCCGTACGGCGGTCATCGCCGCCCTGATCGCCAATGCCCTCATCGCCGTCGGCAAGTTCGTGGCCGTCGCCATCACCGGCTCGGCCGCCATGCTCGCCGAGGGCTTCCACTCGGTGGCGGACACCGGCAACCAGCTCTTCCTCCTGCGGGGCTTGGCGGTCTCCCGCTACCGGCCCTCGGTGCGCTACCCCTTCGGTCGGGGCAAGGAGGTCTATTTCTGGAGCTTCATGGTGGCGGTGATGCTCTTCGTGGGTGGGGCGGTGCTCTCCTTTCAAGAGGGGCTGGCCCGCCTCCGCCATCCGGAGGAGATAGAGAGCTACACCGTCAGCTTCGTCGTGCTGGGGCTGGCCATGTTGTTCGAGACGCCCGCGTTCTTACTGGCCCTGCGAGCCTTCAATGAGCGCCGGGGCTCGCGCGGCATCTGGGAGCATGTGCGGGAGAGCAAGGACACCACCCTCATCGTGGTCCTCTTCGAGGACTCGGCCGCCCTGGTCGGGCTGACCATCGCCGCCACGGCGTTGCTACTCGCCCGGCTGACCGGTCAGCCCCGCTGGGACGGAGCCGCGTCGGTGGTGATCGCCTTCCTCCTGGTATCGGTGGCCTTCATGCTGGCCTTCGAGACCAAGGGCCTGCTGGTCGGGGAGGGAGCCAGCCGGCGGGACCGGGCGGCGATCCGGGCCGCCGCGCTGGGCGTTCCCGAGGTGGCCGGGTTGGGACGGGTGCTCACCATGCACCTGGGGCCGGAGGAGATCCTGGTCAACCTGGAGGTCTCGCTCGACTCGAGGGTGGGTGGCGCGGAGGTGCTGGACCGGGTGGAGGCGGCCATCCGGGAGGCCGTGCCGGAGGCCACCAGGATCTTCGTGGAGATCGACTCCGAGGAGGGATGAGTCAGCCGCCCGCTGCGGCCACCACCGCCTCGAAGAGGCGCCCCGCCAAGGGATCCCGGCCCACCAGGCACTCGGGGTGCCACTGAACGGCCCACAGGGGCCAGCGGCCCTTGGATGGTTCGATGGCCTCGATGACTCCGTCGTCGGCCCAGGCCACTGGGCGTAGTCCCGCGCCGGGAGACCGCACCGCCTGGTGGTGCATGGAGTTGACCAGCAGCTCGGTGACGCCGAGCAGCCCGGCCAGGCGGGAGCCCGGCTCTAACCGCACCCGCTGGCGGGCGAGGAAGGCCCCCTCGAACCCCTCGTAGTGGGAGCCGGCCGACGGGATCTCGGACGGGATGTCGAGGATGAGGTCCCCTCCCAGGGCCACGTTGACCACCTGCGCCCCCCGGCAGATGGCCAGGAGGGGCAGGTCCCGGTTTCGTGCCTCCTGCACCAAGGCCAGCTCGAAGCGGTCCCGCTCCTCGCTCAGCTCGTACATCGACTGGTGGTGATCGCGGCCGTGGAGGTGGGCGGCCAGGTCTCCTCCGCCGGTGAGCACCAGGCCATCCAGCCGGTCCAGCACGGCCGCCGCGTCCTCGGGAGCTTGAGAAGGCAACAGGAAGGGAACCCCGCCGGCCCCGACGATGGCCTCCGTGTAGAGGCGGGTCACCGTGTGGGTGGGCTGGTCACCCCAGGCGGTGGTGACCGAGCGGAGGCGGGTGGAGACACCGATGGCCGGTTTCATGAGGCGCCTCGTTTGCGAATCGGCGGACGAGACACCAAGCTTAGAAGACCGAGCACTCTCGATCTGAAGGACTGCATGGGCTCACTGATCAAGAAGCGGCGCAAGAAGATGAGCAAGCACAAGTACCGCAAGCGCTTGCGCGCCAACCGCCACAAGCGCAAGAAGTAGGCCCGTCAGACCCCGTGCTGGCGGAGGAACTCCTCCACCTCCTGGACGAGTCGCCGCCCCGCCTCGGGATCCACCTGCTCCAGGTTGGAAGGCGCCGACTCCAAGCCCCGGACGTATTGGGCGAAGTCCTCGGACTCCTGCATGGCCGCTTCGATTCGGGACTCGAACTCGCCGGACACAGTCCGCAGCTCGCTGGTGTCGAGCTGGAAGCCGAGGATGTCGGATGCCTTGGAGACGAGGGCCAGCATGGCCTTGGGGTTGGGGTTGGCGGCCAGGTAGTGGGGGACGGCCGCCCACAGGCTGGTGGCGGGCAGGCCGGTGTCCCGAAACGCCTCGAGCAGGACCCCTACGATCCCGGTCGGTCCCTGGTAGCGGGAGGAGATCAGCCCGTAGCGGGCGATCAGGTCGGGGTCGGTGGCCACTCCGACGATCGGGACGGGAAGGGTGTGAGCCACCTGGCCGATGAAGGCGCCCAGCAGCATCACTTCCTCCACCTTTCCCTCCTCCAGGATCTCCAGGACCAGACGGCTGAAGGCCCGCCAGCGCAGGTGGGGCTCCTCTCCCATCACCGCCAGCACGTCCCGGTCGGCTTGCGGCATGGAGAGCGCGAAGAAGTTGGTGACCGGCCAGTTGAGGCGGCGCAGGCCTTGTTCGTCCACCTCGACCAGGGGACGGCGGGCCGGGAAGTTGAAGAAATCCTCCGGCTGGATGGCGGCGAAGGGATCGGCCTCGAACTGGCCGAGGAGGAAGGCCAGCGCCCCGGTGGCGGCCTCCGAGGCGTCGCTCCAGCCTTCGAAGGCGATGACCGCCACCGGACGTCGCAGGTCTGGCCGGAAGAAGCGCTGCAGCGGCTCCATGGATGGTTCAGCCTACCGGCCTTGACGGACGGGCGGCCTCCCGCCGCCGGATCGACGACGTAGAGGTGGCCTGTCCTGACGAACCCCGGGTTCCTGCGCGCCTCTCCGGCGCGTTAGCGCCCGCGGTTCAGGGCTACCCGTCCCTAGCGGGGTACCTGGTAACCCTGCTCCTCGATGGCCTCGATGATTGCGGCCCGGTCCAACCGGTCCTCGTCGTAGGTGAGCTCGAGGGTTCGCTGGTCCACGCTCACCCGCACGTCCTGCACGCCGGGCAGGGCTCCCACCGCGTCTTCCAGGGACATCTTGCAGTGATCGCAGTGGATCTCGGGGACGGTCAGGGTCTCGCTGGTCATTGATCCTCCTTCGTGTCAGTGAGGCCCAGGTGACGCAAGAACGCCTCCTTGGACGGCTCCCGTCCCAGGAAGTTGCTGAGCAGCACCTCGGCGTCCACCGATCCTCCTCGCTCCAAGACCTCCCGGCGATAGGCCCGTCCCACTTCCGGGCTGGTGACCCCCTCGGCCTCGAAGCGGCTGAACATGTCGTCACCGTAGACCTTTGACCAGAGATACCCGTAGTAGCCGGCGTCGTAGCCTCCCATCAGGTGGGCGAACGAGGCCGGGAAGAAGGTCCCCTCTTGGAAGGGCAGACCGGTGACCGCGTACGCCTGGTGGTTGATGGCGTCCAGGTCCCGCTGCTCGGAGGAGTCGTGGAAGGCCAGGTCCATGAGCCCGAAATAGCACTGGCGCAGGTTCCTGACCCCGTCGTTGAGATGGCGGGCCGCCACCAGGCCTTCGACCAGGTCGGCCGGGATGGGCCGGCCACTCCGGTAGTGCCGGGCGAAACGGCCCAGCACCTCGCCGTTCCAGCACCAGTGCTCCATGATCTGCGAAGGAGCCTCGACGAAGTCCCCTTCGGTTTGCGAGCCCGAGAACCGGGCGAACTCCGCCCTGGTGATGGACTGGTGGAGGATGTGCCCGAACTCGTGGAAGAGAGTGACCACCTCGTCGTGCTGGAGCAGGGAGGGCTGGTGGGCCGAGGGCTTGGTGAAGTTGGCCACGATGGCCGACGCCGGGCGCTGATAGCCCCGTCCTGTGCGGCAGCCGAGCCGCAAGGAAAAGGCGGCGGCGTGGCCGAACTTACCGTCCCGCGGGAAGAGATCGGCATAGAAGAAGGCCAGGTGGTCCCCCTCGTCGAGGATCTCGAAGAGCGTCACGTCGGGATGCCAAGCACGTGCCTCCGGGATCCGCCGATACTGGAGACCGAAGACCTCGCCGGTCAGCTCGAGCATCCCCTCGAAGACCTGGTCCAGCGGAAAGTACTCCGCTACCTCGTTGGCATCGATCCCGAAGCGAGAGCGGCGGATCTGGGTGTCGTAGTAGCGCCAGTCCCACGACTGGAGCTCGCCTTGACCGAGCTCCTCTTGGAGGGCCACTCGCATGTCGTCCAGCTCGGGCCCGCCCTTGGCCGCCAGCCCGGGAAGCAGCTCGTCGTAGAACCCCCCCACCGCCTCTGGAGAGCGGGCCATCTTGACCTCCATGCCGTAGTGGGACCAAGAGGGGTAGCCGAGCAGGCGGGCGATGCGCCGCCGGATCTCCAGCGCCTCGGCCAAGAGGGGTCGGTTGGTCTCGACCGCTGCATTCCAGGCCTTGAACTGCAGTGCCTCGCGGAGCTCGCGCCGCCGTCCCTGCTCGAGGAACGGATACATCTCCGGATAGTCCAGTGAGACCTTGTAGGTGCCGGCCCGGGAGCCGGGCCGCAGTCGCGCCACGTAGTCATCGGGGAGCCCGTCCAGCTCTTCCCGGGTCAGCTCCAGGGCGTCCTCGTACTCGTCCACGTTGCGTTGGAAGGCCACCTCCAGCTCCACCAGACGGGCTCGAAGTCGCTCTACCTCGCCGCGAGTCTCCGGTGGCAGCTGGTGGCCGGCCCGGCGGAAGTCTCGCAGCCAGTGATCGAGCAGCCGGCGGCGCTCGCCGCTCAGACTGGGGGCTTCCTCGGTCTCCGCATATTCGCTCACCGCCCGGTAGAGATCCTCTCGAAAGGCCAGCTCGACCCGGAACTTGTCGAGCCGCTCCTCAGCGGCGCTTCCGGTCGCCCGCACCTCGGGGTCGGGATGCACGCGGCTCATGAAGGCGCCCTCGCCGTAGGCGTCGGCCAGTGAGGCGGTGATCTCGTCGAGAGGAGCCATGGTGCCGGCAAAGGTGCGGGGAGCCCCGATGACACTCTCTAGCAGGCTCTCTGCCTGCCGCAAGGCCCGTTCCGTCACCTCCTCGACTCGGGCAGGAGTGACGTCGGTGTAGTCGTGGAGCACGGCCCGGTACGTTACCCGCAGCGGGAGGTTCCGCTAACAGCCAATCATTAGGTTCATAGTCCTGCCTTCTTCGGCAGGCTCCTCTGGGTCGGGTGCCCGGCGTCTGTCAGGCGGCCACCCGAGCGAACCAGCACACCGGCGGGCAGTTGGGACCGTTGGGTTGCCGGCGCTCGAACTCCACGTCGTGTTCAGCCTGAGCCAGCACCTCACCTGATTCGGCGTCCCGAACCACCAACGAGACGCGGTGGCGGCCCGCATAGTCCGCTTCTGGCAGAATCAGGAGGATCCTCTCGAGCTCCACGGACAGCTCCCCCAGCTGGCGACCGGTAAAACCTCTTGGAATGTCGACCGTTTCCGAACGGCAGAACGTATCTGCGCACGCCTCGATCTCGTACGACCGATCCTCTCGGATTGAGTCGGGCAGCTCGAACTCGACGGTGCTCTCACACCCGATCTGGGTGCAGGCCATCGGGAGGGTGTTCTCCGGAAGCGGCCCCCGGCACGAGGTCAAGAGCACCGCCGCCGAGGTGACGAGCAGTGTGGCGATCCTGATACTCGGGCGCATGACCTTCCTTCGACGATCCTCCGCGCCTGACGGGTTTCCGGAGAGCCAGAGAGAGATGACCAGGCGGGAGATCCCCCCGTCTGCTCATCGCGCTAGTCGCGGCCGATCCGTCCCAGGTGGGTATCCCGAAAGGCCCAGGGGTACTTGAGACCGTTCCCGAGTGCCCGGTCCATCCCAATGTGGGCCAGCCAGATGATGAGTAGCTCTGGCCGATACGGCGTACAAGCCGAGCACGGCCGGTCCCGCCAGGGTGTGGAGGACATCGTAGGCGATGGCGCCGGCCAGGGGGGACCGGGCGTAGCCGACCATGCCCACGTCGGGGAACAGGAGCAGCGCGGCGAAGAGAAGCCAGCCGGTGTCGAGCCGGTGGTAGGCCAACAGCGCCAGGCCCAGGAGGGCCAGTCCTTCCAGGCGGCAGCAGGATGCGGGGGAGGCCGGTGACCATGATTCCTCCTGGGGTTCTACTACCAGCGTCCGAAGGCCGGGTGGCCTTGGCCGACGGCTATGAACGTCCCCCGGCAGGTGGCGGTCACTTCGTCATCGCTCTCGACCTGGGCGTCGACGACGACTTTGGGGTCGGCCGACTCCACCACCCAGGCCGTGATCCGTAGCGCGCGATCGGTCGGCGTGGGCCGGCGCAGCGTTACGTGGAAGTCGGCGGTCACCGTGACAGGGGGTTTGTCGGCTCTCCGAAGCTTCATGAGGTGCCACGCCGCCGTCCAGTTGCTGTGACAGTCGAGGAGCGTACCGATGATCCCTCCGTTGACGACCCCAGGAAACGCTTCATGGTGCTCTTCCGGGGTCCAGCTGGCTATCAGTCGGTCCCCGTCCACCATGCTCTTGATCCGCAGCCCCTTCTGGTTAGCCGGTCCGCAGCCGAAGCAGGTTGTCTGAGGGGCGTAATGGTCTTGCAGACCCGTCCCTTCCGACACTTCCGTCATCCCTCCAGCGCCTGGTCCAGATCCTCGATCAGGTCGTCCGGGTGCTCGATCCCCACCGAGAGCCGGACCAGGTCGGGAGGCACTTCCAGGGCGGTGCCTGCCACGGAGAGGTGGGTCATCCGGGCCGGGACCTCGACCAACGACTCGACCGACCCCAGGCTCTCCGCCAGCACGAAGAGCCGGGTGCGGGTGACCGTCCGCTCGGCCGCCTCGGGGCCTCCTCTGAGCCGGAAGCAGACCATACCTCCGAAGTCGTCCATCTGTCGAGCGGCCAGCGCATGCTGGGGGTGGGTCGGCAGTCCCGGATAGATGACCTCCTCCACCGCCGGATGGGCGCCGAGATACTCCGCTACCCGACCGGCGTTGCGACAATGCCGCTCCATCCTCAGGGCGAGGGTCTTGAGGCCGCGCAGGACCAGCCAGGCGTCGAAAGGCCCGGCTCCCGGCCCGGCCGCGTTGAGAAGGAAGCGCAGGCGCCCGTGGAGGTCCGGATCCGGGGTGACGAGCGCCCCCCCCACCACGTCGGAGTGGCCGCCCAGGTACTTCGTGGTGGAGTAGAGGACCAGGTCGGCGCCGGCCTCGAGGGGCCGTTGTAGGAAGGGGGTGGCGAAGGTGTTGTCGACCAGCAAGAGAGCCCCGGCGGCGTGGGCCGCCTCAGCGGCCGCCCCCAGGTCCACCAGCCGCAGCAGCGGGTTGGTGGGAGTCTCGGTCCAGACGAGCCTCGTCTCTGCCTTGATCCCCGAGCCCAGCCGGTCCGGGTCGGTCATGTCGGTCACCGACCACTGGATGCCGTGCCCTGAGAGGACCTGGGCGAAGAACCGGTACGTGCCTCCGTAGGCGTCGTCGGGCAATAGCACGTGGTCCCCCGCCTGCAGCAGGTAGCCCACCAGGGCGGTGGCGGCCATCCCGGAGACCGTGGCCACCGCTCCACCCCCCGAGCCGGGTTCCACCCCTTCCAACGACGCCAGGGCTTCCTCCAGGGCATGGCGGGTGGGGTTGTCGGTGCGGGAGTACTCATAGCCGCGGTGTCGCCCCGGGGCATCCTGAGCGAACGTGCTGGTGGCGTAGATGGGCACCACCACCGCTCCCGTGGCCGGGTCCGGCTCCTGTCCGGCGTGGACGGCTCGGGTCTCGAAGCGCATCAGTCCTCCAGCAGTCCTCGTTCGGCCATCCAGTCGTCGTCGAAGATCTTGGAGAGGTACCCACGGCCGGAATCGGGCAGGATCACCATCACCAGCTCCCCGGCCTGCTCGGACGCTATTCCGGCGGCCGCCCACACCGCCATGCCGCACGAGCCCCCTACCAGGAGACCTTCCTCCCGGGCCAGGCGGCGGGTCATGGCAAAGGCATCCCGGTCGGAAACCTTGACGTAGCGGTCCACCAGCTTGGGGTCGAAGGTCTCCGGCCAGAAGTCCTCGCCCACACCTTCGATCAGATAGGGGTGGAGCTCCTCCTCGGAGGCGGCCGTGTAGACGGAGCCCTCCGGGTCGGCTCCCACCACCAGCACCTCGGGGTTCTGCTCCTTGAGATAGCGGGCTGCCCCGGTGATGGTGCCCCCGGTGCCCACCCCGGCCACCAGCACCTTCACCTCCCCGCCGGTCTGTTGCCAGATCTCCGGCCCGGTCGTGAGGTAGTGGGCCTCCGGGTTGGCAGGGTTGGAATACTGGTCGGGACGGTAGGCGCCGGGGATCTCCTCGGCCAGGCGACGGGCCACCGAGTAGTAGGAGCGGGGGTCGTCCGGCGTGACATCGCTGGGGGTGATCTCCAGCCGGGCCCCGTAGGCCTCGAGCAGCTTGCGCTTCTCCTCGCTCACCTTGTCGGGCATCACGCAGATCAACTCGTAGCCGCGCAGGGCGGCCACGATGGCCAGGCCCACCCCGGTGTTACCGCTGGTGGGCTCGACGAGCGTGCCGCCCGGTTCCAGTAGGCCCATCCGCTCGGCCCGCTCCACCATCCCCAGGGCGATTCGGTCTTTGACCGACCCCCCCGGGTTGGTGAACTCGAGCTTGCCGACCAGGTTGCCGGGGGGGTGAATCCTTGCCAGACGGACGAGCGGGGTGCCGCCGATGGCGGCCAGGGCGTCGTCGTGGATCTCCACGCGGCCCAATCTAAAGTGCTCGATCGTGAAGATCGAGATCGAGTACTGCGCCGTCTGAAACTACACGGGCCGTGCGGTCGGCATGGCCGAGCAACTCCTCGGGGAGTTCGAGGAGCAGATCGAGGCGATCACGCTGGTTCCCTCCGGTGGGGGTCGCTTCGAGGTCACCGTCGACGGGGACCTCGTCTACTCGAAGCTGGGGACGGGCCGCCACGCCGAATACGAGGATGTGGCCGGCCCGATCAGGGACGGCTGAGCTCCCCATTCAACGTTCTTGCGTGAGTTCTCGACCGCCGGCGGTCCATTTCTCACGCAAGAACGGGCAAGGAGAAGCTCACGCCGTCCACGTTACCGGTTGCTCGGGAAGGGTGACCGGCTCTCCGGCCACCCAGGTGGCCAGCACCTTGGCATGCCGGAGCTCGTCCGGGGAGCAGCTCACCGGGTCGCGGTCGAGCACCACGAAATCGGCCGGGCTGCCCGGCGCCAGGGGCTCCGGCTCTCCCATCGCCCGGGCCGCGCCGTTGGTGAAGAGGGCCAGGGCCTGCTCAGGCGAGAGCCCCTCCTCCGGGATGATCCCGGCGCGGTCCCGGGCGGCTGCCATGCCCCACAGGGGAGCGGGCGGCTCCACCGGGCAGTCCGATCCTCCGGCCAGGGGTACTCCGGCCTCGGCCAGCGTCCGCCACCGATAGGCCTGCCCCAGGCGCGCCCCGAGACGCTTCTCCAGCCAGCCGGTCTCCGAGGGAAGGAAGGCCGGCTGGACCGAGGCGGTGATACCCGTGGCGGCGAACCGCTCCACGTCCTCATCGGCCAGCACCGAGGCGTGCTCGACCCGTAAGCTCTCCGGTCCGGCCCCCTTCTCCAGAAGCTGCTCGAACAGGTCCAGGACAACTGTATTGGCCAGGTCACCGATGGCGTGGACGGCGACCCTGCCCCCCAGGCCCAGACTGATCCTGGCCTGCAGCCCGATCGCTGCCGGATCGAGCCGGAGGGTCCCCTTCTCGCCCGGGCGATCCGCGTAGGGTTCACGCAGGGCGGCGGTATGGCCCCCCAGGCTGCCGTCGGCGAAGGCCTTCACCCCCAGGAAACTCACCCGCGGTCCCATCGACTCCAGGAGCCGGGCGGCCCCTTCCAGGGCACGGGGCTCGCCCGGGATCACCAGCACCGAGAGCCGCAGGGGCAGGTCGGGGGCGATCTCCTGGAGGAGGCGGAGCTCCCCCTCGGCTCCGCACCACGGGCCTTCCTCCAGCGAGACGATGGCGGTCATGCCGGTGAGGCCCAGGGCGGAGAGGCCCGACATCGTCGCGAGCACCTGCTCGGGCTGCACCGGCGTCGAACCCGCCAGGCTGGCGGCCACCGTTTGTACGGCCGTCTCCCGCAGCACCCCGCTGAGCGACCCGTCCTCGTGGCGGTCGAACGAGCCCCCGCGGGGATCGGGGGTGTCGGGCCGCAAGCCGGCCACCTCCAGGGCGGCCGTGTTGACCATGCCGATGTGGCCGCAGTACCGGTAGACGAGCAGCGGCCGGTCCCGCACCGCTTGGTCGAGATCGAAGCGGGTCGGAAGCCGCTTCTCCTCCAGCGCCTCGTCGTCCAGGCGGTGGGCCACGAGAGGAGTGCCCGGGGCAAGCTTCCCGGCCGCCGTCCGCAGCCGTCTGAGGACCTCGTCGAGGTCCCCGGCATCCTTCAAGGAGGTGCGCTGCAGCGTGGCGGCGTAGGGGATGGGGTGGAAGTGGGCATCTCGCAGTCCGGGAATGACCACTGCCCCGGGATAGCCTTGCTCGGTCTCCCCGGTGAGCTCCTCACTCGGACCTATCGCCGCCACCCGGCCGTCTTCGACGAGGAGGGCGTCCCCCACGATTCCCTCGGCCGTTCGGACCGCCTGGGCTCGGATCAGTCGTCTCTTCACGGACCCTCCCCCCGACCCCCTCCCAG
>JBOGFC010000115.1:0-3647 GCA_050742155.1 Acidimicrobiia bacterium
CCCCCACCGGTGCGCCCCGAGGGGGGCACCAGGCCCAGCTCCTCGTAGTGGCGTATGGTCCGCAGCGAGAGGCCGACCTCCTTGGCCACCTCGCCGATCTGGTGCATGTTCTCGTCCATGCGCAGGCTCCTGTGCCGCAAGAGTTGCCACTCTACCGTGACGTAACAGTAGAGTTGTGGCCGCAGGGACAGTGGCGGACAGGGGGAGGACCGATATGGCTTATCCGAGAGCTCTTGACACACATCGCCCCACCCAGATCCCGCCCGTCACCAGGGTCGAGATCGTCGACCACCTGGAGGGCGCCTTCAACAGCTCGCCGCTCGAGCGGGACGAACTGGTCGACGCCGCCACCGCCGCCGGCGCCCGCCCGCAGGTGGTCGAGACGCTCAGAGGGCTCCCCGAGCGGCACCGCTTCCACCATCCGCGGGAGCTGTGGCAGCACCTGGGGGAGGTGCCGGTTGAGCGCTGACCTCCTCGACTCGGTTCCACCGCCGGCACCGCCACCCGCCCGGCGTGTTCATTCCGGCGTTTCCGTACACCCAGTCCGGAGTTTCCGTACACCCCGGTCGGAGGCCGCGTAGCGGCCGACGCTTAGCCCCGGCTCACCTCCTCGGTGATTCGCTCTCGTTCGGGTCGGACGACATTGTCCTCGGTGTCGGTCTCGTTGGGAAGGGCTCACCCGGATTCGCGGAGCCGATGGCCCCGTGGCTGCGGGCGTGGGCCACGAGCTGGTCTGAGGCGACCTGCTCGCGGCAAGCGTCGCAGCGGTGCTCGACGGCCCAGCCCTCGGGGAGCAGCCCCAGCGGCGTGGCCGGCAGGTGCAGGACGATGGTGCGGTAGGTGACGCTCATCGTGCTCTCCTCGTGCGGGGTGCGGGGTTGCGCTCGGCCGGCTGGGCACCGGCGCCCGCGGTGGGCTCGGGCCGGCGCATCGACTCACCGGCGAGCTCGATGCGGTGGAGGTTGTGCAGGACCCGGTCCAAGACGGCGTCGGCCACGGTGGGCTCGCCCATGGCCTCGTGCCACCGGGAGATGGGCAGCTGGCTGGTGATGATCGTCGAGCGCAGCCCGGCCCGGTCCTCGATGACCTCGAGGGTGTCGGCGGCCTGGTCGGGGGTGAGGGGCCGCAGGAGGTAGTCGTCGATGACCAGGACGTCGATGCGGGCCCACGAGGCCGTCAGGCGGGCCAGGCGGCCGTCGACGCGGGCGATGGCGAGGTCATCGAGCATCCGGGTGGCCCGCAGGTAGAGGGCGCTGTGGCCCCGGCGGAGGGCGGCGTTGGCCAGGGCGCAGGCCAGGAACGTCTTGCCCACCCCGGTGGCTCCCACGATGGCGATGTTGTGGTGGGCGCGGACCCAGCCCGCCTCGGCCAGGCCCAGGATCTCCCCCCGCTCCAGGCCCCGCTGGCGGCGGAAGTCGATGTCCTCCACCACCGCCTGGGTGCGCAGCTTGGCCGCCTTGAGGTGGCGGGCCAGGCGGCGGTCCTCCCGCTCGGCCAGCTCCCGGTCGACCAGCAGCCCCAGGCGCTCCTCGAAGCTGAGGCCCTGGTGGGCGGGCGAGTCGGCGTGCTCGGCCAGGGCGGCGGCCATGGCCGGCAGGCGGAGGGCGTGGAGGCCCTCGATGGTCTGGGTTCGCAGCATGCCAGCTCCTTTCATCGGTAGTAGTCGGGGCCGCGGAGGTTGTCGTGGCCGGGGTGGGTGCGGGTCTCGCTCTCGGGCGGCAGGGGCTTGCGGTCCAGGCCGGTGCGCAGGATCGACTCCACGGAGCGGTAGCTGTGGGCCCGCACCGCCAGGGCCCGCTCGCAGGCGGCCTCCAGGCGGGCCGCCCCATAGCGCTCGCCGAGGCGCACGATGCCCAGACAGGAGCGGAAGCCCTGCTCGGGATGGGGGCGGTCGGCCATGATGGCCTCGGCCAGCTTGGCCGTGGCCGGGCCGACCTTGGCCGCCCAGGCCACGATGCGCCCCGGCGTCCAGGCCGCGTGTCGCCGGTGGGACTCGGGCATGTGGGCGGCGTCGGTGCTGTAGCCGGGGCGGTGGGCCCGGGGGTGGGAGGCGACCCGGCGGTGGCGGTGGAAGACCTCCACCGCGGACGACGACAGGCGCACCTCCACCGTCTCGCCCGCCAGCCGGTAGGGGACCGAGTAGAAGTGGCGGTCGGCGCGGACCTCCAGGTGGTAGTCGATGCTCACCTTGGCCCGCCGCCAGGTGGCGAACTCGTAGCGGGTGGGGGGCAGGGGCCGCAGGAAGGGTCGGTCGAGCTCCTCGAACAGCGAGCGCCGTGACCCCTCGACGTTGCGCAACGGCCGGTCGTTGATCCACTCCACCGCCTCGGCGATGGCCGCGTTGGCCTCCCCCAGGCTCTCGAAGCGCCGGTTGCGCAGGCGGGCCATGATCCAACGCTCGGCCACCAGCACCCCGGCCTCCGCCTTGGCCTTGTCCCGGGGCCGGTAGGAGCGGGCCGGCACGATGGCCACCCCGTAGTGGGCGGCCATCTCCTGGTAGGTGGCGTTGATGTCGGGCTCGTAGCGGTGCGGGCGAGTGACCCCCGAGCGCAGGTTGTCGCACACCACGATCGCCGGGCAGGCCCCAAGCCGCTCGAAGGCGTGCACGTGGCCGGTGACCCAGTGCATGAGCTCCTGGGAGGGCAGCGCCTCGGCGTAGAGGTAGCTGGAGGCCCCCAGCACGGCCACGAACACCTCGGCCTCCGCCGCCAGCTCGCCGGTGGCGGGGTCCCAGATGGAGAGGCGCTGGCCGGCGAAGTCGACGAAGAGCTTCTCGCCCGCCTTGTGCTCCTGGCGCATCACCACGTCGATGTGGCGCTGCCAGCGCCGGTAGTGGGCGCAGAACTGGCTGTAGGCGTAGCCGTCGGGGAACGTCTCCCGGTACTCCAGCCACAGCAGCATGAGCGTCACCCCGGGCCGGCGCAGCTCCCGGTGCAGCTTCTGCCAGTCGGGCAACGGACGCAGCTCGGGGGGCCGAGCCGACGCGAACAGCCGGGCCTCCAGGGCGTCGTCGTCGAGGTCCCCGGGCAGCGGCCAGACCAGGCCCGCGGCCCGGGCCCGGCGGACGTGGTCGGCCACCGTGGTGTGGGGGATCTGCAGCGAGGCGGCGACCTGGCGCAGGCTGAGGCCCTCCCCCAGGCTCAACCGCAGCACGTCTCTGATCTTTCGCATGCTGATATGGGGACGGGGCATGGGCACTCCCTCGAACGTCTGGTCGACTGTTCGGGACAGAGTGCCCTGCCCTCACCTCACGTCAGCGCGATACCCGCCTCCTCCGGGTGTACGGAAACCCCGGAACCGGTGTACGGATTCGTCCGGAACGGCTGTACGAAAACCTCCGGAACCACCAGTCAGCGGGCGGCGCCGGCGAGGAAAGCGGCGACGACGTAGGTGGCGTGCCGGTCGAGGGACACCCGGGCTCGGTCGTAGCGCATCGTGGTCCGTGGGTCGGCGTGGCTGGCAGCTTCCTGCACGTCACGGAGCGGGACGCCGGCGTCGAGGGCGGCGGTTCTCAAAAAAAAACGGCGCTTCCGGGAAGTTCGTGGACGGTCGGCGCATCGGCTACCGGGTCGCGGATGAGATGACCGAGGTCGACGGCGTGGGCGCGGTCCGCCAGCTCAGCGTCTATGAGGGCGACCGGGTCGTGT
>JBOGFC010000116.1:0-5755 GCA_050742155.1 Acidimicrobiia bacterium
GCGTTGACGGCCACGTTGGAGAAGGGGGTGGACTCGGCTTGCCAGGCCTGCTCGAGGAGATGGTCGGTGTTGCCCTCCCAAAAGTCGATCGACTCCCGCACCTGGTGGAAGAGGCCCATGAAGGTGACCCGCTTGCCGGCCCAGGCGCTCATGGCGTCGAGCTCGGCGGCCCCGTTCCAGTGGTCGTCCGGGTACATCCCGCCGTACACCACCCCCTCGGCCTGGATCTGGTCGGCGGCCAGCGCCGACGAAACAGGCGCCGCCAGCAACCCAACCATCAGCACCAGGGTGACCAAGGATCGATACCTCCGCATAGCTGGCGGTATCGCACCGGGAGGCTACGACTTGAGGAGGGCTCCGTTCAAATCGAGCGGGGCGGCTTCCAGATCGCCGCCGAGACGAAAGCCAGGGCGGCCGCCTCCCCGGCCACGAAGGCGGCCCCGGTCTTGAGGGAGGGCGAGCCGGGGGCCAGGGCCAGCACCACCGCCGCCACCGCCAGGGCGGCCAGCCAGGCCACCGCCAGCCGAGGCGTCTCGTTGCGGGCCACCAGCACCTGGTTGCCCACCATGGCCGCCGCCCCCACGACGACCCCTCCCACCGCCAGGGCGGCGAGGAGCGGCTCGGGCCGGAACTGCTCCCCGAACAGCAAGGCGACGATGGCCGGACCGATCACCAATCCCACCAGCCCCCCCACCGCCCCCAGCAGCGCTCCCGCCACCCCCAGCCGCACCGCCCAGGGCCGCAGCCGGGCCCGGTCGCCGTCCGCCACCACCCGCGTGAAGGGAGGCAGCACCCGGGCGAGCAGGCTGTAGCCCATGGTGAGCGGGCCCCGAAAGAGCGTGAAGGTGACGAAGAAGACGCTCACCGCCGCCGGGGAGGCCCCCAGCGCCGCCACCACCAGCGGGCCGCCGGCCAGGATGGTCTGCGAGGCGGCCGAGGCGGCCACGTAGCCGGCCAGGAAGCGCCCCAGCCCGCCCCCGTCGGCCGCCTCCCCCTCGCCTTCCCGAAACGGCCGCCAGAGGAGGATGGCCAGCGGGGCCAGGGCCATCGTCCCGGTCAGGGCCAGCCCGGAGGGGATCGTGGCCAGCACCAACCCGGCCGCCACCAGCCGGGAGATCGACTCGGCCCCGGTCACCAGTCCATAGGCCCGGAAGCGCCGCCTCCCGGCCAGGTACCCGCGCCCCAAGGCGAAGAGCCCGTAGCCGATGACGATCAGGCCGGCCGCCCCCGCGAAGGCCCCCTCGCCGAGGAAGAGCCGTTCTCGGGTGGCCCACACGAACAGCACCGTGCCGGCCGCCACGGCGGCGATCACCCCCGCCGCCGAGCCCAGCACCCGTCCGGGGAGCCGGTCCGGGCCGAGAGCCAGCTGGCGGGTGGCGAACTGCTCGATGGGGAACAGCAGCACGGTGAAGGCCAGGAACTGGATGGTCCACAGCACGGTGACCGGGGCGAACTCCACCGGTCCCAGCACCCGGCCCCCCACCACCTGGAACAGGTAGGCACCCACCGCGGCCAGCCCGGTGGCGCCCACCATGTGGGCGGTGCCGTCCCGGCCCAGCCGGGCGGCCAGGCCCGGCTGCTCGCTGATGCTCATCGTCGGATCAGGGCCGGGATGCTAGGTCAGCCGTAGACGTGGATCGGCATCCCCACCCAGATCTGGTACTTCAGCCAGTCCATGTCCCACATGGTCACCCGGATGCACCCGTGCGAGGCCGGGTAGGGAGGGACGCTGGGCGACCCGTGCACGGCATAGCCGCCGTAGAAGTAGAAGGGGTTCCAGAGCTCCCCGAGGTAGGAGACCCGCAGGCCGGTCACGTTCCAGACGAAGGTGAAGTCGCCCCGCGGGGTGACGGCCCGCACCAGTTGGCCGCTCTGGTTGTAGAAGAGCTCCCCGTTTCCCGAGGAGATGGGCAGCACCGCCGTCACCTGGTGGTTGCGCACCAGCATGAGGATCTGGCGGCCGATGTCGACCTCCACCCGGTCGGGCTCGGTCGGCCTCGAGGGGGCCACCGGCTGGTGCCCCAACAGGTCCCAGTAGGCGGTGCGGAACACCCCGTCCCGGGTGAGCCCGTGGTACTTCTGGAAGGCCATCACTGCCGCCTGGGTGGCCACGTTGAACACGTCCCCGCCCCCCGGGCGGAAGTGGGCCTGGGCGAGGGCGGTGTTGAGCATCTGCACCCACGGTCCCTGGTTGCCCAGCCACAGGGTGGGCCCCGAGCACACGAAGGAACGGGGCGCCCCACCGGCGAGCCCGAAGGTCCCGGCCACCGGGGCCATCGAGGTCGTCCCGTGCTCGACGGCGCGGTCCGCCACCCCGGTCCCGTTGGTGTCGGAGAGGTAGAAGGTGCAGGTGGCCGGCCGGTAGATGGCCACCGTCTGGTCGCCATCCCCGTCCCAGTCGCCGGCCAGCACCTGGTCGCCCAGGTCGCCGTAGACGAACTGCAGGTCGGCCGCCGAGTCGTGCTCGAAGTTGAGATAGACCAGGCCGCTGGACGAGCGGCGCAGGCCGATCTCGTCCTTCCCGTCGGCGTCGAAGTCACCGGCGAAGGGAACGTCCCCGGGGTTGCCGAACAGGTAGTCCTGGTCGGCCGGCCGGGTCCCCAGGGCGTTGGACAGGTAAACGCGGCCCTCCGAGGGCCGGTAGATGGCCAGCGTGTCGAAGCAGTCCCCGTCCCAGTCCCCGGCCAGGGGGATGTCGGAGGGGTTGCCGTAGAAGAAGGAGATGTCCGCTACCCCGGTCGTGTTGGAGTTGCGCAGGTAGACGAAACCGTTGGACCGCCGGTACATGCCGGGGGTGTCGATCCCGTCGCAGTTCCAGTCCCCCACCAGCGGCACGTCCCCCGGGATGCCGTACCAGAAGCTGTGGGAGCCGCCGCCCGGGTCGGTCAGGTGCCACTCGCCGGTGGACGTGTCGACCGAGCCGACCTGATCCGGGGAGGCATGGGCGGCCGGAGCGAATGCCAGCCAGGTCGCCATGCTGACCACCGCCGACGCGAAGGCCGACCTTCTCCCGTCGATCCTCATCACCCTCGTGCCGCCTCGCTCAGGCTAACTCGAAGGATCCCCCCTTGCCGGGTACAGGCGCGCTGGGCTTCGGCAGGGCACGCAGCAACTCCTCCAGGCTCGGGGGCTGCAGAGGAACCGGGACCGAGTAGGGAGTGCCTCGCACCACCAACCGGTAGCGGCCCACCGCCACCGAGAAGTCGGCCGGACCGTCCTGGTGGGCCAGCTTGCCGTGGAGGCGTCCGGTCGAGGGCCGATAGGCGGCCACGGTGTCGATCCCGTCCCCGTCCCAGTCGCCGGCCAGGATCTGGTCGCCGGGGTTCCCGAACAGGAAGTGCCCACCGGCCGGCCCCCCCAGGTAGACGCGGCCCTCGGCGGGGCGGTAGACGGCCACCGAGTCGCGGCCGTCCCCGTCGAAGTCCCCGCTGAAGGGGTGGTCCCCTGGTTCCCCCAACGGGAAGGCCAGGTGGGCCACCGGCCGGCCCAGGGTATTGGAGAGATAGACCCGGGCCTCCGAGGGCCGAAAGACCGCCAGGGTGTCGCATCCGTCGCCGTCCCAGTCCCCCACCAGGGGGATGTCGGACGGCAGTCCGTACCGGAAGGAGGCGTCGGGGTCTCCCGGGCCGCTCGAGTGGCGGAGGAACAGTGCCCCGCTGGAGGGGCGATAGACGGCCGGGGTGGCCGTCCCGTCGCAGTCCCAGTCCCCGAGGAGCGGCACGTCCCCCGGCTCACCGAAGAAGAAGCTGGTCTCCGAGGCGCCCCAGGCCATCCCCTCGAGGACGTGTAGCCGCCATCCCCGATCAACGAAGGCCACCGAATCGCAGGTCTCTCCCGGGCCACAGAGCGGCGGTTGCTCGGCACCGAAGGGGAGCGGGCCGGGCTGGAACCACTCGGTCAGCGGCCACTGGTAGACGGTGGTGGGCCGCTGCAGGCCCTGCTTCCAGGCCGGATGGCCGGAGGTGCCGTCCCACACCAGCCAGTCGGTCTCCTTGTGGAAGTTGAAGTAGATGAGGCCCACCACGTTGGGGTCGGCGGCGGCCAGCGAGAAGAGCTCCTGCAGCCAGGCGTCCTTGGGGCCCCCGAGGCTGGAGGTGCCGGTCTGGGCGAGCAGGTAGGGCTTGGTGGGGGCGAGGGCGCGCAGCTCGTCGAGCACGGGAGCCACCACCTCCTGGACGCCCCGCCACCGATCCACCTCGCTCCCGAAGTTGAACGCCGAGACCCCGATGAGGTCCACGAATTGGTCTCCGGGGTAGTAGTCGACGATCGAATAGGGAGGCTCCGACGCCCCATTGGGAGCGAAGGCCCACCGCACCCAGGTCTCGTCGATGCCCATCTCCAAGAAGATGCGCCGAAAGCGCCGGTAGGCCGGCTTGAAGCTCTCCGGGTCCATCCCGTAGGCGACCCCGGGCGTGTTCATCTCCGGAAAGGGAGCGATGATGACCGAGCGGTTGGCGCCCTGGGCCACCCAGTCGCGCAGATGGGCGGCCAGGTTCGTAATGGCCGGGTCGTATTGGCCCTCGGCGACGGCGGCGGCCGGGGCGTTCACCATCACGTTGACGAACGGGGTGGATCTGACCCGCCAGGCCTGGTCGAGCTTGGCGACCAGGTCGTCACCGTATGGGGTGACGGGCGTGGCCGTCATCCCGTGGAAGATCCCGGCAAAGCTGACCCGCTGGCCGGCCCAGGCGGCCATCCCCTCCAGGTCGGCGGCCGAGTCCGAGTACACACCCACGTGGACCGCCTCACCCTGCTTGATGCTCTCCTGGGCGGTGGCCGGAACGGCCGGGAGCACCAGGACCACCAGGGCCATCGTGACCAGCCGCACCCCCCTCGCCATGGGGCCTCCCATCGACCGCCGCCGGCCCGGCCTTGAGACCTAGCCGGGATATCCTCAGCCTGTGCCGCTTGCCCACCTCCCCGTCAGCGTGCTGCTGCCCGTGTACAACGAGGCCGTCCACATCGACGCCTGCCTGGCTTCCCTGGCCGCCCAGGACTATCCCGGGGACTGGGAGGTCCTGGTGGCCGAGGGCGGCTCCACCGACGGCACCGGCGATAGGTTAGAGGCCTGGGCGGCCCGCTTCCCGCTTTTCCGGGTGATCGACAACCCTCGCCGGCTGCAGGCGCACGGCCTCAACCTGCTGGCCCGGGAAGCCTCCGGGGAGGTGCTGGTGCGGGCCGACGGCCACACCGTCTATGCCTCCGACTTCGTGCGCCGCTCGGTGGAGCTGCTCCTCTCCACCGACGTCGTGGCGGTGGGAGGCGTGATGCGCCCCGAGGGACTCACCCCCTTCGCACGGGCGGTGGCCATCGCCATGACCTCGCCGCTGGGGGTGGGCCCGGGCAGGTTCCACTACGCGGAGCGCCGCCAAGCGGCCGACACCGCCTACCTGCCGGCCTTCCGGCGAACCGACTTCCTGGCCGCCGGCGGCTACCGGGTCTTCTCCTCCGGGGCCGGCGAGGACGCCGAGCTGCACCACCGCTGGCGTCGGCAGGGTCGGACCATCCTGCTCGACCCGTCCATCCGCTCCACCTACCGGCCGCGCGAGACCCCGGGAGCCCTCTGGCGCCAGTTCTTCAAGTACGGACGCAGCAAGGCGGAGATGCTCTACCTCAACCGACGACTCCCCGCCTGGCGCGGGCTTGCTCCACTGGCGCTGGTGCTGGGGCTCATGGTCACCGGGCTGGCGGCCGTGCTCACCCCCATCCGATGGCCCCTCCTCATCCTGGCGGGAGCCTGGTTGGCAGTCGTGGG
>JBOGFC010000117.1:0-13996 GCA_050742155.1 Acidimicrobiia bacterium
GGGGAGGGGGGCTCGGCGGCCCAGGTTGTGAGATGAGTCCGTCACTTGCCGCCGACCCCCTGAGAAGGGCGGTCAGGGGAGGGGGCAATAAGCTTCTCCAACCGCTGCCGGGTGATGTTGCGCTGCTCCTCGGCTGCTTCCCGCAGCTCCTGCTCCGGAGGATTGTCGAGCCGCCCCTTCACGATGGCCAGCATCTCCTCCGCGGTCTTCCCGGTGGCGAACACGATGAAGGTGCGCCCGAACCGCTCCCGATAGGAGCGGTTGGCCGCCGCCAGCTCGGACAACGTCTCCCGGGAGGCCGCGGCAGTGCCGGCCTGCTCTCGGGAGGACCAGCGGTCCTCACCCTGCTCCCCGATGGCGGGGTGGGCACGGAAGGCCTCCTCCCAATCCTCGGGCCGCAGCTTCTCCCAGGTGCGGTCGGCTGACTCGAGCAGCCCGGCCGGATCGGAGTAGGGCCTGGCCCGGGCCATCTCGTCCGACCAGCGGACCGATCCGCAGCAGGAGAGGAGCTCCCGGGCGGCGGCCTCGGGCGGCAGGCTGTCGAGCCAGCGCACCCCCAGGCCGGGACGGGCTCCCTCATCGACCATGCCCCAGAGGCGCAGGCGGGCCACGCCCCCGTCCGGGTAGATGTTGAGGCGGGCGTAGGCGGCCGGCCCGGCCGGCTTCAGCTCCTCGTCCCAGGTGTGTCGGGCATCCGGCTCGAGAGCGCTCTCGGGGAGCAGTTCCCGCCAGGGTACCTTTGTCGAGTCGGCGACCTCGAGGGAGCAGCTGCCTGGGGCGTTGCCCTTGAAGTGGGTGGTGTCCACCTCGGCTCCATGGATGGCGCCCGGTGCGCCCAGTTGGATGACCACCCAGTCGTGGCCCGGCCCGCGGCGACGGCGGGTCTCCCATCCGTCCCGCATGGAGGCCGGTGGGCCGGGCGCCAGGAGGCGGCCCGGGTGGCCGAAGAAGCGGTCGCTGCAGTCGACGATGGCTCCCCCATTCTCCAGGCCGGCCAGGTCGAGCTGCTCGGCCGCTACCGCCGGCCAGTCGGGGATCACCTCACCGTGCACTCGCAGCCGGGCCACCCCCCCGTCGGGATAGATGTTGAAGCGGAGGTGGGTGAAGCGGTAAGGGCTCTTCACCCCCAAGTGGTTGGGGGTGTCCCCTTCCAGCCTTGCGCGGGGGAGGATCTCCGTCCAGATGGTGGAAGGATGGGTCAGCTCGGCCGGACCGGGCCGGCCGCTCATCGTGCAAGCCTCCAGCGAGCAGGCCGCCGGGTAGTTCCCGATGAAGTGGGTGGTGTCGACGATCACACTCCGCACCACACCCGCCAGCCCGAGGCGGACCAGACACCAGTCGTGCCCGGGCTGCCGGCGACGGCGGGTCTCCCATCCGTCCATCCATTTGCCGCGGTCGGTGTACCGGTCTTCGATGGAAATGGGCGAGTCCGGTTTGAGGAGGTTCTCCTTCGGGGCGAAGAACTCGTCGTTGGCCGCCAGCACCGCCCCGCCCAGGCTCTCTGAAGCGAGATCGACCAGATCGGTAAAGGAGCTCACACCAGCAACTCTCCCGAAGGCTCGCCCACGAAGCGCCCTTCGTCATAGATGATGGCACCTCGCAGGAAGGTCTTCTCCACCACACCGTGGAGGATCCGGCCGGCGTAGGGGGTCAGGGGATGGCGGTGATGGAGGCGATCCGGCTCGACCAGGAAGCTGGCCTCCGGGTCCCAGGCCACCAGGTCGGCGTCGTACCCTTCGGCGATCCGTCCCTTGCGGCCTTCCAGCCCCGATAGGCGGGCGGGGGCGGCCGACATCCACTCGACCACCTCCTGGAGCGAGTGGCCGCGGTGGCGGGCGGCGGTCCACACGGCCGGGAGGCCGAGCTGGAGCGACGAGATGCCTCCCCAGGCGGAGAGGAAGTCTCCCGCCGGGAGCAGCTTCAGGTCGGGAGGGCAGGGGGAGTGGTCGGAGACGATTTGGTCGATGGTCCCCCGGGCCAGGCTCGCCCACAGCCCGTCACGGTTGTCCCGTTCCCGGATGGGGGGGGCGCACTTGAACTCGGTGGCGCCCTCCGGGACGTCCTCGGCCGAGAAGAAGAGGTAGTGGGGGCAGGTCTCGACGGTGATGGGGAGGCCTTCCTGGCGTGCCTCGGCCAGCGACCGGAGGGCCTCCGCCGAGGAGAGATGCACCACATGCACCCGGGTGCCGAGCTCCCGGCACAGCTCGATGAGCAGGTCTACCGCCTGATTCTCGGCTTCCTTGGGACGGGAGGCCAGGTAGGTGAGGTAGTTGCGAGGATCGGCGCCTGCGGGCCGGACGGCCTCATCGATGGGCCCGGGGAGCTCGGCGTGCACCAGGAAAGGGACCTCCAGTCCGGCCAGGACCGGCATGATCCGCCTGAGGTCCTCCTCCCCGAGGTGGGGGAACTCGTCCACCCCGGAAGGGACCAGGAAGCACTTGAACCCGAATGCTCCGGCCCAGACCAGGCCTTCGAGCTGATCGAGGTTGTCCGGGATCGCCCCACCCCAGAAACCTACGTTGACCCGGCACTTGCCCTCGGCGGCGGCCCGCTTGGCGAGCAGCGCCTCCCGGCTGGTGGTGGGCGGCAGGCTGTTGAGCGGCATGTCGAGGAGGGTGGTGACCCCGCCGGCGGCCGCCGCCCGCGTGGCGGTCTCGAAACCCTCCCACTCGGTCCGGCCGGGCTCGTTCACGTGCACGTGCGTGTCGATCAGCCCGGGCATGACCACCAGGTCGCCGAGGTCGAGCGCCCCCTCCGGAGGCTCCCCGGCCAGCTCCTCGATCACCCCCCGCCGAACGATCAGGGTGGCTTCCTGCACAGCCCCGGCGACGACCATGCGAGTGCTGTGGAGGGCGAGGTCGGGCATCGGCCGAATCTACCGGGCGCCCATATCGAGGAGGTGGGTAGGGTGCCGGGCGGCATCGCGAAGGAGGCCTTCCCGTGGTCTTTCCCCTAGGAGACGACGACTCCCGGCTGCAGCGGTTCGGGGCCGTCACGCTCGTCCTCATCGTCATCTCGGTGATAATCTGGCTGGTCACCCTGGCCCAGCCCAACATCGAGCAATTCTTTCAGCGCTGGTCGGTGGTACCCCGCGAGTATGCCGAGCAGACCGACCTGCCTCCCGAGATCCCGCTTCCTTTCTGGTTCACCCTCTTCAGCGCCATGTTCATGCACGGGGGATGGCTGCACCTGATCGGCAACATGCTCTACCTGTGGATCTTCGGTGACAACGTGGAAAATGACATGGGGCACGGGAAGTTCGCGATCTTCTACCTGCTCTGTGGGATCGTGGCCACCTTCGCGCAGATCTTCGTCGATCCGCAGAGCGAGATCCCCAACCTGGGGGCCAGCGGGGCCATCTCCGGGGTGCTGGCAGGCTATCTGGTGCTCTTCCCGCGGCAGCGAGTCCGGGTGCTGCTCTTTCGGTTCATCACCTCCATGCCGGCCTTCGCGGTCATCGGCATCTGGATCCTCTTCCAGTTCATCAACGGCATCGGCCAGATCGCCCAGACCGAGCAGACCGGCGGGGTCGCCTACGCCGCCCACATCGGCGGCTTCCTGGCCGGGCTGGTGCTGGTGTGGCTGTTCCGGAGCTACGGCACCAGGCGCCGCGCGGTGGCTTGAGTTCTGTGGGCGGTAGCCCACCTCTACGGTGGGTTACAACCCAGGGTTCGCGGAAGACCCGAAGCTTCGCCGCAGCGCCGCCTGGGCCGCCCAGTAGCCGCACATGCCGTGCACGCCGCCGCCCGGAGGGGTCGAGGCGGAACAGAGGTAGAGCGAGGAGTTGGGGGTGGCGTAGGGGACCAGGCTCAGGGTGGGTCGGGCGATGAGCTGCAGCCCGCCGTGCGAGCCTCCGGCGATGTCGCCCCCCACGTAGTTGGGGTTGTGCTCCTCGAGCCAGGCGGGCGCCAGGACGTTGCGGGCCAGCACCCGATCGCGGAAGCCGGGGGCGTACCGCTCGATCTGGTCCTCGATCCGGTCGGTCATGTCCATGTCCGACCCGTTGGGGACGTGGCAGTAGGCCCAGGCCGTATGCTTGCCGACCGGGGCGCGGCTCGGGTCGAAGAGGCTCTGCTGGGCGAGCAGCACGAAGGGGCGCTGCGGGTTCTCGCCCCGCCCTACCGCCGCCTCGGCCGCCGCCACCTCCTCGAAGGTGCCCCCGACGTGCACGGTGGCGGCCCGCAGGCACTCTTCCGCCTTCCAGGGGATCGGCCCGTCCAGGGCATAGTCCACCTTGAAGGCCCCGGGACCGTAGCGGAAGCTCTCCAGCCTTCGCCGGTACCGGAGCGGCAGGCGGTCCCCGGCGATGCGGGCCAGTTGGCGGGGGCTGGTGTCGAACAGGAAGGCGCCTGCAGTCGGGAGATCGTGGAAGGTTCGAACCGGTCGTCCCGTGTGGATCTCACCCCCCAGCGAACGCAGATACGAGGCGAGAGCATCGGCGATCTTCTGGGAACCGCCCCGCGCCAGCGGCCAGCCGGCCGCGTGGGCGGTGGCCCCGAACACCATCCCGAAGGAGCCGGTGAGGAGTCGCTCGAGCGGGAGGATGCCGTGAGCGGCGAGACCGGCGAAGAGGCCCCGGGCCGAGTCCCCTTGGAACCTCTTGGCCAGGCTGCGAGCCGAGCGAATCGCTCGCAGCCCGAAGCGGGCCGCCAGCAGGGGATGACGGGGCACTCCCAGCAGAGGTCCCATCAGCTGATCGTCGAGCTTGGGCCAGTTGCGAACCACGGGCTCCATCAGAGCCCGATAGGCGGGGCCGTCCGCCCCGAGCCCCTGGGCGGTGGCCTCGACCGATCGTTCCAGGATCGCCGCCGAGCCGTCATCGAGGGGGTGGGCGAGGGGGGCATCGGGCTGAACCCAATCCAGCCCGTGCTCGTCCAGCGGCAGGCTCTGGAAGAACGGGGAGGCCACGCCCATCGGATGGATGGCCGAGCAGACATCGTGCAGGTAACCGGGGAGGGTGAGCTCCTCGGAGCGGGTCCCTCCCCCGATCACATCGGCTCCCTCCAGCAGCAGCACCGACCGCCCGGCTCGGGCCAGCGTCACGGCCGCGGCCAGCCCGTTGGGACCGGTCCCGACCACGACCGCCTCGTACCGGTCGGGCATGCGGGGAGATCAGATCTTCCGCTTGAACGGCTTGGCGATCGCCCGGAAGGGGGCGGCCACCGTATAGGCCATGGTGCGGGCCCCGGCGTTCTGCCAGACGTTCTTGGCCTCCGACCACTGCCGCTTGCGGTCCACGCACACCACCTGGGTCTCGACCTCTCCCTCCACGTTGAAGTAGGCGGCCAGCGAATGGAGAGTGTGCTGCCAGATCTTGTCCTCCGCCCGGCTGGCTCCCATGTGGAAGGCGGTCTCGTAGACCGGGTCGGAGGGGCGGATGAGCAGCTGCACCTGCGCCACGGTGTTCCCTTCTTCCTGGTGGGCGCTGAAGGTCACCCAGCCGGCGAAGGGATGACCCTGCGGGGTCATGAACGTGAAAGATTCCTCGTCGGCGTAGAGCACCATCACTCCTGTGGAGAGCCGCATCGGCCCCTGGGCGGCGGTGATCAGGCCCACCTCGCCGGGGGCGATGCCGGTCAGCGGGGCGTAGAACCGGTTGCCCGGTGGCCAGAAGACCGCGTAGTTCTCCTTCCAGGCCTTGATGACCTCGGCCGGCGAGACCGGCGCTCCCCGCAGCGGCACGCGATAGGTCTTCTGCCACATCTGGCCGAAGCCCTGCAGCGGCCCGGTCAGGCGCCTTCCCTCGACGTTGAGGTTGAGCGCTCCCTCCGGGACTCCGGAGAGCTGCAGCTTGTCCACTCGCTGCGCCCAAAAGGCGGCGTCGCGGGGCCGCTTCTCCGGGTCCTCCTGGGCTTCCTGGTGTTGCTGTTCCTCCATCTCCTCTCCTTCCTCAGCCGGCGGTTAGCGCCTGGCCCTCGCTCTCGAAGATGCTGATGGCCTCGTCGAGCCGGGTGAGCTCGAAGATCTGCCGGTAGTGCTCGTTCAGGCCGAAGGCGGACAGCTTCTGGCCCTGGCGGTTGGCCCGGATCAGGGTGGTGACCAGGAGGCCGATCCCGCCACTGTTCATGTACTCGAGGTCCTCGAAGTTGAGGACCACCGACTTGGTCCCCGGATCAGAGGCCTGGTTGTAGGCCTCGGAGAGCACCTGCTCGGAGAAAGAGGTGATCTCCCCGGCGATGTCGATGACGCTCACCGTCTCCGACGGCTTGCGTACGTTCATGCTGACTTTCGCTTCCGGCATAGGTCCTCCTTAAGTTGCAGGTGCAGCGGCCCCACTGAGGGCGCTCGCTTCGTCCGGGAAGATGCTCATGAAGTCGGACAGGCGGGTGATGGTGAAGATCTCCTGGTAGTGATCGGAGAGGTCGCTGGCGAGCACCCTGCGGTTGACGGCCCGGGCCTTGGCCATCAGGCCCACGATGAGGGCGATCCCCGTCGAGTTGATGTAGGTCACCCCCGCGAAGTTGAGCAGGATGCTGGAGGGCTGCTCACGGACGGCCTCGACATAGGCGGACTCCAGGGCCTGGGCGGCGAAACCGTTCACCTCGCCGTGCAGCTCGATCACCGCCACCCCCGGTTCCTGCCGGACCTGGGCGTCAAAGCGATCAGCTGCCATCACCTTCTCCCTCCAGTGTGAAGACCAGCTCCACCGTGTGGTGGCTGTCGTCGGCTTCGATACGCATCTCGTCGGCCATGTTCTTGATCAGGAAGAGTCCCCAGCCCCGCGGGGTCTGCTCCCCGGCCAGCTTGGCCTCCAGGTCCGGGCTCTGCGGGTCGCCGATCTCCTGACCGCCGCCCTGGTCGGTGATCCGCACCGCCACGGCCTTGTTCGACCTGAGCACCTCTACCCCCACCGGCAGCTCAGCCTGGTACCGATTGCCGTGCTCGATGGCGTTCATGGTCGCCTCCGAGACGGCGGTCTTGAGCCGCTCCAGCTTGCGATCGGGCAGATCGACCCCCGCCAGGGCGTCGGCCACCCGGTCCATGGCCTGGCGCTCGTTGCCGGCCTCACTGGACACGGTGAATTCCTCCACCAGCTCCCAATCCTCTTCCTGCCCGGCCTCGGCCAGGTAGGCGAACTCCGACCGGCTGACCGTCACCAGCGTCACGTCGTCCTCCTGCTCCCACTCCGGCCCGGTGAAGCGAGCCAGTTCCTCGAGAAGCACGTCCAGCAGCTCGGCTCCCCCGGGGTGCTGGCCGACCAGGCCCATGAGGCGAGGGAACCCGAACATGTCGTGGTCGGGACTGTGCGCCTCGGTGAGACCGTCGCTATAGAGGAGAAAGCTCTCGCCCGGCTCGATGACTGCCTCCTTCTCCTCGTAAGTCATGCCGGGCATGAGGCCGAGCGGCATGCCGGTGGCCCGCAGCTCCACCACCCCGTCCTCGGTCCGCAGGTAAGGAAGGTTGTGGCCGGCGTTGGCATAGGTGACCCGCCCACTCTTCGGCTCGAGGAGGACGTACAGGCAAGTGACGAACATGTTGGGGGGGATGTCGGCCACTAGGACCTCGTTGACCCGCTCGAGGATGGTTCCCGGGGCGTCGATGCGCTGGGAGACCGCCCTCAGCAGGGTGCGGCAGGTGGCCATGACCATGGCGGCCGGGACACCTTTGTCGGTCACGTCACCTACCACGAAGGCCAGCCGGCCGTCCTCGAGCTCGATGAAGTCGTAGAAGTCGCCTCCTACGGCCCGGGCCGGCTGGTAGTAGGCGCCCACCTCCCATCCCGAGAGCTGGGGGAGTTGCTTGGGGAGCAGGGTTTGCTGGATGAGGGTGGCCACCCGCAACTCCTGCTCCATCCGCTCCCGCTCCTGGGCCTCGGCCTCCTGCTGGCGGACCAGCTGGGCGACCCGCACCGCCGGAGCGGCCTGAGCGGCCAGGTTGTCGAGCAGCTTGCGGTCGTCGGTGGAATAGTCCTGATCGCTGAGACGGCGGCCCAGGTTGAGAAGCCCGATCAGTTCTCCCTGGCTCACAAGCGGGACCACCAGCTCCACCCCGGTCCCGCGGAGCTCTTCGGCGGCCGGGGAATCCAGCTGGAGGATCCGCAGGTCGACCGGGCCATCGGTTTGCTGGAGGAAGGCGAGAAGGGGATCATCCGGAGGGATCTCGACGGATGGCAGGACGCTCTCGAGAGGCCGCTCCTCGGGCTCTCTGGCTGGCCGCGGCTCACCGGTGCGCCGCCTCGATCGGAGCTCTCGCAATCGGGTGGTCATGTCAACTCCTTTATAGGCTTCTACCGTCTCGGAAACGTTACGAGACTTGGGATGAGCACGGGCGCGGAGCGCCTCATCCCCCGGCCCTCCCGGTCTCCTTCAGCCAGACGGACAGGTGGGCCGGCTGGAACGTTTCCTGCACCACGCCCAGGAGGTCGATTCTGAGCTCATCCAGGTCCATCTCGTTCCTCAGCCGGCCGGCGAAGGCCTCCACCGTCTTTATGGAGTCGTAGCGGCGCCGGTAGAAGCGGCGGTCCACGAAGCCCTGCACCCGGCGGCGGAGAGGGGAGAAGAGCGCCGCCACCGCCAGGGTGGACCCGGCCACCACGAGATCGTTGTCCTCAGCGAGGGGGAGGAAGCGGGGCAACCCCACCACCCCCGCCACGTACACCAAGGCCAGGAGGGTGGTGAGGGACCCGTAGACCATCGTGCGGTTGATGACCAGGTCGATGTCGTAGAGGCGGTAGCGCAGGATGGCGATAGCTATGGCCGCAGGGACGGCCAGGGCTGCCAACTGCACAATGCTCTCCGGAATGGATCGGGGTAGCTGGGCTCCCAAGAGTCCGAGAAAAGCGAGCGTCCCTCCGAATACGAACCACTTGAGCTGCTGTCGCTCGCTGCCCTTGGAGCGTCGGAAGCGAACGATCAGTCCGGCGAGAGAGGCGAACGCGGCCACGGCCACTGCCAGGGCTCCCCCGATGGCGGGTGCCGCGGCCCACCAAGGCAGCGCCGGGTCGAGGCCTCCTGCCAACTGGGCCCGCTGGAGCCAGGCCACCAGCGTCACCGGCAAGACGAGTAGTAGCAGGCCGAGACTCGCCGCCCAGGCCGCCCACCTCCAGCGCGGACTGGGAGGCTGCCCATCCGGAAACAGCAGCAAGAGCAGCGTGACTGTCAGCCCCGCACTCGGGACCCAGATCACCTCGGCAATGGCATCCAGCCCGGTGGCTCCGGGGAGCGATCCCGACCGAAACTCCTCATAACTTCCTCCGAACACGGCAATGGCGTAGAAGAAACCCACACCACTCAGCACCCAGCTGATGGCATTACCGGGCTGCCTCCTCGCTACCAGCAGGCCGATCGTGCCCAATGAACCGGCAAAGAGGACCAGGAAGAAGGCGTCGGTGGCCTCCTGGAGATCGAGCGGGAAGGCAAGAACGAATGTGCTGAGCGCGATCAGAATCGTGACCGCCCAGAGCATGCGGTGCGTCCGCAGCCGCTGGCTGGAGGTCAGTGGAGGACCTCCTTCTGCTCGCGCAGCCACACCCCCACCGAGGCGGGCCTGAGGGTGTCTCTCACCACCCATTGCAGGTCGGCCACCAGGGTTTCCAGATCTACCTGGTCCCGGAGCCTCTGGCTAAAGGCCTCCACCGTCCGCTGGGCGTCATAGCGGCGTCGGTAAAAGCGGCGGTCGACGAAAGATTGAATCCTCCTCCGGAAGCGGTTGAAGAGCGCCGCCATCGCCAGAGTGGAGCCGGCCACCACCAGGTCGTTGTCCTCGGCTAGGGGCAGGAGACGGGGCAGGCCCACCACCCCGGCCACGTACACCGCTCCCAGCAACACAGTGAGCGACCCATAGACCAGCGTGCGGTTGATGACCAGGTCGATGTCGTAGAGGCGGTAGCGCAAGATGGCGATGCCCGTTCCGATTGGGTAGGCGGACAGGACCAGGGCGTCCACGAGCCAAGGACGCCACCCGGTGAAGGCATCGACCAGGCCCGCCCCCAGGAACCCGGAGACCAGGATCCCTCCCGACAGGGCGAACCACTTGAGCTGCTGACGCTCGGGGCCGCGGCTGCGCCGGTAGCGGACCACCAGGGACACCGCGGCGGCCAGCATCGACGCCACCACCCCGCCCACCAGGAGGACCCCCTGGATCCCCTCCTCGGCGTCGTCGACGGGCAGGAAGCCCACCGGGTTGGGCATTACGACCAGGTTCGTGTCCAGCTGGCGGGCGAAGGCTTCGACCAGGGTGAACCCCACCATGAGGGCGCCCGCCGTCATGGCCACCGGTCGCCAGGACGGGGAGGGGAGCCGACCGTCCGGGAAGAGGAGCAGGCTGAAGACGAAGAGGAGGAACAGGGCAGGGATCCAGGTCCACTCCGTGTACCAGGCGATCGGCCACATGGCCTCAGCGGGAATCCCCCGCTCCAGGCCGTAGGCGAGGAGGGGATCGGCGAGGAAGATCAGCAGAAAGAGCGTCCCGTCGACCAGGTAGATCCAGCCGATGGCATTCCGGGGCCGGCGCCGGATTATCAGCCCGCCCAGGACCGAGAAGGAGAACATCCCGAGGGGAATCACCGAGGCCGTGAAGGAGCCCTCCAGCCAGAGGACTGTCCCCAGCACGCCCGCACCGAGGGCGACGACCGCCCACGCTACCCGGCCCCTCCAGCTGCTCACCTCCCCACCCCCTCCCCGACCCTTCCCCTGAGGGGAAGGGAGGAAGCGGCCAGCCACACATCCACCGAGGCCGGCTGGAGGGTCTCGCGGACCACCCCTTGCAGGTCGCGGAGGAGCGCCCCTCCGAGCGAGTACCCGAAGACGATCTGTCGGAGACCTTCGCCATTGAGGGCGAGCAGGACCAGGGTGGCCGCTCCCGCAGCGGCCACCGCTACGGCCGCCAAGGGCCAGGCCAGCCGCCTGAGGGCGGCCAGTCTGGTCCGTTGCGCTGAGCTCAAGCCCGGCTACTCGTCGACGCGCGCCTCCAGGAGGTCCTTCAGGTTGTCCACGCTGGTTCGGAGCTCCCGCCTGGCGATAGCCGCGAACACCGGCTCGGCCAGCTTGAAGAAGCCGTGGCCTTCGACTTCCCCGCTGATGGTCAGCCGGGTGCCGCCGTCTGCCGGCTCCAGGTGATAGGTGGATTGTCCGCTGATGGGTCCCGACCACTTGGCCGTGGCGCTCTTGTTGCGGATGTGCTCGCTGATCTCGAGGATGATCTCCAAGCGCCTGCCCAAGAAGTGCGTCACCTGTTCGATTCGGGTTCCCACTCGCAGGGGCCCCTCGGTCAGCTGCCGCGACTCGACGGTACCCGGCTGCCACAAGAAGACCTCCTCGACCGGCCGCTCGATCACGACTGATTCGCTGAGCTTGGTCATGCCGATACCTCCTCTCGCCGGGGGACCCGGCGTGCCTCCGACTCTGCCACCGCGATGAAGGCGAGGCCGCCCAGGATGGCGGCGATGCCCCAGCCCACCCCCGCGCTGGAGGCGTGTTGGGTGAAGATCACCGAGGCGACCCCGTAAACGGCGGTGCCCAACCCGGCGCTCCAAGCGGCGATCCGCCAACCGGCGGCCCGACCCGAGGCCACCAGGCCGACCAGCACCAGTGCCAGAGCCATCACGAACATCCCGGCGTAGTGCATATCCGCGGCGTGCTCGTCCCCCGGTATGTCCAGTCGCTGCAACTCGAGCTGGCCGAGGGCGAACACCGTCAACGGGATCGCACCCAGCACCGTCAGCCCGACCAGCCGCCTGCTCACCTTGCCGATGCGGAACACCTCCGAGCGGGCCGGGTGCAGGGCCACCAGCAGGAGCACGGCTACCAGCCAGATGACGCCGAAGACGTCGAAGCTGCCCAACGCCAGCATGCCGAACAGGAATGCCGCCGCCACGGCCCCCGCTTGTTGGAGGGCGGCCACCTTGTGCTCGGGTCGATGAACCTGCACGAGGAGCCCCACCGCGAAGAGCAGGCCGGTCATCACCCCCCAGCCGACGTCGTGGATGGCGTGCATGCCTCCTGTGAAGCCGAAGGCCAGGGCCAGGAACCCGCCGATGACGAACCCGGCCGCCAGCCCCAACAGGCCGGCCAGCACGGCATAGGCGATCCTGCGGACTCGCCCGGCGGTGCCGGTCGTTGCAATCGTTGTCACTGCTCCTCCTTTTCAGAGCTACAGCCCCAGGTTGGCAGGCGACCGTGACGGGATCGTTACGGAATAAGCTTGCGGAGAAAGTTTCGTACGAAGGAAGTCTTGGCCAGGCTCATCGTCTCGCTGCTGGGCGCTCCCCGCGTGGAGGTGGATGGCCGAGCCGTTGAGGTCGACACCCGCAAGGCCACCGCCCTGCTCGCCTACCTGGCGTTGACCGGCCAGGCGCACCGGCGAGACGCGCTGGCCACCCTGCTCTGGCCGGACTACGACCAGGAGCGGGCGCGGGCCGCCCTGCGCCGCACGCTCTCCGCCCTCAAGGCCGGGCTGGGCGAGGGATGGCTGGAGGTGAGCCGGGAGAGCATCGGGCTGGGCCGAAGCGCCGACCTGTGGCTCGACGTGGAGGAGTTCAACCGGCTCATCGCGCAGAACGATCCGGAGCGCCTGGAGGAGGCGGCGGCGCTGTATCGGGGGGACTTCCTCGAGGGCTTCACGCTGCGGGACAGCCCGAATTTCGACGACTGGCAGTTCTTCGAGGCGGAGCAGCTCCGGCACCGCTTGGCGGGCGGCCTGGAGCGGCTCGTGCAGGCCCTCGCCGAGCAGGGGAGGTTGGAGGAAGCCGCCCAGCAGTCTCGGCGCTGGGTGGCCCTCGATCCGCTCCATGAGTCCGCCCATCGCTGGCTGATGACCGTGCACGCCTGGGCGGGAGATCGGGGCGCAGCGCTCCGCCAGTACCGGGAATGCGTGCGCATCCTCGAGGCCGAGCTGGGGGTCCCGCCCCTCGATGAGACCATTCACCTCTCGGAGGCCATCCTGGAGAACCGGGTCGAGCCCAGGGTGCGGATCGAGCCCCAGTCGGCCCCGGCCTCGCCCCCCCGCCGTTCGGCCTACCCGCTGGTGGGCCGATCGGCCGCCTGGTCGGCTCTCTCCAAGGCCTACTCGGCCGGCTCGGGGCACCTGGCCGTGATCGAAGGAGAGGCGGGAATCGGCAAGACGCGCCTGGCCGAGGAGTTCTTGACCCAAGCCCGGGTTGGCGGCGCGGTGATCATGGGATCCCGGTGCTATCAAGGTGAGCAGGGCCTGGCCTTCGGTCCGATCGCCGAGCTCATGCGGTCCGTGCTGGGAGAGAGGGCCGCGTCCCTGAGAGATCTCCCGGACCACTGGCTGGGCGAGGCGGGGCGTCTGGTGCCGGAGCTACGCGAGCTGCGGCCGGGTGTGCCCGAGCTCCCTCCTTCCGAGGCCGCCCAGGCTCGATTCTTCGAAGCGCTGCGGCAGGTGTTGCTGGCCCCCATGACTGCCGACACGGCGAGGGTCCTTTTTCTCGACGACCTGCACTGGGCGGATCAGTCGTCCCTCGATTTCCTCAGGTATCTGGTGAGGCGTCCGGCAGGGGGTTCGCTCCGCGTGCTGGTGACCTGGCGGACGGAGGAGGTCCCCCCCGGGCACACCCTGCGGGGCTGGGTGGAAGAGCTGCGGAGGGCCGGAAAGGGGACGCTCGTGTCCCTGCCCCGTTTGGGCAGGGAGGACGTCGCCGTTCTGGTCAGGGGAGCCGGGCTGAGCGAGGAGCTGGCCGACGGCCTGTACGAGGAGACCGAGGGCCTTCCCTTCTTCGTGGTGGAGTGGCTGGAGGCCATCGGCCAAGGAGCCGATCCGGAGCGGGGCTTCGTGGGGGGTCGCCTGCTGCGTTCTCGCCTGGAGACCGTGAGCGAGCTGTCCCGCCAGGTGCTCACCGCCGCGGCGGTGGTGGGGCGGTCCTTCGCCTTCGAGACCATTAGCTCGGCCGGGGGGAAGAGCGAGGAGGAAACCGTGGACGCTTTGGAGGAGCTGACTCTCCGCGGCCTGATCCGGGAGCTCCCGGTGAAGGGGACGTCGCCGTCCTACGACTTCAGCCACGAGAGATTACGGCGGCTGGTCTACGAGGATGCCAGCC
>JBOGFC010000118.1:0-2668 GCA_050742155.1 Acidimicrobiia bacterium
TGACCTGTCCAGGGCGTTTAGCTCAGCCTGGGAGAGCGCTTCCCTTACAAGGAAGAGGCCGGAGGTTCGAGTCCTCCAACGCCCACCCGGCCAAATTCCTTACGTGGCTTGTATTTCCGGCGATTGGGCGAGGAAGTCGATCACCTTTGGTCCGCGGTTGGTCCGCGCCTGGTCCGCGAGTGAGTGACGCCTGACGTCCTCGAGGCGCTTAGAAGCGGCTTCGTCCACCCCCTCGTAGAGGTGGCCGTAGACATCGAAGACGGTCCGGGTGCTCTCGTGGCCGAGGCGGTCGGCGACGTACTTAGGCGACTCGCCCTGGGCAATGAGGATCGCCACGTGGGTGTGGCGCAAGTCGTGGGGTGTGCAGGGTTGACCCACCGACAACTTCACGGCGGGGTTCCAGTAGCGGGTGCGAAACCGGTTGTAATCCAGCGGACCGCCGCGGGCCATGGAGAAGATCAGATCTGACGAAGAGGGGTAGGAGGCGAGGTGAGTGACCAGCTCCCCGGCGAGGAACGCCGGGATCCCGATGTTCCGTTGTGCTTTGCGGGTCTTGAGCGGACTGGAGACCATCTTGGCGGTCCCCTGCCGGCTCAGCTGCTCGTCCACGCGCAGGGTGCGCCTGAGCGGATCGAGGTCATCTTTGCGGAGCGCGGCGAGTTCCCCGAAGCGGAGGCCCGTGTAGCTGCCGGTGAGCACCAGAACCCGGTAGCGGGCATCGATGGCCTTAGCCAGCTCCTCGACCTCGGCGGGCGAGAGGAAGCGCTTCTCAAACGTCTCGATCTTGGGGAGCTTGACTTCACGACAAGGGGAGCGAGCGATGATTCCATCGGTGACCGCGACCCGAAAAGCGCGCGACACGATCTGGTAGGCCTTGGCGATGGTCGAAGGGGCATAGTCCCGCTGTTCGAGATCGGCGACCCACTGCCGCACCTCGATGGGGTGGACTTCGGCCAGGGTTCGAGCCCCGAATGTGGGGAGGATGATGCTTCGGAGGAGGCTCCGGTCCCGTGCACGCGAAGACGATCGGCGATTGAGCCGAGTGGCCTCGACATCCGTCACCCACTCCCCGAAGGTGGTTCGTCCGAGGGCTGGGTCCACCCACTCTCCCCGCGCCTTCTCCCGCTCACGCTCGAGGAGCCAGCGTTCAGCGTCCACCCTGCGCCGGAACGCCTTGGTCCGTTCCCTACCGTCGGGGGCTCGATAGCGAGCTTGGTAGGGGTTGGAGCGGTCCGGGCGCTTTCGGATGGATCCCACGATCAGCCTCCTCTCGTTGAAGTCGGCATTGAGGCCGCCTGTTCGGCTCTTCGTGCGACGCTACACACAGGGCTCGTCGATGTTGCGGAAGAACGCCCTCATCGTCGGCTGGGCTGGCCGGCTTGGAGCTGGTGGTCGATCCACCGTTCGACGTCGATCCGTCGGAAGCGAAGATGCCTTCCGACCCGGAAGCCGGGTGGGCCCTCACCCCGGTAGCGCCAGGCGTAGATGGTGGCCACGGGCACACCGAGATAGTCGGCGAGCTCTCTGACGGTGAGGAGCGGATCCCAATGCTCCATGCCTCCGATCATGGGTCGAACCCTTTCATCTCGTTATCAGAGCCCGGCCACGGGGGGCTGAAAGGCGTTTGAGACTGTCCGTGAGACTCTGTTGACAGGGCGATGCGGCCCCGTTGGCGGCGTGGATCTCATCACCCAGTCCGGATCCGAGGGTGCACCTCGATCCCCGTCCCCGCCGTGGAGCCGGCTGGCCTGCGATGAGCTTCTCCTGGGGTTCCATGCCCTGGATCGTGGGGTGGCCCGGATTCAAATCGGACGCAAATCGGTCGCAGTCGGGTCTGAAGCCGTTTCTGCGACCGTTTTGAATCCGCCTCCGGCCACCTTGGGGCCGTGAGGATCTCGTACCGATCCGCGATCACTCCGACGGTGGAAAGAGAAGGCGATCAGGGCCCGAGGCCCAAGACCTCGACAAGCGATGGCAGCCCTGCCATGAGCTCTTGCTATCGGTCCACGGTCGTCGTCCACCCGATCTGTCACCGGACACAGGCCGACTGTGATCTCCCTCCCAAGATCCGCCTTATCCCAACCAACCGCCCTTTGCGACACACGCACCTGCAACACAGTTGCTCCCCGTCCACAGGTAGACATCGGGGGGGCCGGAGGTGCTGAGCCTGGCCAAGGCCGCCAAGGACTACTACCTCCGAAAGCTCGGGGAGGTCTCCCCCCGAGAGGACTACTACTTGCGGGGCGGCACCGCCCGCGGCACCTGGCGGGGGAGCGGGGCAGAAGAACTCGGCCTGGAGGGCACCGTCTCGGCCGAGGGGCTGATCCGACTCTTCGATGGCCGCCATCCGGGAACCGGCCAGCAGCTGGGACGCCGACTCCGCACGGGTGGGGTGGCCGCCTGGGACCTGACCTTCTCGGCCGACAAGTCGGTCTCCCTGCTGTGGGCCCTGGGGGACGCACAGACCCGGAAGGAGGTGCTGCGGGCCTTCGAGGTGGCCACCGCCTCGGCTTTCTCCTACCTGGAGTCGGTGGCCTCGGCCACTCGGGGAGCCAGCCGGGTTCCGCTTCTTGACCAGGAGGGCCGGCCGGTCCTCGACGAGGACGGCTCCCAGAGATACCGAACCGAGACCTGGCCGATTCCCACCTCTGGCTACCTGGCCGCCTCC
>JBOGFC010000119.1:0-35799 GCA_050742155.1 Acidimicrobiia bacterium
CACCCCGGTCGTCCCCGGGGCTCGCTTCTGCGGGGAGTGCGGAGCCTCACTCACCGAAGCGCCTCCCGCCGAGCCTTACCAGGAAGCCACCGCCGAGCGCCGCCTGGTATCCGTCCTCTTCGCCGACTTGGTGGGCTTCACCACCCTCGCTGAGTTTCGCGACCCTGAGGAAGTGCGCGAGTTCCTGACCCGTTACTTCGAGCTGGCCCGCCGGACCATCGAGCGCTACGGGGGGACGGTGGCCAAGTTCATCGGCGACGCGGTGATGGGGGTGTGGGGAGCTCCCGTGGCCCACGAGGACGACGCCGAGCGGGCGGTGCGAGCCGCTCTCGATCTCACCATCGACATCGTCGCCATGGGCCGGGAAGCCGGCATCCCCGACCTGGCCCTCAGGGCCGGGGTGGCCACCGGCGCGGCGGCCGTCACCATCGACTTGCCCGGCCAGGGTTTGGTGGCCGGCGACCTGGTCAACACGTCGTCTCGACTGCAGGCCGCCGCGCCGGCGGCCACGGTGCTGGTCAACGAGGGGACCTACCGGGCCGCCAAGGGGGCCATCTCCTTCGAGCCGGCCGGAGACCTGCACCTCAAGGGGAAGGAGCTCTCCACCGCCGCCTGGGTGGCCGGCCAGGTAGTGGCCAAGCGCCGCGGGGAGGGCCGGTCGGAGCGCCTCGAGGGTCCCTTCGTGGGCCGCGACGGCGAGCTGCGCCGTCTCAAAGACCTCCTCGACGCCACCTCCCACGATAGGAGGGCCAACCTGATATCGATCACCGGGGTCGCCGGAATCGGCAAGTCCCGACTGGCGTGGGAGTTCGAGAAGTACCTCGACGGGGTGGTGGAGACCGTCTACTGGCACCAGGGGCGGTCACCCGCCTACGGGGAGGGGATCGCCTTCTGGGGCCTGGGGGAGATGGTGCGCCGACGGGCCGGGATCGCCGAGAGCGACGATCGCCGGACCACTGCCGCCAAGCTGGCCGAGACGCTGGCCGAGTACCTCGATGAGGAGGAACGGCGCTGGATCGGGCCGCGCCTCGAGGTCCTGCTGGGCCTGGCGGAGTCGGTGGGCGGGGAACGAGTAGAGCTCTTCGCCGCCTGGCGGACCTTCTTCGAGCGAGTGGCCGACCGGGGCACCAGCGTGATGGTCTTCGAGGACCTGCAGTGGGCAGACACCGGGTTGATCGACTTCATCGAGTCGATGCTCGAGTGGTCTCGGCACCACCCGATCCTCATGGTCACGCTGGCCCGACCCGAGATCTTCGACCGCCGTCCCACCTGGGGGGCCGGCCAGCGCAACTTCACCTCGATCCACCTCGAGGCACTACCCGAGGAGTCCATGCAGGAGCTGCTGGCCGGCCTGGCGCCCGGGCTGCCCGAGGGTCTGGCCGGCCGCATCCTCGAGCGGGCGCAGGGCGTGCCGCTCTATGCCGTGGAGACCGTCCGCATGCTCATCGACGAGGGCCACCTGGTGGCTGCCGACGTCGGCTACCGGCTGGTCGGAGAAGTCGGCGAGCTGGCGGTGCCCGAATCGCTCCACGCCCTGATCGCCGCTCGCCTCGACGGCCTGGAGCCCGGCGACCGCAAGCTCCTCCAGCAAGCCGCGGTGCTCGGCCAGAGCTTCACCGTCGACGCGCTGACGTCGATGAGCGGCGACCCTCGAGAGACCCTCGAGCCGCGGCTGGCGGCTCTGATGAAGAAGGAGCTGCTGGCCATCGACGCCGATCCCCGCTCCCCGGAGCGGGGACAGTACGGGTTCCTGCAGGCGCTGATCCGCGAGGTGGCCTACGGGACGCTGGCCCGGCCGGAGCGGCGGGCGCTCCACGTAGGCGCCGCCCGGTACTTCGAGTCGCTCCACGACGACGAGTACGCCGGGGCGATCGTGAGCCATTATCTGGACGCGCACGACGCCACCCCGCCCGGGTCGGAGGCCGAAGCACTGGCCGGTCTGGCCCGCCAGGCCCTGGGGGCCGCCGCCGAGCGGGCCAGCTCTCTCCACGCCCACGACCAGGCGCTGGCTCATCTCGAGCAGGGACTCACGGTGACCACAGATCCCTCCGAGCGAGCCGAGCTGTGGGAACGGGCGGCCGCCGCCGCCCAGGCGGCGGCCCGCTATGACGTGGCCGAGACCTACCTCCGCCAGGCAGTCGAGTGGCACGAGTCGCAGGGCGAGCGGTCGGGCGCAGCCCGGCTCACCGCCCGGCTGGGTCATGTCCTGCTGATGAACTCGCAGGTGGAACCGGCCATCAAGACGCTGGAAGCGGCCCTCGCCGACCTGCCCGAGGTCGAGGGCGACCCCGAGGCAGTGAACATCACCTCACAACTGGCCCGCGCCTACATCTTCCACGGTGACGCCCAGCCGGCCCTGGAGCACTCCGAGCGAGCGCTGAGAGCCGCCGCCGCCCTCGACCTGGTCCCGGTCATCGCCGACACCCTCATCACCAAGGGCTGGGCGTTGGAAGCCTCCGGCCGGACCAGGGAAGGGATAGCCATGACCCAGGGCGCCCTGGCCATGGCCGAGCAAGAAGGGCTGCCCGCCGTCGAGCAGCGGGCTCGCAACAACCTCGGCACGTTTCTCTCCGAGAGCGGTCCGCAGCGGGCCCTGGCCGTCCTCCGGCCCGGCCTGGAGATGGCCCGCAAGCTCGGGCAGGCCGACTGGCTGAGCAAGCTGGGAGGCCCGGCGGTGTTCGCGGCTCTGGACACCGGGGACTGGGACTGGGCGCTCGGCCTCATCTCGGAGCTGCGCCGCGCCGACCTTCCGATGATGAACCGGCTGACGCTCGATTTCGCCCACGGGCTGCTGGCGGCGTATCGGGGGGAGCGTCAGACGGCCCGGGCGGTGTTGGAGGAGGCCCGGCCGTTGGTGGCGGCCTCGACATCGCCGCAGGATCACTTCGGCTTCGAGATCACCTCGGCATGGGTGGCGCTCATCCAAGGGGCGCCGGAAGCTGCCTACGACTCCGGCCGGCGGGCCCTCGAACCCGCCCGGCTCATGGCTTTCGCCTCCGGCGTCTACCCCCTCCTGGGACGGGCCGCCCTCTGGCTCCGGGATGAGGCCAAGGTAGCGGAGGCGCTGGAGGGATTGGAGGAGACCCCCACTCACTTCGCTCGTTGGGAGGCAGCCCGGGAGACGTTGCGGGCCGGCCTGGCCGCCTTGCGGGAGGACCTGGCGGAGGCGCGGGAGAGGTACCGGGAGGCCGCCCGCCGCTGGCGGGAGCTGGAACTTCCCCTCGAGCTGGGCCTCTGCCAGATGGATTGCGCCTCTTCTCTCGACCCGGACGACTCCCAGGCGGTCGCCGCCGCCCAGGAGGCGAGGGAGATCTTCACCCGGCTGCGCGCAGCTCCCCTCCTGGCTCGCCTGGAGGGCTTGGCCCGGGAAGCGGTGCCCTGAGCGAACGATCGGCTTCCCGGCGTCGTCTCCATCCCCAGACGATCGGAAGGGCGTTCGTGACCGATTGGAGAGACCAGGACCCGGGCCTCCCGATCAAGCTCGGCCCGTGCTCCAACGGCGAGTACGACCCCGAGCCCCTCTCCCCCGTGCTGACCGAAGTGGTCCGCCGGGCCCGGGAGGCCTGCGACGAGAACGCCGAGCGGCTCGGCATGAGCCGCCGGGAGTTCCTCCTCTCGATGTGCGGGGCCGCCACAACCCTCTTCGTGCTCGACGCCATCACCGCCCGGGCTGAGGCCTCGCCGCCCGGCGGCCGCTACCTCATCCCCCGGGAGGCCATGCTGGAGCCGGAGGCGGCCGAGGCGCTCCTGGGGGGCGACGGGTTCGTCATGGACATCCAGGGACACCTGCTCGAGTACGACCTCAACCCGGCCACCCGGGGACGGCGGTTCTTCGGAAGCGTCTTCCCGCAGGTCGACTGCGGGGAGGAGGACCCGCGGGCCTGCTTCTCGATCGAGCACTTCATGGAGGAGTTCTTCCTGCGCAGCGACACCTCGATGGTGGTCCTGTCGGCGCTGCCCATCCATCCCGAGGGGAGCCCCCTCTCCATGGAGGTGATGGAGGAGACCCGCCGGGTGGCCCTCGGCCTGAGCCGGGACCGCCGGGTCTTGCTCCACGCCCAGGCCCTCCCCCATCTCGGCACCCTTCCGGCCAACCTGGAGGCGATGGAGGCGACGGTGGCAGGACACCCGGTGGTCGGGTGGAAGACCTTCACCCACTTCCCCGACCCGGCCACCGGCCTCGGCTGGTGGCTGGACGACCATGAGCCGGGCGTACCGCAGGTGGGGGAGGCCTTCCTCCGTCGCTCGGCCGAGCTGGGGATCCGCAACGTCTGCATCCACAAGGGCTTCTCCCGGCGGAGCCGCTTCGGGTCCCCCCGGGACGTGGGGCCGGCCGCCCGCGCCCATCCCGATCTCAACTTCCTCATCTACCACTCCGGGTTCGAGGCCCGCACCCCCGAAGGCCCTTATACGGAGGCGACCGCCCACCTCGGGGTCAACCGGCTGATCAGCTCGCTGATCGAGGCCGGCATCGGACCCAACCAGAACGTCTATGCGGAGCTCGGCTCGACCTGGTGGTACCTGATGCGCACGCCCTCCCAGGCGGCCCACGTGCTGGGCAAGCTGCTCCGGTACGTGGGGGAGGACAACGTGCTGTGGGGCACCGATTCCATCTTCTACGGATCTCCCCAGGACCAGATCCAGGCGTTCCGGGCCTTCCAGATCAGCCCGGAGCTGCGAGACCGCTACGGCTATCCCCCCCTCACCCGTCGGGTCAAGGACAAGATCCTGGGGGCCAACGCGGCGCGCGTCTACGGGGTGGACCCGGTCACCGTGCCGTTCACCTTCACCGGGCAGGAGCTCGACGAGATCCGCCGCTCCCTCCCCGGCCGCCATCGGACCTACGGGCCGGCCGACATGACCGAGCTGCGCGCCTTCGAAGAGCACCACCAGGGCTGGCCTTGAGGCCTCGGCGGTCGGGTAGCCTGGGGGGACATGCAAGACCTGCTCTCCGACCTGGTTGCCGAGCAGCAGGCGCTCGACCAGTACCTGCAGACACTGAGGGAGAAGGACTGGTGGCGAGCGACCCCGGCGGAAGGCTGGGACGTCCGGGACAGCGTCAGCCACCTGGCCCATATCGAAGAGTGCGCTTTCGACGTCCTCGAGGGGGACGGCTCTCGGGTGGCGGAGCTCAAGGATCACCCCTCCTTCGACGCCTTCACCCAGGCCGGGGTGGAGCGGGGCCGTAAGATCCTGCCCAACCGGGTCCTCGAGTGGTGGCGGGAGGCGCGCGCCCGCACGGTGGAGGCCCTCTCTCGTGCCACCGGCCGGGAGCGGGTGCTCTGGGTCTCGGGGGAGATCAGCTCCCGCACCCTGGCCACGCTTCGGCTCATGGAGACCTGGGCGCACGGCCTCGACGTCCACCACGCCACCGGAACGGAGTCGGAGGACAGCGAGCGGCTGCGGCACGTCGCCTGGCTGGGCTGGAAGTCCCTGCCCTTCGCCTTCTCGCTGGCCGGTGAGGACTACGAGCAGCCGGTGCGGGTGGAGGTGTTCGGCCCCCACTACCGCAAGTGGGTGTTCGGGCCGGAGGACACCGACCAGGTGATCCGCGGGCCGGCGGCCGAGTGGTGCCGGGTGGTGGTCCGGCGCCTTCCGATCTCCCAGGCGGCTCACCTCACCGCCCACGGCGAGGTGGCGCAAGCCGCCCTCCGCATCGCCCGGGTCTTCTGAGTGACCGCCCGCTTGGTGGCCATGGTCCACCTGGGGCCGTTACCAGGGGCGCCCCGCTTCACGGGCGACTTCGACAAGGTGCTCGAGCAGGCGGTGGAAGACGCCCTCATCCTCGGGGAGGCGGGCTTCGACGCCCTGCTGGTGGAGAACTACGGCGACGCCCCCTACTTCGCCGACGACGTCCCCAAGGTGACCGTGGCCGCAGTGGCTCGGGCGGTGGCCACCGTCCGGGCGGCGGTCGACCTGCCGCTCGGAGTGAACGTCCTCCGTAACGACGCCCTGGCGGCCCTGGCGGTGGCGGCCGCCACCGGGGCCGACTTCGTCCGGGTGAACGTGCTGAGCGGGATGATGTTCGCCGACCAGGGCCTGCTGCACGGCCGGGCGGCCGAGGTGGGCCGGCTCCGGGCCACCGTGGCGCCGCAGGTCGAGGTCCTGGCCGACGTGTTCGTCAAGCACGCCGTGCCACCGGGCGGCCTCACCATCGAGCAGGCGGCCGCCGACACCTTCGAGCGGGGCGGGGCGGATGCCTTGGTCGTCACCGGGCCGGCCACCGGCCGGGCCCCGGAATCCTCCTGGTTGGCCAAGGTGCGCCGGGCAGTTCCGGAGGCTCCCGTGCTGGTGGGCTCCGGTGTGACCAAGGGCACCGTCAAACGGTTGCTGGGGATCTCGGACGGGGTGATCGTCGGCACCGACCTCAAGCAGGCAGGCCGCACGGAGAACCCGGTCGATCCCCTGCGGGCCAGGGCGTTCGTCCGCGCCGCCCGATGATCGAGATCACCGAGCTCACCATCGATGACTACCCGGAGGTGCTCGTCCTCTGGGAGACTACCCCCGGGATCGGCCTGAGCGGGGCAGACGAGCGCCCGGCCATCGCGCGCTACCTGCAGCGCAACCCCGGAATGAGCTTCATCGCCCGCGAGGAAGCGACCGTGGTGGGGGCGGTCCTGTGCGGCCACGACGGCCGGCGAGGGTTCATCCACCACCTGGCGGTGGCCCCCTTGCACCGCCGGGGCGGGCTGGGCCGCCTGTTGGTGGAACGGGCCCTGGAGGCGATCAGCCCCCATGTGCAGAAGTGTCACCTGTTCGTCTATGCCGACAACCTGGAGGCCCGGGAGTTCTGGAGAGCCACGGCCTGGGTGGACCGGCCGGAGCTGCGGGTCATGTCGAAGGAGCTCGGTCCCGGGTAGCGGTGGGCCACTCCACATCGGACAGCGTGGCCAGGGCCTGGATGAGCGCCTGGGTGCCCTGGCGGCCTCCCCCTTGCGCCTGCAGGGCCACGTAGAGCTGGTGGGCCAGGGCCAGGCCTGGTAACGACAGCTTCATCCGCTCCGCCTCCCGCAAGGCGATCCCCATGTCCTTGACGAAGTGCCTCACGAAGAAGCCGGGCTCGAAGTCGCCTCTCAACATGCGGGGCCCGTAGTTGGAGAGGGACCAGGAGCCGGCCGCTCCCCCGCTCACCGACCGCATCACCGTCTCCAGGTCCAGCCCGGCCCGGTAGCCGTACAGGAGCGCCTCGCACACCCCGATCATCCCCGTGGCGATCAGGATCTGGTTGACCATCTTGGTGTGCTGGCCCGATCCCGGCCCGCCCTGGTGGAGGATGGTCTCGCCCATCAGCTCGAAGAGGGGCCTGACCCGTTTCACCGCCTCCTCGTCGCCACCGACCATGATCGACAACGTTCCGTTGCGGGCCCCGACATCGCCTCCCGAGACGGGAGCGTCGATGGCGGACACTCCCCTTTCCGTCGCCGCCTGATAGATCTCCTCGGCCATGGAAGGCTCGCCGGTGGTCATGTCGACGACCACGCCCCCCGGCTCGGCGCCGGCCAGCACCCCCTCCTGGCCCAAGAAGACCTCCCGCACGTCGGCCGGGAACCCGACGATGGCGAAGACGAACTCCGACCCTCGCGCCGTCTCGGCCGGTGTGTCGGCCCAGGTGGCTCCCTCGTCCACGAGCGGCCGGGCCTTCTCCTTGGTACGGTTGTGGACCCTCACCGGATAGCCGGCCTCGAGCAGGTGGCCGCACATCGAGGATCCCATCACCCCGGTGCCGATCCAGCCGACCGGTGTCGTCTTGCGGGCCACGGGCTATACGACCTTTCCCTCCTGCATCTTGCTCACCGAGAATCCACTCTTCACCAGCAGGCGGAGGAGGGCGGGGGCCGGGTCCTTGTAGTGGGTGGGACGGATGACCTCGTCGAAGCGCTCGAAGAAGGCCATCATCTGCTCGACGATGTAGGAGAGGGAGATGGTGTGCAGGTCGTTGAGGGGGCTGCGGCCGAAGGCCACCAGGCGGGTGCGCACCTGGCCTCCCTCCTTGGTGGTGGTGTAGGCCACCGCCCGGGCCTGCAGGCTCTCGACCGCCTCGAGCAGGGAGTCCCCGTAGAGCGACTCGAGACGACGCAGCACGCCGTGCAGAACCTTGTGCCGCCTGAGGCCCGGGTTGAGGACCGCCTCCGACTCCTTGACCTCCCCGACGATCACGTCGACCAGGCCCGGCTCGAGTTGCAGGGCCTCGTCCTCGTCGATAGATAGCATGGCCCCCTCCTCTTCGCCGTGAGGATCGCCGGCGACGTAGATCCGTCCCGGGATCCGCAGGGCCAGCACGTCGATGTCGGTGGCGCTCTCGTAGGACCCTTGCGGGTTGCGGCGCAGCACGTCGAACTCGCTGGCGGTCAGGTACCCGCAGAGGCGCAGGTACGACTCGACCAGGTTGACGGCGATGTCCATCCCCTCATTGTGGTCGGTCCCTCACCAAGCCGCTTCGGGGTCGAGGGCGAAGACCGCCGTCATGGTCTCCAGTGCCCCGGCGAAGTGTGGGGACCGTTCACCCCGCCGGGCGCCGAGACCCTGAGCACTCTCCGGCCAGGAGATATCCTCGGCCACCTCGGCCAGCACCCCTTCCAGTCGCCTCCGCCACTCCCGCTCGAGGTGGCCGGAAGCCACGGCCATCACCTGGTCGGCCACCGCCTCTTCCTCCCCCACGGTGGGCTCGAAGAGGGCCAGCCCCAAGGGAAGCAGCTCGGTGACTCGCGCCTGGACGCGCGAGCGGGCTTCCGCTCCGCCGATGAACATGCGCTGGATGATCGGTACGGCGTGACGGCGGTGATACTCCTCCTCCCGGAGCGCCTTGCGGGCCAGTGCGGGCAGACCGGGTACCGAGGACTCCAGGAGGGCTTCCCAGCGCACCTGCTCGGCCAGGTCGTACAGGACGTGACGCACCAGGGCGATCTCCCAGGGGTGCCCGGGCAGCTCGGTCAGCCAGGCCGACCGGTACTCCTCCGGAGCACGGCGAAACGCCAGGTCGTCGAGCCCCGATGGCTCGGCGACCAACCCGTACAACCCGCGGGCGTGACCGAGCTCGTCCTGGGCGATGGTGGCGAAGGCCAGGTCCTCCTCGAGGAAGGGAGCCAAGCCCAGCCACTCGGAGTGGCGATGGCCCATCAAGAGCTCGTCGTCGGCCAGAGCCAGGATGACCTCCCGAGCCGGCGCCGAGAGGGTCAAGCCTCCCTCTCGGCCGAGCGCCTCACCCGTCGTCGCTCGGCCACCACCGAGCCGTCGTTGAAGCGGTGCTCCTTCCCCTGGTTGACCTCCAGGAAGGCCTTGGGGACTTCGATGAGATGGGAGCGCTCCACCAGCCACATCACCTCACCCTCCCCTCTCCGGACGTAGGTCTCCCGGGCCAGGATGGCGGCCATCTCGTCGTCGGGGGCCTGCATGCTTCCCACGTGCTCGAAGGGATCCCGGCCCGGCTTCTTGAGGAACACCTCGTAGATGTTCACGTCACACCTCGCAGGATGAAGTCGAAGAGGCCCCGGGCCAGCTCCTCGGGCGTCTTGGGGCCCGCGGGCCGGTACCAGCGGCTCACCGAGTTGAGGATGGAGAGGATGGCGATGGCGGTCAGGGGAACATCCAGGTCCTCCCGGAAGTCGCCGGTCCTGGTCCCGCCGGCCAGCACCTCCCGATAGGCGCTCTCGTAGCGGTCCCGCAGCTCCAAGACCTGGTGACGGTTCTCCGAGGAGAGGAAGCGGGCTTCGTTGAGGAACACCGACGACTCGTGGAGGTTCTCCACGATGATCCGCACGTGTCCCAGCACCAGGCGGCGCAGTTGCTCGGTGGGCCGCTCCTCCCAGCCCAGCACCTCGTCCACCAGCGCCTGGAAGGTGGCCGCCCCGCGCCGGATCACCTCCACCAGCAGCTCCTCCTTTCCCCCGACGTGGGAGTAGAGCGAAGACCCCAGCAGGCCCAGCTCCTCGCCCAGGTCGCGCATCGAGGTGCCGTGATAGCCCCGCTCGGCGAACAGGCGGCCGGCCGCCGCCATCACGTCCTCGCGGGAACGCTTGGAGCGAACCCTGGGTTTGCGGGTGCTCACTGCCTGATCACCTCCACCGGGTTACGGCAGGCGTCGCAATAGGCCACCGCCCGACAGGCGGTGGGGCCGAAGGGGGACCGCTCCTCTACCTGCTCCGACCCGCACACCGGGCAGACCATCTCGCCCACCGCCCCGCGCACGGCGATGGTGAGCCCCTCGGCCAGATGCTTCCTCCCCTCGACGGTGATTCGCTCGGGAGTCCACTGCGGCTCGACGCGGAAGCGGACCTCCACCCTGCCCACCCCCGGCACCGACCGGGCGGCGGTCGTGACGTCCCGGCGGATCATCTCCAGAGCCGGGCAGCCCAGGAAGGTGGGGATGAGGTCCACCTCCACCGAGGAGCCGTCTACCCGGACGTCTTCCAGGATCCCCAGCTCCTCGATGGTCGCTACGGGGAGCTCCGGATCGGTGACCTCGCTCACCGCCCGCCGGACCTCCTCGGCCATCTCCCTCCCCCTCTGGCGGAGGGCCGGGGAGGGGGCCTCCCCTCTCACGCCGCCTCCGGCTGGAGACGCCGACCGGCCGCCTCCAGGGCCTCCCGCACCCAGGCGGTGTCCTCCCAGGCGGCCCGGGCGGTGCCGATGCGCCGGGCGCTGTCCGGCCCCACGTTGCGCTGTGCCTTACGGAGTGGCTCCCAGTCGATCTCCCCGATCTCCCAGCGGCCGCCCTCGTGACTGAGGTCGGGATCGGGAATGTCGAAGCCGTAGTCCAGGAGGAGCGGCACGAACCTCTGCACATAGCGGTCTCGGAGCGCCTCGTTGGTCTCCGACTTGATCCGCCAGCGCAAGAGGACGTCGTCGGGGTCGGAGGGCGGCCCGAAGAAGTGCATGGTCGGCCACCACCAGCGCTCCAAGGCCTCCTGGAACATCCGGTGCTGCTGGGGGGTGCCGTCGGCCAGGGTGAGGAGCATCTCCTCCCCATGCCGCATGTGGAAGCCCTCCTCGGAGATGATGCGGCGCAGGATCCGCTTGTAGGGCCCGTAGGAGCAGTCCTTGAAGACGGCCTGCTGGGTGGTGAGGGCGGCCGCGTCGACCAGGTAGGCGATGGCGATCTGGTCGGCCCAGTCCACCGCCCGGTAGTGGAAGACGTTGTGGAACTTGGTGCGGCCCGCGTAGAGGTCCTCCAGCATCTCTTGGGAGGTCTTCACGCCCAGGTCGGCGGCCACCATGTAGAGGAGATGGGCATGGCCGATCTCGTCTTGGGTCTTGGCCAGGGCGGCCAGCTTGCGCTTCATCCCCGGAGCGCGCGGCACCCAGTCCCGCTCGGTGAGGCCTCCCATGAGCTCCGAGTTGGCGTGCATCTCGATGAACCGGAAGACCTCTTGGCGGAAGGGACCGGGAATGTCGTCGTTCGGTTCGACGATCCCGCCCTGGGCCAGGAACGCCTCGAAGTCCCGAATCGAGGTCCAGCTCCTCATGCCTTTCAGTATGGCATACGAACGTTCGTTTGTCTACTTACGAACGAGTGCTTTAACAGCTCCGCCGGGTAAGGTCCGGGGATGCCCGAGGAGCGGTTCGTCGATCGGGGAGGGGTCCGGCTCCAGTATCTCCAGGACGGGGACCACCCGGAGCTGACCCCGGTGGTCTACGTCCCCGGCGGTCTGAGCGGCGCCGCCCTCTTCACCGAGGAGATGGAGCGCCTCCTCCCCCGGCGCAGCGCGGCGGTGAGCTTGCGGGGCCGGGGCGGGAGCGACGCTCCGGAGCGGGGTTACTCGTTCGAGGACCAGGTGGCCGACCTGGCGGCAATCGTCGCGGACCTCGGGTGGGAAAGCTTCTGCCTGATGGCCTATTCGATGGGTGTTCCGATCGCCCTCGGCTGGGCAGCCGACCACCCCGACCGCCTGGGCGGCCTGGTCATCCTCGACTATCCGGCCCGCTATCCGGCTCGCACCCCTCGCTGGGTGGAAGAGACCCGGGCGGCCTTCCCCGATCACCCGGCCCACGTGATCGAGCGGCTTCACCAGGAAGCAGAGGAGGTCCTGCTCTGGGACCGGCTGGCAGAGGTCACCTGTCCGGTGCTGGTCATCTACGGCGGCCAGCCGCAAGCCGCCCTGCGGTCCGAGGACGCCGACCGCTACCGGGAGCTGCTCCCCCAGGCCCGACTGGTGGTGTTCGCAGACTCCGATCACCAGATCTGGCAGCCCGACTACGAACGGTTGATGGGCGAGATCGAGACCTTTCTGTCCGAGCTGGACGCCGGCTGAAAATCACCGATTCGGCCCGCCGAGGGGCCTCTACAGTGGGCCGACTGATGGACGCCATCCGCACCGAGCAGCTGGGGAGGACCTTTGCCGCCCGCCGCGGCACCGCCGAGGTGCGCGCCCTCGACGACGTCGACCTGACCGTCGCCGAGGGAGAGCTGTTCGGCCTGCTGGGGCCGAACGGAGCCGGCAAGACCACCCTCATCAAGATCCTCACCACCCTGCTGCTGCCCAGCGAGGGGCGGGCGTGGGTGCAGGGGCTCGACGTGGAACGGCAGTTCGCCGAGCTCCGCTGGCACATCGCCATGGTCTCGGGGGGCGAGACCTCCGGCTACGGCCTGCTCACGGTGCGCGAGCAGCTCTGGATGTTCAGCCAGTTCTACGGGGTGCCGGGCCGGGTGGCCCGCCGCCGCATCGACGAGCTGCTGGAGATCGTGGGGCTCACCCCGGCGGCCCACACCCGCCTCTACAACCTCTCCACCGGGATGCGCCAGAAGATGAACATCGTGCGGGGCCTGCTGGCCGACCCCCGGGTGTTCTTCCTCGACGAGCCGACCCTGGGCCTGGACGTGGAGATCGCCCGGGAGGTGCGCGCCTACCTGCGGCGCTGGATGGCGGAGGGGGAAGGGCGGCGGACCGTCCTGCTCACCACCCACTACATGGCCGAGGCGGACGAGCTGTGCGACCGGATCGCCATCATCCATAACGGGCGCATCCTCACCGTCGACACGTCGGCCGCCCTCAAGCGCCAGGCCGGGTTCCGGGAGCGCTACCGCATCGAGTTCGACGGTCCGGCCCAGGCGGAGGAGCTGTTCCGCTTCGGGGCGGTGGAGATCCTCGGCGACTCGGACGGGGAAACGGCGGCCGTCTCACTGGAGCAGGCCGGAGCCGGACCGGAGCTCCTGCGGCTGGTGGCCGCCCTGCCCAAGGTGCGCTCCTTCACCCGTGAGGAGCCCACCCTGGAGGACGCCTTCATCGCCCTGACCGGACGGGGGCTGGAAGATGCCGCCGAGCGGTAGCCCTCTCCCTGACGCCCTTCCAACAGGGGGAGGGGGAAGGATGCCCTCCGGGCTGGTGCTCGGGGTTCGCACCATCCTGGCCCGCGCCTACCCGCGGGTGATCGGGGCCAACCGGGAGCTGTCGTGGGTCTTCTTCGACATCTTCCTTCCCCTCCTGGCGGTCCTGGGGCTGCTCTACGTCTACCGGGCGCTGGGCGCCCCGCCCCGCTTCGAGGGCTACGTCATCGTGGGCGGGGCGATGACCTCGTTCTGGTTCGCCACCATCTGGATGATGGCCATGCAGCTCCGCTGGGAGAAGGACGGCGGCAACTTGGAGTTCTACATGATGGCCCCTCCCTCCCTCATGTGGGTGCTGGCCGGCATGGCGCTGGGCGGCAGCTTCTCCACCACCTTGCGGGCCCTCACGGTGGTGGCGCTGGGCGCCCTGGCCTTCGAGGTCCCCTTTGTGTGGACCAACCTGGGCTGGGCGCTGCTCGCCACGCTGGCCACCATCACTGCCCTCTACTCGGTGGGGATGGTGGCCGCCTCCCTCTTCCTGCGCTTCGGGAGGGGAGTGGAAAACGTGCTCATGACGCTCCAGGAACCGGTCTTCCTCGTCACCGGGACCTACTTCCCGGTGCGGGCGCTCGGTATGGGGCTGGCCGTGGCCGGCAGCCTGATCCCCCTCACCCTGGGAGTCGACGCCCAGCGGCAGCTGCTCTTCGCCGGAGAGGCCCTTCCGCTGCTTCCCTGGCAGGCGGAGACGGTCATCCTGGCCGCCTACACGGCGCTCATGGGCCTAGGCGCCCGCTTCGCCCTGGACCTGATGGAGCGCTGGGCCAAGCGGGACGGGAGGCTGACGCTGCGATGGCAGTGAAGCTGACCGCGATGCGCCAGGGCATGCTGGGCGCCTTCCGCCTCGGCTGGGTGGTGGAGACCAACTGGACGCACCCCCTCGCCTACTTGGTGTTCCTCCTCCTGCGTCCGGTGGGCGGGGCGCTCATCCTGGTCTTCATCTACAAGGTGGCGGTGGGCGGCCCGCTCAACAGCAGTGCGGTGGAGTTCCTGGTGGTGGGGGCGGCCCTGTGGTCCTACGTGATCACCGGCCTGCAAGGCATCTCCCTGACCGTGATCCAGGAGCGGGAGTGGTTCAAGGTGCTCAAGTACGTGGTCATGACCCCGCTCCCCCTCTATGCATATGTGTTGGCCCGCTCGGCGGTGCGCCTGGTGACCGGGACCGTGGGGGCGGTGGTGGTACTCGCCCTGGCCGACTTCCTGCTGGACCTGGAGCTGAGCTTGGCCACCATCGACTGGCCCCGGCTGCTGGTGGCGATGGTGCTCGGCCTGGCCGCCCTGGAGGGGCTCGGGGTGGGTCTGGCCGGGACCACCATGGCGGTGGCCCGCCACCCCTTCGGCGTCTCGGAGGGGGTGGCCGGGGTGCTCTATCTCCTCTCGGGGGCGGTGTTCCCCGTCTCGCTCCTGCCCGACCTGGTGGAGCCGGTCGCCTACTTGCTCCCCTTCACCTACTGGCTGGAAGGAGTGCGGCGGGCCCTGCTGCCCTCCTACGATCCCTCCGTCATGGGGATCGGCGATCCGTTGCTGCCCTTGCTGGTGACCAGCGCGGCGACCATCGTGCTGGGAGGGCTCGCTTTCCGGGGCTTCAACCGTCGCACTCGCCGCTTGGGCCGCTACGACTGGACCACCGAATACTGATGCGCCTCGACCTGGCACCTCCAACGCTTCTTGCGTGAGTTTCGTACCGTCAGCGCCACTCGACGGCGACCACCTCCATCGCCCGGTCGATTCCCTTCAGGTCGACCGATCGGGGCTCCGAGAATCGGAGTCCCGCCACCTGCTCGACGGTGTGACGGCTGGCCAGGATCTCCCCCCCTTGCGCCAGCGACCCGATCCGAGCGGCCTCGTGGACGGCCCGGCCCTTGAAGCTGTCACCCACTTCGGCGGCGTGCAGGCCGATGCGAACCTGCGGAGCGAAGCCGGCCTTGCGACGGTGCTCGGCCAGCGCTCGCTGGATCTCCCTGGCACAGTCGGCCGCCGCCTGTGAGTCCTCGAAGGCCACGAAGAAACCGTCCCCGGCGTGTTCGATCTCCCGTCCCCCGTGGGCGGCGAGCAGGGATCGCAGGGTCTGGTCGTGCCAGCGGACCAGCTGTTCCCAGGCCTCGTCGCCGATCGCCCCGATCAGCTCGGTGGAGCGGACCATATCCGTGAACATCAGGGTCTTGGCGCCCCGGATGGCCGGCGCCCCGAGCAGGTCCGTCACCCGTCGCAGCTCCGGAACCGCTCCGAGCTGCTGGAAGGCCGATCGGGCCGCCTCCAGCTCGAGCTCGGCCAGCTCCTCTTTCCCCTGACGCCGGTAGGCCACGCCCAGCATGGAGCGGGCCCGGGCCGCCTCGAAGGGCAGGTCGGCCTTCTTCCAGAGCCGCCAAGCCTCCTTGAGATCCTGCGCCCCAGCCTCCGGTTCGTCCCGCTCCAACCGGAGCGCGCCGCGGCCGTAGCGGGCGGCCGCCTCTAGGGCGGATGATCCGTACTCGCCGGCGATCCGCTCGAGCTCCTCGCCGCCCCGGGCGGCTCGCTCCAGGTCCGCGAGGGCCAGGGACACCTCCACCTGCGCCGGGAGCAGGCGGGCCCGGTCGAGCGGGCCCAGCGACTCGTTGGCGAGCGCCTGCTCGATGAGCTCGGCGGCCGGCCCCAGCTTGCCCTCCGACAGCCGGAGGAGAGCCAGGCCGGGCTCCGGATCTCGCCCCAGCTGATGAGCCTGCCGAAACGCCTCCTCGGCCCCGGCCGGGTCGCCCATATGGAGACGGATCTCCCCGATCTCGTAGAACGCCTCTCCGGTGAAATCCAGGAAGTCGACCAACTCGCCGCACGCCCGGCGGGCCTCCTGCTCGGCCTCCGCCCAGGCGCCCCGCAGCCGCATGATCTCCGCCCGGTGGACCCGGCAGAGCCCCGGGAACCCGGAGTTATGACCCACCCGCTCACACCAGCGCCGGGCGGCCTCGGTCCACTCGCCGGCCCGCCGATAGTCGGCCAGCTTCTCGCAGATCCCGATCATGTTGCAATAGATACGGCCGGTAGCCATCGGTCCGAGCTCCCCGCCCACGGCGGCCACCATCGCCTCGTCCATCAACCTCATCCCCTCCGCCACCCGTCCCATCGCCACCAAGATGCGTCCCTGGTCGTGCAGGCCCAGTGCCTGCAGATCGCGGTCGCCCGTCTCCGCCCCGATCCGGCAAGCCTGCCGGGCGTGCTCCAGGGCGGCCTGGTAATCACTCCGCCCCTCGAAGGCGATGACCGCCTGGGTGCGAACCAGGTACCCGTGCTCGACGGAACCCTGCTCGTCCGCCAAGAGCCGCTCGGCTCGGTTCAGCCAGCCGCTGCCCACCGTGCCCGCCAGCCGGTGGAAGTGGTCCTCCGCCAGGCCGAGAGCCACCACCCCGGCCCCCCTCCGGTCACCATCAGCCAAGTAGGCGGCGTGGGCGCGCTCCCGAGCGGCGATGCACTGGTCTCCCCGGCCCAGCCACCAGGCCGCCTCGGCGAGTTGCTCCAGGTCCTCGGCGGAGAGCTGCTCCGACTCGGCCGCCTCGTAGAGCTCGAGCGCCTCCGCCCAGGCGTGTCGTCGTGATGCCTCCCGAGCCGCTCTCAGAGTGTCGTCCACCGCCTGCGTCATGGGGTAACGATAGGCTTCGGCCTACCAGCTACGCTCGGCGCGTCGTGGAGAGGGAGGGAGATGGACACGACCCGTCTCAAGTCGATCCCGCTCTTCGCGGGGCTCTCGGATCGGGACCTCCGCCAGGTTGCCCAGTGGGCGGACGAGGTCGAGGTGCAGGAAGGCAAGCAGCTGGTGCGCCAGGGCGAGTTCGCCTATGAGTTCTTCGTCATCGAGGAGGGGAAGGCCGAGGTGACCAAGGACGGCCGCCATCTGGGCGAGCTGGGCCCGGGCGACTTCTTCGGCGAGATCGCCCTGCTGGCCGCCGAGCACCGGACCGCCTCGGTCACCGCCACCTCACCTATGCGACTGATCGTCATGTTCGGCAGGGAGTTCCGCTCCATGGCCAAGGCCATGCCCCACGTGGCCGAGGAGATCCAGCGGGCCATCGGGGAGCGCCTGGGCAGGTAATCCCTCGTTCTTGTGACGGTTATCCACCCATACCGGGGCTAAACGTCACGAGAACGAGAGGCCCCCAGCTCCCGGAGCATGTCGAAGGTGTAGATGCCGGTCCCGTGGCCGTCCGGCTCGAACACGAAGTTCATGGCATAGGCACCCACCAGGCGGGACTCTCGAATGCGGATGGGCCGCTCTCCAGCCAGCACCGCGTCGGTAGCCGCCCGCCCGGAGGCTTCCCGGCAGGAGGCGCACTGACAGGCCGCCCGCAGCCGGCGGGCGGAGAGGGTGGTGTCCGGTCGGTCCTCCCAGGTGAGGACGACGCGCTCTCCCGCTTCGATCTCGATGCGGATCGGCGTCTCCATGGAGGGCATTATGGGGGGCGCCATGGCAGAGCCCGTCACCATCACCGTTCGAGCCGGGCATCCGGACTTCCTCGACCTTCCCTGGGAACGATCCATCACGAAGTGGGAGGGCGAGCGGATGGTGGACCTGCCGCGCGGCATCTCCCGCCACGAGATCCGCTTCGTCTGCTACCCGGAGGGCACCTACGCCATCAAAGAGCTCCCGCTCGAGCCGGCCCGACGCGATTACACGATCCTGCGGGCACTCGAGGAGGCGGGTGGGCCCGCCGTCGTACCGGTCGGCCTGGTGGAACGGCTGGATGCCGATCCGCAGGCCGAGGTGGGGGCCGCCCTCATCACCCGCTATCTCGACTACTCCTTCTCCTACCGCGAGCTGATCTCGGGAGGCGGCTTCGGGCCCCGCCGCACTCATATGCTGGACGCCTTCGCCAACCTGCTGGTGGAGCTGCACCTGCTGGGCTGTTTTTGGGGGGACTGCTCGCTCTCCAACGTCCTCTACCGCTACGACGCCGAGACGATCCGGGCGGTGATGGTCGATGCCGAGACGGCCTCGGTCTACCCGACCCTGAGCGAGGGCCAGCGCCTGCGTGACCTCGAGCTCATGGAGGAGAACGTGGCAGGAGAGATGATGGACATCGCCGCCGAGACCGGCCTGGACCTCGACGAGGCCGACGTGGGTCTGGGTGGGGACATCGAAGGGCGCTATCGCGGCTTGTGGGAAGAGCTGACCAGCATTGAGACCATCGCCCTGACCGAGCGCTTCCGAATCACCGAGCGGGTCGAGCGGCTCAACGACCTCGGCTTCGAGGTGGAGGAGATCAACCTACTCCCCACCGAGGACGGCCATCGCCTGCAGTTCAAGACGCGCGTGGGGGGCCGGCGCTTCCACGCCTCCCGCCTCAAGGAGCTGACCGGCATCGACGCCACCGAGCGCCAGGCTCGCCAGATCCTCTCCGACCTCCACTACTACCAGATGCGACACGGCGCCGACGGTAGCTCCGCCAAGGAGGTGCTGGCCGTGCAGTGGCGGGTCGGCGTCTTCGAGCCGTTCCTACGACGCATCACCGCCCTGGAAGGGATCCTCGACCCCGTGCAGGGCTATTGCGACTTCCTCCACCACCGCTACATGCTGTCCGCCCGTGAGCAACGGGACGTGGGCAACCAGGTGGCTTTCCAGGACTGGGCGGCGTCCGGCCGGCCGGGCTATCCGGTGCAGAGCTGATCCGGTAGCGTGCCGGGATGCTCACTACCAACCGTTACTGGTCGCTGCTGCGCGCCAACCCCGACTTCCGTCGCCTCTACCTGGCCCAGCTCATCTCGTTCGGAGGCGACTGGTTCCTGACCGTTCCGTTGCTCGGGCTGATCTACGAGATGACCGGGTCGGCGGTGGCCACCGGGGCGGTATTGGCGGTGCAATCGCTGCCCACCTTCCTCATGTCACCGTTGGCCGGGATGCTGGCCGACCGCCTCGATCGCAAGACGATCATGATCGCCGCCGACCTGACCCGCATGGGAGTGGTGCTGGGCTTCCTGTTCGTCGACGACCTGGGCTCTCCTCTGCTCGCCTTCACTCTGGTGGCCCTGGTGGCGGTGGGGACCGCCTTCTTCTTCCCCGCCTCGTCGAGCGCCCTCCCCAACCTGGTGGAGGGCCGGCAGCTGGCCGAGGCCAACATCCTGCTCGGCTCGGCGTGGGGGACGATGGCGGCCGTCGGCTCGGCGGTGGGGGGAACCTTCGCGGCCACCGTGGGTCGGGACGCCGCCTTCACCGTCGATGCCCTCACCTTTCTCGCTTCGGCCGTCCTGATCATCCGGATCAGGCGCCCCTTCGCCCAGCAGCGGCCCGCCCATATGCCCGGCTTCCTGGCCTCGGCTCGGGAGGCGTTCGACTACGCGCGCACCCATCCGGAGGTGGCCGCCCTGCTCACCTCCAAGGCCGGGTTCGGCATCACCGCCGGCGCGCTGGTGCTGCTCCCCGTGATCTCCTTCGAGCTGTTCGGGGCCGGAGACCGCGGCACCGGCGTGCTCTTCGGAGCCCGCGGCCTGGGGGCGCTGATGGGACCGTTCCTGGTCAAGCGCTTCCTGGGCGACGACGACCGCCGGCTGGTGGGCTCGATCGGCCCCTCCATCGCCGCTTGGGGGGTCTGCTACGCCCTGCTCTCGGTGGCACCAACCCTCGGCCTGGCCGCCCTGGCGGTGTGGGCCGCCCATATGGGTGGGGGCAATCAATGGGCCATGTCGACCTACGGGCTGCAGCGGGTCACCCCCGACTTCGTACGGGGGCGTATCTTCAGCTTCGACTTCGGCCTGGTGATGCTGTCGATCTCGGCCTCCTACCTGGTGGCCGGTGCGCTCGCCGAGCGTTTGGGCGTCCAGCCGGTCCTCATCGGAGCAGGCGCCTTCGCCTTCTTGTTCGGCCTCACCTGGCGGCAGCTCACCAACCGGTACTGGGCGGCGTTGGAGCCGGTCGGGCCCTCCTAACCGTTTCCCCCGTCGTTTTGGCGCGCAAGGATCACACCAGAGTGTGAACTTTCCGCGCCAGAACGGGTGGGGCGGGCCGGTAGAGGATCAGTGGGCCGGGCGGGCCACGCCCCCGTACTTCATGCGGGTCTTGCCCAGCCAGGCCACCTCCTTCTGCTTGCCCTCCTCGAAGTCCCCGTTGAAGCCGGCATCGACCAGCTCGCCGACGTAGAGGGTGTGGGTGCCGAGGTCATGGGCCTGGCGCACCTCGAGCTCCATCCAGGCCACCGCCTCCTCGAAGATGGGCACCCCGGTGCTCCCCTCCCTTACGGCCCGGCCGTTCAGGGTCATGTCCTCCTTCTCGGCCGGGGTGGAGAACTTGACGAACACCCGGGTGTCGTCGGCCGGCCACAGGTTGACGCTGAACCGGCCGCTCTCGTCGATCAGCTGCTTGGTCAGCGCCTTGTTCTCGATGGCCGCCGCGATCAGCACCGGTTTCATGCTCACCTGGGTCACCCAACTGGCGGTCATCCCGTTCCAGCGATCCCCGCTGCGGGTCCCGATGAGGAAGAGCCCGTTGGGGATCTTCCAGGTCACCTGGTTCACGACTTTGTCGTCCGGCTCGCCCACCGAGCTCCTTCCCTCTCTCGCGTGGCTCAGGCTAACGCCTTGCGCCCTGCCGCCCGGCGGTGCGCAGGCTTCGGTCCGGACTCCGCTCCCCCAGCCCGAGCCGGGGGTCGGGCCGCTCCTCGCCCTCCAGCAGCCGCTGCACGTACTCGGCCAGCGCCGGCCCGTGCTTGAAGCCGTGGCCGGATCCGCCCCCCAGCAACCAGACCTCTTCGTGCTCAGGATGGGGAGCGACCACGAAGCGGGTGTCTCCGGTGAGGGCGTATTGGCACGTGCGGCTCCCCACCAGCGGAGCGCCGGCCAGGGACGGGAAACGGCGCTCCAGGTACCGACGAGCCCGCTGCTCGTTCTCCGGCAAGGGCACCCGTGGGTCGTGGTCGGGGTCGAAGTCGGGCCCCTCCACGTCTGGGGCCAGCTTCATACCTCTTCCATCCAGGTCTCCGAGACCGTAGGCGGCCTGGTCGTAATCAACCCATCCCGGTACCGGGGGCGTCGACCACTCCGGGCCCGCCCCGAAGAAGAAGACGTCCTGTTGGGTGACGCGCAGCTCGACCAGCCCGGGAAAGAGCCGGGCGATCCAGGGACCGCAAGCCCACACCACCCGGTCGGCCCGGAGCCGCTCGCCATCCACCAGCAGCGAGGCGCCATCGGGCTCGGCCCGACCGGTGCGAAGGTGGGCTCCTCGACGGACCACCTGGCGGGCCATCACCTGGACCGCCCTCCGGGCATGCAGGATGCCGGCCTCCGGCTCGTAGACGACCAAGGCCAGGTCGTCGTAGCGGAGATCGGGGAACAGCTCGGCCGCCTCCTTGGGGTCGAGCCGCTCCACGGGAATCCCCTCCTCCCGGAGTACCCGCTCGCTGGACACTTCCCATCCATCCTCGCGGCCGGCGAACCAGGCCACTCCGGGAGTGACCAGGAGCTCGGCTCCCGTCTCCTCCTCCAGCTCCCTCCAGAGTCGCAGGGACCGCCAGGCCGACCGGGTGTGCCATGGGTCGGAGCCGTGGGAGAAACGGATCAGACGGGACTCCCCACCGCTGGAGGCCCGCACGTGGCCCGGCTGGTACTGCTCGACGAGGGTCACCGCCCAGCCCTGGCCACTCAGCCGGTGGGCCAGGGAGGCCCCGAAGATTCCCGCCCCGACGATCAACACGCTCGGCACGCCCGAAGCGTAGGCGGGCCGCCCCTTGTTCTAGGCTGTATGGGAGAACATGCATGTCTTGATCGCCACGGCCGGGGTGCTCCCGCCTGATCCGGTCGCCGATCTCACCGAACAACTGCTGGGCCACTTCGGCTCCGTGACGGTGATGACGGTGATCGAGGTCCCTCATCAGTTCCTCGACACCATCCGGGCCGAGGAATGGCGGCCGCTGGCGGGCAGTGAAGCGATCTGGCCCTCCGACGAGGATGCCCTCATGTCTCGTTACGTCGAGGAGCGGGGCCGGCGGCTGGTGGACCCTGTGCTGGCGGCGCTGCGGTCCCGGGGGATCAACCCCCGGTCGATCTTCGTGGAGGGAAGCGAGCCGGCGGGGTCGATCCTGGCAGCGGCCGAGGAGATGGAAGCAGGGGTGATCGTCCTGGGAGCCACCCGCTCCATCTTCGACGAGTCGGCGTGGGAGAGCGTGGCGCTCCGGGTGATTCGCCGGGCCTCCTGTCCGGTGCTGGTCATCCCTCCCCCGGCCCGGGTCGACCAGGCCGTCCCCCACGACGTCTAGTGCGGATCGTCTCCCTGCTCCCCAGCGCCACCGAGATCCTGTTCGCCGTCGGAGCCGGCGATCAGGTGGTCGGGGTCACCCACGAATGCGATTTCCCACCGGAGGCTCGGGGGCTCCCGGTGGTGACCGAGGACCTGCTGCCCGGCGGGCTTTCCGCAGTGGAGATCGACCGGGCAGTGGCGGCCGGAGTCCGGGACCGTCACACGATCTACCGGCTCGACGAAGAGCTGTTGAGAGGCCTGGAGCCCGACGTGGTGGTCACCCAGGCGCTGTGCGAGGTGTGCGCGGTGCCCACCCGGCTGGTCGAGCAGGCGGTCTGCTCCATGCCGCGGGCGGCCCGGGTAGTTTCCAGCGACCCACCGGACCTGGAGGGAATCTTCGTCTCCATGCGGGAGATCGGCGCGGTGGTGGGGGCGGACACTGAGCCGGGGCTGGCGCCCCTCCGGGTCCGCCTGGCCCAGGTGCGAGAGCTGGTGGAGGGTCTCCCGCAGCCCCGGGTGGCGGTGCTCGAGTGGCCCGACCCTCCTTATGCCCCGGGCCACTGGGTGCCCGACATGGTGGAGGCAGCCGGCGGGCGGAGTGTGCTCGGCTCATCGGGAAGGCCGTCTCGGCGAGTGACATGGAAGGAGGTCCTCGACTCCCGCCCCGAGGTGGTCGTCCTGGCGTTCTGCGGCTTCGACCTGGCCGAGACGGTCCGCCGTGCCGACGAGATCGAGGGGGAGCCATGGAGACGGCTCACCGAGTCGGTCGAGGTGATGGCGGTGGACGGCTCCGCCTACTTCAGCCGGCCAGGCCCCCGGGTGGTGGACGGCGTGGAGCTGCTGGCCTGGCTGCTGCACAAGCCGGACGACCTCCAACCACCTCCAGGAGGAGCCGCCGCACATGCAGGCCGCCCTGCAACAGGCTAGCGTTACGTCGCCGAGCTGCCGGAGCGGCTCGACGTAAGGGTTGGACAAGGGAGAGGATCATGAGACACGACGTACGTTGGTTGGCATTGCTGGCCGTCCTGGCGCTGGTCGCCCTGGCCTGTGCACCTGGGCCCACCACTGAGACCACCACCGCCGCGCCGGCTACCACGGCCGCGCCGGCTACCACGGCCGCGCCCGAGGGCGCTTCGGTGGTCGCGGCAAGCTGCGACTACGGAGGCAAGATCCAATCGATCGAAGCCACCGATCCGCTGACCGTGGTGTTCACGCTCTGCGCGCCGGTGCCGGCCTTCCAGCAGATCGTGGCCTTCACCCCGTTCAGCGTCCAACCGGCCGAGCACCTCGAGGCCACCGGGGGCGCTCCGCTCGACAACCCGATCGGGACCGGGCCGTTCGTGCTGGAAGCCTGGAATCGCGGATCGGACATCGTCTTCCAGCGCAACGACGACTACTGGGGCGAGCCCCCGGCCTTCCAGACCCTCGTCTTCCGGTGGGCGACCGAGAGCGCCACTCGACTGCTCGAGCTGCAGTCGGGGAACGCCGACCAGATCACCACGCTGGCCACCGACGACATCCCCACGGTGGAGTCGGATCCCAACCTCCAGCTCTTGCCCGACCAGAACCCCAACGTCTTCTACCTGGGGATGTCCACGTTCCACGAGCCCTTCGAGGACATACGGGTGCGGCAGGCGATCGCCATAGGGATCGACCGGCAGCGGATCGTCGACAACTTCTACCCGCCCGGCTCGGAGGTGGCCTCCCACTTCACGCCCTGCTCGATCGAGAACGGCTGCCAGGGCGACGAGTGGTACGAGTTCGATCCGGAGGCCGGCCGGGCCCTCCTCAACGAGGCAGGGGTAGGCGGGTTCAACGTCACCATCACCTACCGGGACGTGTTCCGGGTGTACTTGCCGGAGCCGGGGGCGGTCGCCAACGAGATCGCCCAGCAGCTCCAGGAGAACCTGAACATCAACGCCACCGTGCAGGTGGTGGAGTCGGGCGAGTTCATCGAGTCCTCGACGGCCGGCAACGACGCTCTCTATCTGCTCGGATGGGGGGCCGACTACCCCCATGTGACCAACTTCTTGGACTTCCACTTCGGGGAGGCCAATCCGCAGTTCGGCGACACCCATCCGGAGATCTACGAGAACCTGGTGGAGGCGTCCAGCATCGCCGACCCGGCCGAGTCGGCTTCGTTGTACGCGCAGGCCAACAACGCCATCAGGGAGCTGATACCGATGGTGCCCATCGCCCACGGGGCGGCGGCCGATGCAGCGCTGGCCTCGCTGGAGGGTGCTCACACTCCTAACTTTGGGGCCCCGCAGTTCGAGCTGATGGACCCCGGCAAGGACACCCTGGTGTTCATGCAGAACGCCGAGCCGATCAGTCTCTACTGCGCCGACGAGACCGACGGCGAGTCCCTGTCGGCCTGCCAGCAGGTGGTGGAGCCGCTGCTCGGCTACGACCTGGAGGGAGGGGTGGTGCCCAAGCTGGCCACCGGCTGCGAGTCGAACGAGGACGCCACCGTGTGGACCTGCACCCTCCGGGAGGGAGTGACCTTCCACGACGGAAGCGAGCTCGAGGCCACCGACGTGGTGGCCTCGTGGGCGGTCGGCATCGATGCCGGCAACCCGCTGCACGTCGGCAACAGCGGGGCTTTCGAGTACTACACCTACCTCTGGGACCAGCTGATCCCGGCGGAGTGATCGCTGATCAGGTGATCAAGGCAGGGGGGAGCTTCGGCTCCCCCCTGTTACTTTGCTCCCCATGATCGGCTTCTTGGCCCGACGGCTCATCTACACCATTCCGGTGCTGCTCGGGATCGTGGTGGTGGCCTTCTTCATCGTCCGCCTCATTCCCGGGGATCCCTGTCGGGCCATGCTCGGGGAACGGGCCACTCAAGCGGCCTGTGAGGCGTTCAACCGGGCCAACGGCCTCGACCGGCCGATCCCGGTCCAATTGGGCATCTACCTGGGAAACCTGCTGAAGCTCGACCTGGGTGAGTCGATCCGCTTCTCGCGCCCGGTCACCCAGCTCCTCGTCGAACGCCTCCCTATGACCATCGAGCTGTCGGTGGCCGCCCTGACGTTGGCCCTCCTCTTCGGCATCCCGCTGGGGATCACCGCCGCCATGCGGCACAACACCTCGGTGGACCTCGGGACGATGGCGTTCGCCAACATCGGGGTCTCCATGCCGGTCTTCTGGCTGGGGCTGATGCTCGCCTACCTGTTCGCCCTGGTCCTCAGGGACACGCCGTTCGTGCTGCCTCCATCCGGGCGCCTCACCGCCGGCGTCTCCTCCATCCCGTTCTACGTGAAGTGGGGCTGGGAGGTGGACCTCAACACCTTCCGGGGCGACCTCCTCGAGTTCATCTCCAACTTCTTCGTCTTCAACTCACTGATCACCGGTCAGTGGAAAGTGTTGGTCGACGCCATCAAGCACCTGATCCTGCCGGCGGTGGCCGTCTCCACGATCCCCATGGCGATCATCGCCCGCATCACCCGTTCCTCGCTGCTGGAGGTGCTCGGCTCCGACTACGTGCGCACCGCCCGGGCCAAGGGGGCCCGGGAGCCCCGGGTGGTGGCCCGCCACGCCCTCCGCAACGCCCTCCTCCCCGTGGTGACCATCGGCGGCCTGCAGCTCGGGCTGCTGCTGGGAGGGGCCATCCTCACCGAGACGGTCTTCGGGCTGGCCGGCATAGGGCGGGCACTGGTCGAGGCGATCTTCGCCCGGGACTTCGCCATCGTGCAGGGCTTCACGCTGGTGGTGGCGCTGAGCTACGTGATAGTCAACCTCCTGGTCGACATCTCCTATGCCTACCTCGACCCCCGGATCCGGCTCGAATGACCGTCATCGGGGAGCCCAGGGACCAGGTCACCGATGTCAGGCGGCTGGCCGAGGAAGGCCGCCTCCTCGACCGGCCCACCTCGCTGTGGAGGACCGGCTGGCGCCGGCTGCTGCGGCGCAGGACCGGGGTGGCCGGCCTCGTCATCATCGGGTTCTGGGTGCTGGTGGCCATCTTCGCCCCCCTGCTGGCACCCTACGACCCCGAACGCGGCCTGCTCGGGCAGGAGGACATCCGACGCCGTGATGCCCCGTGCGTCCACGCGCTGGGCTGCCCGGAGGAACGGCCCCAGCACATCCTGGGAGTGGACGGGAACGCCCGTGACGTCTTCTCTCGCATCGTCTTCGGGGCCCGGGTGAGCCTCACCATCGGGATCAGCACCGTCACCGCCGCCATCTTGGTGGGCGGCGCTCTCGGAGCGATCTCCGGGTTCTGGGGAGGATGGCTCGACAACCTCATCATGCGCGTGATGGACGTCATCCTCGGCTTCCCGGCCCTGCTGCTGGCCATCGCCATCGTGGCCGTGCTGGGGCCGGGGCTGCGGAACGCCCTGCTGGCCATCGCCATCGTGGCCATCCCTCAATACGCCCGGGTGATGCGAGCCTCCGTCCTCCAGATCAAGGAGCTCGACTTCGTGGCCGCCTCCCGGGCCCTGGGAGCTTCCAACGGCCGGATCCTCCTGACCCGGGTGGTCCCCAATGCGCTCACCCCGCTGGTGGTGCTCGGCACACTGGGGATCGCCTCCGCCATCCTGGAGGCGGCCGGGCTCTCCTTCTTGGGGCTGGGAGCCCAGCCTCCCACCCCGGAGTGGGGCACCATGCTGGGCGAGGAGCGCAACCAGCTCTTCTCGGCCCCCCACCTGGTCTTCTTCCCCGGCCTGGCCATCATGCTGACCGTGCTGGGCTTCAACCTGCTCGGGGACGGCCTGCGCGACGCCCTCGACCCGAAGCTGAGCGAGTGAGCGGACCCGGGGCCGGTGAGCAGCAACTCCTCGACGTGCAAGGGCTGCGCACCTGGTTCCACACCGCCGATGGGGTGGTGAAGGCGGTCGACGAGGTCAGCCTGCAGGTCGGACGGGGCGAGATCCTCGGCCTGGTCGGCGAATCGGGATGCGGTAAGAGCGTCACCTCTCTGTCCATCCTCCGGCTGGTGCCCTACCCGGGGCGTGTCGAGGCCGGGCGCATCCTCTTCAACGGGCGGAACTTGCTCGACATGTCGAAAGAGGAGCTCGCCGACCTACGGGGAGACGACATCTCGATGATCTTCCAGCAGCCCACCTCGTCGCTCAACCCGGTGTACCGGGTGGGGCTACAAATCTCCGAGGTCTTCGAGCTGCACCGCCGGATGACCCGCCAGGCGGGTGGGGCCGCCGCGGTGGAGATGCTGTCCCGGGTGGGGATCCCGGACCCCAAGCGGCGGGCCCTCGCCTACCCGCACGAGCTCTCCGGCGGGATGGCCCAGCGGGTGATGATCGCCATGGCCCTCGCCTGCCGGCCGGACCTCCTCATCGCCGACGAGCCGACCACCGCCCTCGACGTCACCATCCAGGCCCAGATCCTCGACCTCATGCGAGACCTGCGCTCCGAGTTCGGCATGGCGATCATCCTCATCACCCATGACCTGGGGATCGTGGCCGAGATGGCCGAGCGGGTGGCGGTGATGTACGCCGGCCAGATCGTGGAGGAGGCCGACACCAAGACCCTCTTCGCCGACCCCAAGCATCCCTATACGAGAGGTCTGATCGGCTCCATCCCGGTCATCGGCACACGCAAGGAATCCCTCGAGGTGATCCCCGGCCGGGTGCCCAACCTGATCGACCTGCCTCCCGGGTGCCGCTTCGCTCCCCGCTGCCGGGCCCGCATCGAGGCCGACTGCACCATCTGCACCCACGAGGCTCCCGATCTCATCGAGGTGGAGCCCGGGCACAAGGTGCGCTGCTGGCTGTATTCCGAGGACCGGGCTGCCCGCGAAGCGGACCTGGCCCGCACGAAGGCGACCGTGTGACCAAGCTGGTCGAGGTGCGGGGCCTGGTCAAGCACTTCCCGGTCAAGGCCGGGGCCTTCCAGCGTGTGGCCGGCTACGTCCAGGCGGTGGACGGGGTGGACCTGGACATTGGGGAGGGGGAGGTGCTGGGCCTGGTGGGCGAATCGGGGTGCGGTAAGTCGACGCTGGGGCGCCTGCTGCTGCGTCTCCTCGACCCCGACCAGGGCGAGATCCGCTTCGGAGGTGTCGATCTGGTGAAGGCGGACCGCCGGGAGCTGCGGCGGCTCCGCCAGAAGATGCAGATCATCTTCCAGGACCCCTTCTCCTCCCTGGACCCGCGGGCCTCGGTGCGGACCAGCATCGCCGAGGGGCTGCGGGTGCACGGGGTACCTTCCGGCGAGCACCGTGCCCGGGTGGAGAAGGTGCTGGAGATGGTGGGCCTGGAGCGATACCACGCCCGCCGCTACCCCCACCAGTTCTCCGGCGGCCAGCGGCAGCGGATCGGGATCGCCCGGGCGCTGGTGGTCGACCCCCGCTTCCTGGTGTGCGACGAGCCGGTCTCCGCCCTGGACGTCTCCATCCAATCCCAGATCCTCAACCTGCTCAAGAGCCTGCAGCGGGAGCTGTCGCTCACCATGCTCTTCATCGCCCACGACCTCTCGGTGGTGGAGCACCTCTGCGACCGGGTGGCGGTGATGTACCTGGGGAAGATCGTCGAGGTGGGTACCAAGGATGAGCTCTTCGGCAGCCCCCAGCATCCCTACACGAGGGCTCTGCTCTCCGCCATCCCGATGGCCGACCCCACCCGGGCCAGGCGGCGCACCATCCTCCAGGGCGAGATTCCCAGCCCGCTCAACCCCCCGGACGCCTGCCGGTTCCACACCCGCTGCCCCATTTTCGCAGAGGGGATCTGTGACGTGCTGGAGCCTCGGCTGCGCCCCGCCCAGGACGGCCACCTGGCCTCGTGCCACCTACGGACCGGCGACTACCAGCACCTCGATCCGGAGCGGGTCGCCCCCCGCGTCTAACCCTACGGCCTGCCCCTCCCCTGGCCCCGGTTGCCGGGAGGGCCCACGTCTCCAGGAGGGCCTTCCTCCTCTGGAGGGACTGTCGGGGCGACCGTGGTGGGAGGGGCCGAGCTGACCGTCACCGACGACTCGGTGGGTTGGTCGGAGGACCCCAGCGCGCTCAGCAGCAGCCCGGCCAGCACGATGCCGGCCACCGCCAGCACCACCACCAGCAGTTGCGGGTGGGCTCGCCACCAGGCCGCCACCTCCGGCCAGCCCGGCCACCAGCCGGCCAGCCGCTCCCTCCTCTCAGGCCAGGAGGCGGGCGGAGTGTCGGGCCGCTCGGCCGCGGGCAGTGGGACGGTCGTACCACCCGCCGGCACCGCAGCCATGGCCCGGGTGGCATCCATCTCCCCCGGACTCCGCAGCGCCTCCGCCATCTCGGCGGCCGAGGGGTAGCGCTCGGCCGGATCCTTGGCCAGGGCGCGCAGCACCACCTGCTCGAGACCCGACGGCAGCTCGGCCAGCCGGCCGGGCGGGACCGGTTCCTCGGTCTGGTGGGCCATGAGGACCGACATGGGAGTTTCACCTTCGAAGGGTGTCCGCCCAATCAGCATCTCGTAGAGCAGGATTCCCAGCGAGTAGGTGTCGGAGGCCGGGGTGGCCGCCTTGCCCATCGCCACCTCGGGAGCCACGTAGGAGGCCGTCCCCATCACCATCCCCTCGGCGGTCAGACGGGCGGAGCCGTCCAGTGTCCTGGCGATCCCGAAATCGGCCACCCGCACCCGGCCATCCGGGTCGAGGAGGACGTTGGAGGGCTTGACGTCTCGATGCACCACGCCCCGCTCGTGCCCGAAGTGAAGAGCCTCGGCCACCGCGGCGGCCACCTCGGTGGCCCGTTCCGGCGGGAGGCGGCCCTCGCGCTTCAGGAGATCGGCCAAGGACTCGCCGTCTACATACTCCATGACGATGAACGGCCCCCCCTGGTCCTCGCCGGCGTCGTAGACCGCTACCACACCGGGGTGGGAGAGCGAGCCGGCCGCCCGGGCCTCCTGCTGGAAGCGGGCCGCCGCGGCGCGGTCGGCGGCCAGGTGAGCATGGAGCCGCTTGATGGCCACCGAGCGATCGAGAGCGGCGTCCCGGGCCCTCCACACGGTCGACATCCCGCCCGAGCCGAGCGGCTCTTGCACCTCGAAGCGGTCGTCGACTCGTTCGTTCACCTGCTTATCTTCTCATGTAGGGAAGGCAGGATGACGTTCTTGTGACGTTTGTGCACCCAATGGATGGATAACCGTCACGAGAACGGAAATGTCACACCCGAGCGCGATAGTGCCTGACATGAATACGACGCTCCCCAGCTGCGACCACCAGCCCCGGACGGTGGCCGGAATCGAGGTCGCCACCTGCTCGGCGTGCCTCACCATCGAGTGGTGGGGACAGGGTCGGCCGCTCGACCCTGCGGAGGGCCTGGCCAGGCTGTTCGGAGAGTTCGACCTGGTGGACCGCCTCCCGGCCGTGCACGCTCCGGCGCCGGAGATCCTCGTCTACCGGCCGCCCCAGCGGAGAGCTCGATCCCGGTTGGGGGTCTTTCCGGAGTTGGTCTGGCTGGAGGCTGCCCCGGACCTGTGGCTCTCCCACGACGGCACCCACCTGTTGCTCGCCCCCACCGATCCCCTCCTGCTCACCAACCTGGACCGGCATCGGGGCTGAGCGACTTCAGGCCGGCGCCGCCAGGCTTCTTGGGTGAGAAATAGCCCGCCGGCGGTCCGGAACTCACGCAAGAACGGGAGGAGGCGGAGGCGCAGCCTCAGGCCAGCACCCGCTCCGCCTCGTCAGCCAACTGATCAAGCTTCACCCCCGTCTCTTCGGCGATCACTCGCCGGAGCACCGGTGGCACCTGTTCCAACGCACTCACCACCTTCCGCAGTACCGTGCGCTGCTGGCGGACCTGGGCCGCCTCGTCGGTTGGCGTGACCAGATCATCGACGATCGAGGGCTCCGCCCTGGAAGCCACCAACGGCTCGGAGACCCCCCGCACCCACACGCGCGACCGCCGTCCCGGACCGCGGTTGTCGGTGATCGGCTCCACCGCTACCACGTCGTCCGACCGAACGTAGCTCCCGTATCCGAGGCTCACCAGGCGCCCTGTCTGGATCTTCATCCTCACCTCCTCGGGGGAGGCTACTGTTCGGGCGCCGCCGACCGGGTCGGTCCCCCGATATCCTCCAGGGCCATCATCGAAGCGGCCACCTGTTCGCAGACGCCCCCCGGCAGCTCGTCATGACACTCCAGCTCGTACCGGTAGGGACCTTCCGCCCACACCAGACGGCGAGCCCCTTCGGTCTGCACTCGCCAGGCCGGCGTCCCGGAGACGTCGGTCATCTCACAGAGCACCCCTTCACCCAGCTCGTAGCCTTGGCAAGCCGGGATGTCGGACCCGGGCAACGGCAGGCCGGCGGCCAAGCCGACCAGGAGGGCCGATCGCTGGCCGACCGACCGGCTGATGGAGTAAGGCTCCACCGCCCAGAAGCCGAAGGCAGCCGCGGTCCGGTCGCCGAGCGCGCCGCTCTCGGTGGCGTAGACCAGCTGGCTGGTGATGTGGCGCACCTCGGCCGGCACCATCCTCGGAACTTCGATCCGCGGTAGGGCGGCGGCGATCTCGTAGCGGCTGGCCTGCACAAAAGCCTCCCGGCCGCTGGATCGGCTCCACACAGCGCGGGTCACCTGTACCGGGTCGTCAGACCCCGGTGCACCCAGGCGGTCGTTCATCCACTCGACCGAGCCGGAGGAGACCAGGTCCCCGGGGGCCACCGGGAGGAAGGTGGTGCTGGTGGTGGTCGAGCCCTGGATCCAGCGGGCCGAGAAGCTCCCCGCTCCGCCCAGCGGTCGCTCGCAGGCCGAAAGCAGCAGCAACGCCACGCCCAGCCGAAATAGGCCAGCTCTCATCGTCCTCAATGGAGACGGATCGGCCAGCGGCAAAGTTCCCTTTACGCTCTTGGGTATGAGGGCTCGTCGCATCCGACTTCTCTCTGAGTCCTTTCCCGATCGGCCGTCATTCGACACGGCCGTCTCCCACGCCCTCCTGAGGCGGACCTCGGCCGGGCTGGGCACCGAAACGCTCCGCCTCCACCGTCCCGGGCCGATCGTGGCCTTCGGCCGCCAGGACGTGGCCGCCCCCGGCTACCGGTCGGCGGTGCAAGCCGCCCGGCGCGGGGGGTTCGAGGCGGTGGAGCGCCTGGCCGGCGGCCGGGCGGCCGTCTTCCATCGCCAGACCATCGCCTTCTCGTGGTGCATCCCCACCCCGACCCCACGGGAGACCATCAGCCAGCGCTTCGGGGAGCTCGACGATGTGGTGGCGGGCGGCCTCCGGCGGCTGGGAGTGGATGCTCGCATCGGAGAGATTCCCGGCGAGTACTGCCCCGGTCGATACAGCGTCAATGCCAGGGGAGAGAAGAAGATCATGGGCGTCGGACAGCGCCTCCTACGGCGGGCCGCCCACGTGGGAGGGGTGGTGGTGGTGGCCGGCGCCGATCAGGTGCGGGACATCCTGGTCCCCGTCTATCGGGCCCTGCAGCTCGACTGGAGGCCTGAGACGGTGGGGAGCATCGAGGAGGAGGTGGGACCGGTGAGCTACGAGAAGGCCGTCCAAGCCCTGTTGGAGGAGGTGTCGCTTCGCCACGAGCTCGTCGAGGGCGAGCTCAGCCCCGCAGAGCTGGCCTTGGCCGAGGAGCTGGCCCCCCAACACCGGGCGCCCTGACCTACCCCACCTCGACCGAGATGCTGTGGTAGCCGGTCGCTCCGTCCGGCCGGGTAGGCACTCGCTGCTCGGTCTGCGTCTGGCCGGTACCGTCGGTGGCCCGCACCCGGAGTACGTGCTCTCCCGCCGCCGCCTGCCACTCGAAGACCCACTGCACCCAAGCATCCTCGGTGAGCGGCCGGCTGAGGCGCGCCTCCTGCCAGGGACCCTCGTCCACCTGCACTTCCACCCGGGCGATGCCACGGTGGGGAGCCCAGGCCACCCCGGCGATGGGCTGGGGCCCGGCCCGGAGCGAAGAGCCGAACCCGGGAACATCGATCCGGGACTGGGTCTTGATGGGAGCCTGTTTGGCCCAGCCGCGCGGTATCCAGTAGGCGTCGAAGGCCTCCAGGGTGGTGAGCTCGATCTGCTCGAGCCACTTGGTGGCCGAGACGTAGCCGTAGAGACCGGACACCACCAGCCGGGCGGGGAACCCATGTGCATAAGGCAGCGGCTCGCCGTTCATGCCTACCGCGACCAACGCCACCCGGCCGTCGAAAGCCGCCTCGGTGGGGAAGCCTACCGTGAAGCCGTGTACCGCCCGGCCCACGATCTGGGTGGCCCCGGCCTGCACTCCGGCCCGGCCCAGGACGTCACGCAGCGGCACCCCCAACCAAAGGGCGTTGTCGACCAGGTGCCCGCCCACCTCGTTGGATACACAGGCCAGCGTCACGTAGCGCTCCACCATCGGCATGGCCAGCAGCTCCTCAAAGGTCAGCCGGTACGGCTGGTCGACCATCCCGCTCACCTCCAGGCTCCAGCCCTCCACGTCGACCCTCGGCACCACCAGAGCCGTGTCGATGCGATAAAAGTCCTCGTTGGGAGTGATGAGGGGGTCGAGGCCCTCCACCGTCAGCGACGCTTCGTCCGGAGGCGCCGGTGCCGGCTCCGATGCCTGCGGGAGCAGCACCTCCTCGCGGCCCCGTACGATCGCCCTGCCCTGCTCGACGAGGAATCGGCCGGTGGCCGCCGCCACCGCCGCCAGCGCCGCTACCCCCGCCGCCCCCTGTAGGAAGGCCCGCCGGCTGGCCCGGGTATCAGCCGGGTCAAGGCCGGGCGCGGCGGCCCGGAGCAGGTAGGCCAGGCCCCCGATCCCTGCCCCGGCCGCCACCAGCGCCGCCGCCAGAGCCGGCACAACCGGGGTCTGCGGATCACGTAGCGCGGCCAGCACGGCGAGCAGACCAAAGGCCAGGAAGCCCGCCACCCCTATCGCGAAGATTCGAGCGGCCGCCACCCCCAGCACCGCCCCTGCCACCCCGGCCACCACCAGCATGCCCACGAAGAGGGCCACCTTGTCGTAGACGCCGAAGGTCCCGATGGCGAAGTCCTCCACGGCCGGCGGGGCGGTGTCCACCACCAGGTCGCCCACCGTCACGATCAGCGACGTCACCCCCGTCACCCCGGCCACCAGCTCGCTCACGGCCAGGGCCAACCCGGCCGCCAACAGCCCGGAAAGGGCAGCCTTGGCGTTCATCGTCCTCCCATGTCATCCATTGTCGTCACCATTCTTTGTTACGTGCCGACCCCCGGCGGGAGTTCCCGGAGGTCGAGTGCTTCGTTGGCCGCCGAGAAGGCCAGCCCCGGGGCGGGACCCCCGGCGATGACGTACACGACGCTCCCCACCGCCGCCACGCCCAGTCCATGACGGGGGGTGGGCAGGGGAGGGAGGGCGACCCACTCCCCGGTTGCCACATCGTAAGCCTCCACCTCTTCGAAGGTTCCTCCCTGCTCCTCCCCTCCGGCCAGCACCACCAGCCCGGCGACGGCGGCCGCGCTGCTCCCTCCGCGCGGGGTGGGGACCGGGGGAAGCACCTCCCATTTCCCGCTACCGGGATCGAAGGCCTCGGCGGCGTCCAGGTTGGAGCCGATCCCTCCCGTGCGGCCGCCCAGCACGTAGAGGCGCCGGCCGTCCGAGGCCACTCCCAGATGCTCGCGGGGGGTGGGGAGCCCGGCCTCCATCGACCACTCACCCAGCGCCGGGTCGAAGACCAAGGTATTGGTGGCCAAGCCTTGCGGACCCACGCCGCCGGCCACATAGAGCTTCCCCTGCACCGCTCCTGCCCCCGCCGCCGCCCGCACCTCCGGCATGGCCGGGAACTCCTCCCACCTTCGCTCCCGAAGCGCAAAGGCTCGGTCGGTGGCGCGGTTGAGTCCAGGCCCCCGATATCCACCCAAGACGTAGACCACCCCGTCCAGTGAGGCCGCCGCCGCGTGGTTGAGGGCGATCGGCAAAGCCGGTCCCTCCGTCCAGGAGTCGGAGGCCGGCTCGTAGATCTCCACCGTACTGACGGTGCCCCCGAGAGCAGTGAAGCCCCCCATCACGTAGAGCCTTTCGTCTACCGAGACGGCCACCACCTCGGTGCGCTCCGAGGGAGCGGGGGCGAGCTGCTCCCACGGAGTGCCAACCGGAGGCTCGGTTGCCGGGGCGCAACCCAGCACCATGATCACGGCCGCCGCCGGGAGTCTCCTCGCCCACACCCATCTCACCCTACCGGTACCCTCCCGGAGAGATGGAGACCCATCGGTACGGTCCCCATTCCGAGCAGGTGGCCGACCTCCGCCTACCCGTCGGGGGCGAACCACACACCCTGGTGGTACTCATCCACGGCGGGTTCTGGCGAGACGGCTTCGCCCGGGACCTCATGGACGGGACGGCCGAGGACCTGACCGCCCGCGGCTATGCCACGTGGAACCTGGAGTACCGCCGAGGCGCCT
>JBOGFC010000120.1:0-2708 GCA_050742155.1 Acidimicrobiia bacterium
CTCACCCGCCGCAAGGGCCGCAAGGAGACCATCCCCTTCGGTCCGGCGCTGGTGCTTGGTGCCTGGCTGGCGATACCGTTCGGCGAGACGCTGGTCCGCTGGTACCTGGGCTAAGGGCAACCCTCCCCAAAGGGCGAGGGTGACAAGGGCAGCCTTCCCCAGAAAGGGAGGAGATAAGCCCTAAATCCTTGGCAGCCCTGCTCGGGGTGGTTACGCTCCCGAATGACAGCCGTGTAATTCGGCGGCGGTCCGGCGGCGCCGGTGGATCGCCGGGAGCGGAGTGCCATGGCAGAAACGGTCGGCCTGGAGATCGGCACCTCGGCGGTGCGTGCCGTGGCGCTCGATACGGGCAAGAGCCCCCCGCTCTTGGAGCGCTTCGGGGAAGTGGCCCTGCCCACCGGCGCCCTGGTGGGGGGCGAGATCATGGACGAGCAGGTGGTCACCGACGCCCTGGCCACCCTGTGGAAGCAGGCCAAGCTGCCCCGCAAGCGCATCGTGGTGGGCCTCGCCAACCAGCGGGTGATCGTTCGGCGCCTCGACCTTCCCTACATGGAGGAGGGTGAGCTGGTCGAGGCGCTCCCCTTCCAGGTGCAGGAGTACATCCCCATCCCCATCGAGGACGCCCTGTTGGACTTCGTGCCGCTGGAGGAGTTCTCCACCCCGGAAGGAGAGCCGATGCTCTCCGCGCTGGTGGTGGCCGCCCAAAGGGACATGGTCGACGGGGTCCTGCGGGTGGTGGGCGGGGCCGGGCTGCGGGTCATGGCCGTCGACCTGCAGGCCTTCGCCCTGGCCCGGGCGTTGGTGGGCGAGGGCCTCTCCACCGAGGATGGCTCACAGGGGGTGGTCGACATCGGGGGCGGGGTGACCCAGGTGGTGCTGGTCCGCGACGGGGCGGTGCGCTTCGCCCGGATCCTCACCATGGGCGGGGAGGACTTCACCAACCTCCTGGCCACCGAGATGCAGCTGGGGCTCGACCAGGCCGAGCAGCTCAAGCGACGGGTGGGGGTGGCGCCCGAAGGCACTCCCACCGGGGAGGAGGGAGAGGCGCTGGCCCGCCGTCTATTGACCCGTCAGGCCGATGTGTTCATCGAAGAGATTCGCGGCTCGGTCGACTACTACCTTAGTCAGGTCGGTGAGGACCGCCCGGCCCGGCTGGTGGTGGCAGGGACGGCCGCCCGGCTGCCCAACTTGGCCAACCGGCTCGGCAAGGCGCTCGGTACCACCGTCGAGCCGGCCCGGGTTCTCGACGACCTCAAGGTGGGCCGCACCGGCCTTTCCGAGGCCGAGTTGCTGCAAGCGCAGCCGGTGCTGCCGGTGCCGGTCGGCCTGGCCCTCTGGGAGCCCCGCTGATGCGCACCATCAACCTGCTTCCCCCCGAGGCCCGTCGTCGGGTGCAGGCGCGCCGGCGCCGGAGCTTCGCCATCGGTCTGATGCTCGGCTACCTGTTGGTCCTGGCGCTTTTCGCCCTCTTTTGGGGGACCAAGGTGAGCTCCGCCCGGGATCGACTCGAGGCTCAGGAGATGGTCAACGAGGGGATCCGGGCGGAGATCGCCCAGCTGGAGAGCGCCCGCCTCCTCAAGCAGTCGTACGACGCCAAGGTCGACATGATGGAGGTGATCCTGGCGGCCGACATAGCCTGGGGGCGGCTGCTCAACGACCTCGGCCGAGTGATCCCCGACCGGGTGTGGCTGGAGGGCTTCGCCGGCCAGGTGAACCGGAGCGAGGAGAACCCGGACCTGCTGGGGCAGATCTCCGGGAACGGGGTGGCCTTCGAGTACCCCGACGTGGCCGCCTGGCTGCGCACGGTCGACTCCGACCAATTCCCGGCCCTGGACGGGGCATGGGTCAACAGCGCCTCGCTGGCCGCGCTCGGCGGGACCGACGTGATCCAGTTCGACTCGGTGGCCTCCCTCACCCGGGCGGCGATCTCCGACCGGCTGGCCGAGCGCATCCCCGAGGTGCCGGAGTGAGCCGGGCGCTCCTCCCCCTCCCGCTCCCATTCTTGCGTGAGTTCCGGACCGCCGGCGGGTCACTTCTCACGCAAGAAGGGTGGGGGGAGGTGCCGGAGTGAGCCGGGCGCCGCTCCTCCTGGCCCTGCTGGCCGGCCTCCTCATTACGGCGGTCTTCTTCCTCTTCGTGATCTCTCCCATGAACCTCCGCATCGGGGAGCTGCGAGACCAGCTGGAGGCGGCCAAGAACGAGGAGATGACCCTGCGCACCACGCTCAATCGCCTGAAGAAGATCCAAGAGAGCGAGCTGGCTTACATCTCGGCGGTGGGAGCGTTGGAGACGACTATTCCCCCTAACCCCGACCTGGCCGACTTCGTGGATCAGCTCAACGTGCTGATGCAGGAAACGGGGATCCTCTGGCAGTCGATCACCCCCGGGTTGCCCGCTCCGGTCGAGGGGCAGACCTACCTGGAGATCCCGGTAACCCTGGTACTCGAGGGCCAGTACTTCGAGACGCTCGGCTACCTGTACGGGCTGGCCGAGCTGGAGCGGCTGGTGGTGGTCGATGCGGTGAGCATCGGGTCGTCCCAGGACGATGACGGGCTCACCTTCCTGGGCGTGACCCTCTCCGGCCGCATCTTCACCACCGGCACGCTCGGGCCAGGGCCGCCCGAGGAGGCGCCCGGCGCCCCAGCGGAAGGTCCGGCCACCGGAGCGGAGACCACCACGACCACCACCCCGGTCGACCAGACCACCAC
>JBOGFC010000121.1:0-11167 GCA_050742155.1 Acidimicrobiia bacterium
TGTCGGTCCTCCGCTCCGATCCCCAGCCCGTCACCACCTCCCCCGCTCCGGCCACCACCATCCCCGCCCCGCCTACCACCGCCTCCCCGGCCACCACCCTGCCAGGCGCCACCTCCTCGACGACTCCGACCGTCGCCGTCGCCCCCCAGGGGGAGGCCATCCCGGTCGACGAGCTGCGTCTCGAGGTGAGCGCCATCGGGCCGTTGGACTTCGGGCAGCCGGGGGACGAGGTCCTGGGACGCCTGGCGGCCAGCCTGGGCCAGCCGAACGAGGACAGCGGAGCCATCATCTCGGACGGGGCATACGGGACCTGCCCGAGTCAGCAGATCCGGCTGGTTCGATGGGGGCCGCTGGTGGTCGTCACCACCCTCGACCAGAGCCAGACGGGCACCTTCGTCGGCTACCGGCTCGACCAGAGCCATGGGCAGGAGGAGGAGTCGAGCCCCGCTTCCGGCATCAGGAGCCTGAGCGGGCTGGCGCTGGGAGACACCGTCGCCACCCTGGAGAGCATCTACGAGGACCTCGGGACCGAGTTCCGAGATCACCCCGAGTTGGGAACCATCTACGAGATCCTCGACTCGGCCGGCGTAGTGCTGCTGTGGGGACCGGTCAGCTCGGCCGAGCCGGACGGAACGGTAAGGGGTATTTACGCCCCCGACTCTTGCCTGCAGCCCTGACCTGACGCCCCCCTTCCCCCTAGCTCCCCGTACGCGGAAGGACCCGGAGACACTTCGTCGATGACGCCGCAAGCGGACCGACTTGCGGATCTCCAGGTCCCGGTGGTCCGGGTGGGAGTCGCCACCGCCCCAATCAGGGGAAGCGGCCTCCCTACGGATGGCCGCTTAGCGCCCGGCCACCTCCAGAGTCCTGTACAAATCTGACATGCTTCGGACCACCTCCTTTCTCTGGTAGCGATGATATTGCCACAAGCGCTCAGCTACGGGGAGACATTTCCGTGCGAAGCTTTCGCGCTCGTTGCCCCGGCAGGTTTCCCCGAAGACAGGGCCGGGAAGATTGGCCCACGATGGAGCAGTCGCTCGATCTGCGGATCGCCGCCACGCTCGAGGCGCCGGCCCAGGCCCGCCAGGCCCTGGCTGGGCTGGAAGGTCTCGAGCCAGCCCTCCTCGACGACCTACGGTTGCTGTTGAGCGAGCTGGTCGGCAACGGCGTCCGCCATGCCGAGCTCCGGCCCCGAGACTCGATTCGGGTGAGGGTGAGGGTTTCCCCCGACCGGGTTGCCGTCGAGGTGCACGACCCGGGGCGCCGGCCGTGGTTCGACGACGCGCCCGCTTCCGGCCGGGGTTACGGCCTGGTGATGTGTGACCGGCTGACCGACCGCGGCGGTGCGTATTGGGACCGGGGCTCGCACGTCTGGTTCGAGATCGACCGGGGATCCGAGAACGGTCAAGCCCCGGCCCGGCTCCCCAGCACCGAATCACCGGTGCGGGCCGGGTTGCCGTCGTCCGGTTCCAGGGTGACACCCAGGCGGGGGTAGTCCTCCAGGCGGGCCGCCGCCCACAGCTCGAACCCGGGAGCGTCCCAGAAGGTGCCCGCCGAGACCCAGCCCCGCTCGCCGGCGAACCACAGCTCGTAGTAGTGACCCTCCGGAGCCCGCCCCAGCCCCTCGATGCGGATGTAGATGGAGGTCCCGGAATCCCACTCCCATCCTTGGACCAAGCCGCTGGCTCGGGGAGCCAGCTCCGTTCCGACCAGCCGCACCTCCCAATCGGGAGGGGGAGGGCGGCCCGTCCACCACACCCCCAAGCCGGCGACCAGCACGAGGGCGGCGGCGGCAGCCACCACCTGCCACCGGCGAGCAGGTCTCGGACGAGACCTGGCCTTGGCGGCCAAGTCGGCCACCACCCGGCCCTCGGTCTCGTCGGGGGGTTCCTCCCAGAGGCTCGGGTCGGCCAAGGCGGCTCGCAGCTCGTCGAGGTAGGGCTGCTCGGTCCGGCAGGCGGCACACGTGGCCAGGTGACCGGCCGAGGTCTCGCCCAGCAGATAGACGGCCCTGAACTCCTCGCACCTCATGCGGTCGCCTCCCGCACGTGGGCCAGCAGGCGTGCCAGGCGGCGATGGGCCCGGTGGGAGCGGGACTTCACCGTTCCGAGCGGGATGCCCAGGTAATCGGCGGCCTCCCGGTGGCTCAAGCCTTGGAAATGAGTGGCCCGGATCACCTCCAGCTCTTCGGCCGGGAGTCGGTCCAAAGCGACCCGCACCTGCCAGGCTTCCCAGGTGAGCTCGAAAGACGGAGGTAGGACCACGATCTCCGGCTCCTCCCCTTCTGCCGACCGGTGGCGTCGTTCCCGGCGGTACAGGTCGACCGCCACCCGGCGGGCGATGGCATAGAGCCACGCACCGGGGTCCCGGGTGGGATCGAAACGACGGGAGGCCAGCCAGGCCTGCAGGAAGGTCTGTTGGACGGCCTCCTCGGCCAGACTCCGGTCGCCGAGGGCTCGCACCGCCACCACGAAGATCGATCGTCCGTAGCGCCGGTAGAGGGCTCTCACCGCCTCCGGGTCACCGGCCCGAAAGCGGACCAGGGTGCGACGCTCCTCCATCATCTCCCTGTACGGAGCGGGCGGCGCCAGGAGTTCACGTGCCTTTGTACCAGAGGGGCCAAGGGTTTTGGAGCGGATCGACCCCTGGGACGGGTGGAGACTTACCGGGACCGCAGATCGACCAAGACCGGCTCGAGGGCGGTGATGCCCACCAGGATGCGGTTGCGGTCGATGACCCGCCGCCGGATCTCGAGTACCAGATCGTCGGCCACCCGATCCTCGGTGGTCAGGTAGTCGAGCAGCATGACGGGGTCCCAGTCCGCATCCGGGCGGTCGCTCACGGCCCTCCTTTGGCCAGGCTCCCAGCCCATCACCCGCTGTGGCAAGCATATCACTAGACGCGGTAAGCCTGTCAATGGTCCGCTCGACCTATCCGCTCAGAAGAGCTCCAGGACCGCCCGGACTGCCTGCCGGAGCTCTCCCACCGCCCAGAGCAGAACTAGCAGGAGCATCACGAGCACCGAGGCGGTCACCAGAGCCCGGTATCGATAGAAGGCCATCTGCTCAGGATCCTCGACATATGAAGGGGCAGGCGCCGGGGCGGAGTGAACCGGCGGACGGAGGGGCGGCTGCGGTGCGGGGGGCGGCTTGGGGCTGGTTGGGCGGATGGTCGGGGGCGCCTCAGGTCGAGCAGGGGGGGCGGGCGAAGCCGCCGGTGCGGCTGGCTCCACCAGCGTCTCCCGCGTGTCTTCTGGGAGCGCGGCCACGGGTGCGGAGGGAAGAGCCAGCTCCCGATCCAGGGGGCCGAGTAACCCCTCCAGCCAGTCCGGGGAATGGGTGGACGGCTCCGGCTCTTCGGGTGGCTCGAGAGGAAGCCGGTCCGGCTCGAGAAACCGGGAGAGCTCCACCTCGGAGATGCCGAGGGCCGTCGCCAGGGCGCTCATAACCTGGGGCTCGCCGGGGAGCGACTGGCCTCGTTCCCAGTTCCGCACCGCCGACGCCGAGCGCCCGACCAGCTTCCCCAAGCCGGCCTGGCTCAGGCCGGCCGCCTCGCGACGTTCCCGGATCAGTTCACCGAATGAGCCTGGAGAGGACATGGCCTTGGGCGGGATGGGCTGGCGCCCGGACAGATTACCCGGCGGGCTCAATGAGGCGGATCGTCTGGCACGCCGTCCGGCTCCGGCTGGGCCGTGAAGCGGAGCTCGGCGACCGACTTGACGTTCCAGCACAAGGTGCGTCCCCGTGGCACCACCACCCGCAAGGGCCCTCCCCGTTCTCGGGGAAGGGGCCCCTCCCCGAGCGAGTGGGCCAGCCAGCCCTTCTCGGCCAGCTCGCGGAGAGGGATCGAGGCCCGGTAGAAGCCGTCATCACTCTCCACGGTGATGTAGGTCGCCCGACGATCCGGCCGAGACCGGTCGATGACGGCGCTCATGGGAACCGCCCGGCCCACGAAACCGTCCGCCACCGCCCCGAGGTCGGGGATCGATCCGTCCAGGCGGGCGATCTCCTCATAGGCGAGCTCGCCGTGGCGAGCCACCAACCCACTGACGCGCAGGGAGGGTGCGTGGGAACGAGGTCCGAGTGTCACCACCCCAGGCTATCCGAGCGGGGTCCACTACTCCTTCGGCAGCACGCCCTTGAGCGAAGGGTTGTCGCGCTCGATCCCTCCATCGCATCATCAACCAGCTGCCCGATCGTCGGCTGCTTGGCTTGCGCCTTCAGGTGCCACCAGCGCGCTTCGGGCGGCACCCAGAAGATGTTCAGCGCGCGGTGTACTCGTCCGGATCTTCAGGATCGGCGCCCTCGCCGCGTGCAGCGTCGAGCCGAGTGTGCTGTTCCTCGAAGGCGTCCGAGATATACTTGAGGAAGATCAAGCCAAGGACGACGTGCTTGTACTCAGCGGCGTCCATACTGCCGCGGAGGGCGTCGGCCACCTGCCAGAGCTTCGTCTCGAACCCGAGGTTCGCGCCGGTATCCGCCGACGCCTTCTCCCCCGTCCGCCCCGTGCCATCAAAACGCCCCTATGCTCCTCGCCTTTGTGCTCGCCCCGCATCGTCGCCCATCAACTCGAACGAATGCAAGATTTCTTCCTTCTGGACGGGCCGTCGATTCGTCCGGCTCCCGGCGAATCGCAGGAACTGTTCGAGCGTCGCGGCGAAGCGCACGCCCTTGGAGTGGCGGATCCCGAGCCGTTGTACGCTCCTCGTGTATCCGCGCGGCAGAGCAGACTCTCGGACTGCCTCCTCAACGACCTGCGCGAAGAAACGCGCGAGCATGTTCGCCAGAGCCTCGTCGTCCGATGCGGACGGCGACCGCCAAAGCGTGCTTCGGACATGCTCGGCGTCGAGCCGTGTGAGAAGCCCATGGATCACGTAAGAGGCTTCCCCGTCGATCCACAGACGCAGCCGTGGGTACGGGAGGAAGACGTCTCGGTCGCTCTTGCGCATCCACTCCTCGAATCGAACGTCGTATCGAGCGCTGCCCGCGGAGGGGCCGACGCGAAAGGCTGCGGCTCCGCCTGACGCCACGGCGACCGCCTCGTTCACGAACTCGTTGAGGGAAACGTTCTCCCGCCGCGCGGCCTCGGTAGCGAGGCGATGGAGCCATGGAGAGGTTCGCACGGTGAACGTGCCCGAATAGCGCTTGGACTCGGGTCGGGGGATCGGATGTCCCTGCGCGAGCTCCGAATCCAGCCAAAGCGCCAGCGCCTCGCGCAGGTTCCGAACAGCTTCCTCTTCGGTCTCGCCTTCCGTCATGCACCCGGGCAGCTCGACGATGCGCGCGAAGACGCTGCCGTCCTCGTTGCGCTTGAGCTCGGTTGTCCACGGGAGCGCCGCGAGCCGCTCGACCTCTCCCTCAGCCCGTCTCGTTGTCATCGCTGGTCGCCTCCAAGACCTGCCGGATCACATACTCCCGGACCCGACCGCCGTGCATCGGTATCACGAGGGTCCGCCTGCCTTCCTTCGTCCACGCCCGGTGGCTCCCTTTGCCGCTTCGTTGCCGCCAGCCGCAGGCTTCGAGGTAGGCTTCCACCTCGGACACGCGCGCCTCGCGGGCACCCTCGAGCCGCTCGCGGAGCCGCTTCCGCCGATCGGACGCCATGGTAGCGAATATGATACCAAGATCGCCCACCCTCAACCGGGAGGGGCGGCTGGGGTTCGGGAGCAACGCCGAGAATGGAGGGGGTCGCATGGAGGTAGCTAAGCCCACGATCTAAGCCCACGATCGCGGAAGTGTTCGCCGAATTCTTGGCCGAGCGGGACCGGCCGACCACGAAGCGGTCGCATACCGATCGACGCTCGATCGTGGAGCTGCTCGAGCACTGCATCGACGGCTACGCCTACGAGTCGCTGAGCAAGGATGAGAAAGAGTTCTGGGAACCCCGATGGGAAGCCGACGAGACCAAGAACTCCTACTGCCGAACCTTCGGGCCGGAGAAGATCCTCGAACAGGTCGGCCACTTCCTCGGCTGGTTCATCATCCGCAAGGTCGCAGCGGGTCCCGGGATCGCGAAGGCTGCGGGTCCGGTCGTCGGCGAGCTCCTCGAATGGTGCGAGCAGAAGGGATACCTCTCAGGCGACGAACTCCAAGAGGCAAAGGCACGAGCGGCTGAGGGCGGCGCCGACCTTCCCCGCGCCGACAAGCTCGCCGATCTCCTGCACGACCTGACGCAGAAGCAAGTGGCCGGGCGCGTCCTGGAAGACAGAGACCTGATCGATGAGCAGATGACGATCTCGAAGGTCGCGCCGGGGAAACTCTGGTTCAGCGACTGGGACGGTGAGAGATCGGGCCGCTCGTCGTTCCGAAAGCCGCGAGCGATGTAGCCGTCGCCGGCTGGGAGGTCAGTTGCACGCACTTCGTGCGCACCGCCAAGGGCTGGCATCTCGTCGAAGTCGCGAACGTGTACCCGTGATCGTCCCAGGCAATCGACACCGGACAGTGCGTCCAGTCGGCGAAGAAGCCACCGACAACACGATCGTCGCGGTGAAGCTTAAACAGGAACGGCGCGCCGGGCTTCAGCGCCTTGAGCGCGACGAGGCTCGGCTGCCAGAAGTTGACCTCATCGAATTCGGGATCCCGTCGAACCAATCCGCGCCCGTCACTCCGACCCAGGACCGCCCCGGCATCGCGCCGGGATTGTACTTCTGGCAGATCGCCCAACCGGGCATCGGCCTCGCATGTGCCGCGCGTTTGCCACGAGCCCGCCGCCACTGTCATGCAGCCTGTCATGCACGGCCGCGCGCCGCCCGACGCCCAACGCGTTTCCCCACGTAGACTGCCCTGCGGAGGCGAACGAGCGCCTGGTGGGCTCCCCGGTCTTCAAAACCGGTGGGGGGTCGTGAGGTCCCCGGCGGGTTCGATTCCCGTCCGCCTCCGCTGCGAGAAAGCGGCCCTGACCTGGGCTTTAGGTCTCGGGATGACGTTCGGCCCAAGGCCGAGACGGGCGACGCGACCGTGCGGATATCTCCTCTACCGCACAAGTTTTCACCGGTTTTCCACAACCGGCGCGGCACCCGCCGACCGCACAAGTGTTGCCGAGGGTCACCACCGGACCGGTCTCTTTCGCCCCGTTCTCCCGAGCAAAGGGAGAGAACGATGGTGAGACCAGCAGGACGACCGATCGCCGCCAGGACGGTCACCGTCCACGACCTGCGCGAGGAATTCCTCGCCCGTTGCAGCGCCAAGAACCTGAGCGCCAGGACGCTCGAGTGGTACGAGGATCGACTCCGGCGGGCCGACACGGCCTTGCCTTGGAGGAGTAGCTCGCGAGCCTCGTCAACCTGCCCATCCAGGACCTGTTCGCTGGGGCTCCGGGCACCGCCCACCTGGTCGGGCGCCACTCCCAACGCCTCGACGATTCCAGTGGGCAGCGCTCGGACCATCTCCCTGATCTCGGTGAGCTGCTGATGGGCGACGCCGTGCAGGACCTCGTTGCGGTGGGCAATGGCGACCGGCCCCTCCTCCGACAGGTACATCTCGCGCTCCAGGGCCCTGAAGAAGGTCTCAAGGATGCTGCCGGCGGACTGCCGCAAGTCCTCGGGCTCCGGCAAGTGGAACCCCCCTTCCTCCACAAACGAGTCAACGAACTCCTCCTCTGTGAGGTCCCGCTCGCCGGCCAGGATCGCCCGGACCGCCGCCTGGAACCTTTCGCTGCCGCACCACGTTTCCAGCGGGCGATCAACGACCATCCCCGGGAAGGCTTGCTGGGTGGCGGCGATGGCACGGTCTATCCAGGTGTCGCGCGGAGGGCTTCACGGACGCGGACGGCGAGCGCGGAGAGCAGCTTGTCGCCCAGCTGCAGCAGCAGAGCGATCATGGTATTGGGATCCACGCTCTCGCCTCCGTTGTCCGTCGCACACTGGACCCGCCGCACGCTGAGATCCTGCCTCTGAACCTCCGTCAACGCGGTGCCCCGCGCTCGCGCTACGGAAGGTTTCAAGTACTGGTTAGAGTGGCTCAAAGTCCCAGCTAGATAGGCTTCTCTAGGGGACGAACTACATCGATGTCATTCACCATCGGATCCTCCACACGGCCCTGGGATCTTTTGGGCTCTTGCCAACCCACTCCACCAGCCCGGCCTCCTTCAAGGCGTTCAGCCGCCTGATCACGGCCGGCCGCGCCATGGCCAGGGCCTCGGCGATCTGTCCGGTTCCGAGCTCCCCTGCCTCCCGGAGGATCTCGAGGATCTCCCGCGACCGGGACGGCAGGCGGGCCTCGACGTCACGGTCCACCGGGATGGCCGAGAGGGTCAGCCGGACGCTGGCCGAGGTCTGCACGTACACGGGGTCTGCCAGGCCCGCCCGGCGCATCTCCTCGAACATCCGGCGGATGCCCTCACCCAGCTCCTGCCCGAACCCCAGGTCCGCGCAGACCCTGGCGATGCGCGGGTTCCGGGCGAACCGAGCGATGTGCCGGGGGTCCCTGGGACCGACCAGCCCCGGGAACCGCCCCGGGCTCTCAATCTCGATGCGGTCGTCAAAAACCTCCACCCGGATGTGGTCGCCCCCCAGGCTGTAGGACCTATGGATCACGGCGTTGACCACCCCCTCCACCCAGGCGTCCTCGGGGATCAACGGGCGGGGCTGGAACCTTGTCCCCGGCCCGAGAGCCCGGCGGGTTGGCTGCTGCCTCCTGACCTCCTCGATGGCCGTATCGAGGGTGGCGGGGATTGGACCCTCGCACCGGACGTCGTGGAGAAGCTTCTGGCGGGCCCCGGCTCCCCGCTCGCTCCCCTGGTATCGGAGGACCCGGACGACCGCGTGGGGCAAACGGGCCTGGGGGTGCTCAGCGAAGAGCAGGTAGCCCGCCACGTTGACCCTCCCCCGCCGGTCCATAAGCCCCCGCGCCTCAGCTGCGTTCCGACCTCCACCAGGAAGCGCTCTTCGGGAACCACTCCGTGTTCGACCCCACCCACGGTGTCTCCTACCGCGTGGTGGAGTCGGCCCTGAACCTCGAGCAGACTCACGCCTCCCTCCTGATCGATCAGCTCGGGTCCGTTCGCGTCGTCCAGCCGGCGCACGAGCGGGATCCCCACGGTCTCCCCGTGATCATCGAGGAGGACGTGGAGCAGCGGCTGGTGCGGGCCCTGCGCCTGGCGGGCAAGGTGCTAGATCGGATCGACCCTGTACGGAGACTGTCCCATGTGGCGCCCGTGGTCGCGGTGGTCGGCGGCGCCTACCTCGGGTGGCGGACGCGTGAGGAGCATGCGCGGAACCCCCAGTCGGTGGAGATGCCCATGGGGCTGGGGGACCAAGTCGTGAGGCACCTCGCTCCAGCCGTCCGGCCGCGACCATCCTTGACGCACGAGGCCCCTCGGCTCGCCCAAGACTTCGTCGTCTTGCTGAGGAGGGCCTACAGGAGGTGAACCTGCCGGTCGAGCAGGTGGAGCTCATCCGCAACCGGTGGCGGCGGACTCGGAAGGCGCTCCACTTGACGGACCCTTCGGCAGAGGACTTCGGCACTGGAGGACTGGTCGCCCTCGCCCCGGAGGTCTGCGTCCGCCTCCTGGTCCTCCCAGGTGACCCCGAAGGTATCCCGCTACCCGAGTTCGACACGACCTTCTGGGAGTGGTGGTGTCGTGAACGCCCGAACCCGTTCCAGGGCACCCGCCCCACGGACTGGGGGTCGCAGCGAAAGCCGACTGTCGACGCGGCCGTTCGCTATCGGCCCCACGACTCGGAACCGTGGCGGTGGGACACCTACCTGGCCCTCCATCGCAACGGCGCGATGGAATTCGGGCTCGGAGAAGAGGGCTCCGCACGCTGGGCGCACAGGGCAGGAGAAGGGGAGCGTCGAGCTTTCTTCCTCGTCTCGATCGTCGGCAGAGTCTGGGTGGCGATCGCGCTGTACGGGGAGGTCCTCACCCAGTACGAGATACAGGGGCCCTGGGAGGTGAGCCTCGCCCTCCGACAGACGAGGGACGCGCTCCTCGGGAACGTGGCCGCCGGGTGGAAGGACTTCCAGGACTGGTTCCCCCGTGACGCACCGACCTGTCCCCACCCTAATCTGCTTGTCCGCCGCGAGGTCGGCGCATGGCCGACTGGCGACGGCGCCAGGGACTTGGCGTTTGCGCTCGGGGCCACCGTAGAGGACGCCTGGGGGATCACGGATCGCCGCTTCCTCATCCGCCCTGATCAGCCGGGCGGAGGCGAGTTCGACGTCAGCCGGTACGGAGGTTAGGGGGCTTGGCCGGCCACGAGAGGGAGGCTTTCGTCTTAGCCGCTCTCAGACCCTTCCGTGCGCGCACAGGTGTCGTGATGGCGCCACCGCCTACGCTTTGAGCAGGCCTCGAACCTCGGTGACGGAATACGCGCCTGCCTCCTCAGCGCGGTCGGTGAACTCTCCGCCCGCCCGCCCCGCCTCGCCTTCGAGCACGGTCCCGCCTCACTGGCGACGTACCCGCCCTGCATTGGCACGGACGAAACATCCTGTCGCGTGGTCATCTCACATCCCGCGTGCAAGACAGAACCGCGCAACACTCACCTCGATCCGGTTTCCGGAGGCTCATGCGACTATCTCCAGAGCATCCTCCAAAGTGCCCGGCCTAGCGCCCGACCCAGGATCAGGCTCCGAGTTCAGGATTGCTTTTCGCTCCCCCGTCTCGGTGCTGTCCAACCTTTTCGTATGCCCGACGAGCCATGGTGAGGCACGTGTCCACACCGTTCGAGACCATCAGCCTTCCTCGGACCCGCCAGGGAGCTCCAGGGCGAACTTTCCGAAACTCAGCATCTGGGAGGTCTGAGACGTCGTCCTCCTGCAGCCTGAACCGGACGCGCATCGCCTTGGGAAACAGGACGAGGAATCTCCCTCCCCAGCCTCCGCGGGATATCGCCGCCCAGTTGCTCTTGCCGTCCTCCGTCTTCTTCGAAGTCCCTAGCCTGACTGTCGTGTCGGGCCACGAGAGGGCTTCTCGTAGGAATGCGTGAATGCGGGCGAGCTCGTCTGGATTCGGTAGGCGCCGAGCAAGGAAGCCGTTCAACTCCTCCGTGAGAACTTCCTCCCCAGCCGACTCGGACGTGTCATCAAAGTCTTCCTCAGACTCGACTTTGGCGGCCTCTTGGCGTAACCCCTGGTGGGAGGGAGCGCGCCTGAGGGTGTTTCCCCTACATCGGTCACTGTGAGCGCTGGTGGGGTTACTGGAGGTGGGCGCGTTGCCAGGGTCGGGT
>JBOGFC010000122.1:0-1566 GCA_050742155.1 Acidimicrobiia bacterium
CCCTCCCCCTTTGGGGGAGGGTCGGGGAGGGGGCCTCCTTGAGCGGTCGCCACCAGTCCTCCCGCTCCCGATACCAGGCGATGGTGTCCACCAGCCGCTCTTCCAGGGTATGGGCCGGGCTCCAGCCCAGCTGGCGGATCTTGGAGGAGTCCACCGCGTAGCGGAAGTCGTGTCCCGGCCGGTCGGGGACGTACTCGATGTACGACTCGTCCATGCCCATCACCTGGAGGATCGTCCTGGTCAGCTCGATGTTAGGGAGCTGCGCCCCGGCCCCCACGTTGTAGACCTCCCCGGGGCCGCCCTGGTCGACCAGCAGGTGGATGGCCGCGCAGTGATCCTCCACGTACAACCAGTCCCGCTCGTTCTTCCCGTCCCCGTACAGGGGGACCGGCTCGCCTTCGAAGAGGTTGGTGACGAAGAGGGGGATCACCTTCTCGGGGAACTGATAGGGCCCGTAGTTGTTGGTGCAGCGGGTGACGATGGCCGGGTAGCCGTAGGTGACCCCGTAGGCGTGCACCAGCAGATCGGCCCCCGCCTTGGAGGCCGCGTACGGCGAGGAGGGCCGCAGGGGGAAGTCCTCGGTGGCAAAGCCGCTCTCCAGCGAGCCATACACCTCGTCGGTGGAGACGTGGATGAACCGCTCGATGGCGTGTCGGCGGGCCGCCCCGAGCAGCACCGCCGTCCCCGCCAGGTTGGCCTCCAGGAAGGGCCGGGGGTCGGTGATGGAGCGGTCCACGTGGGTCTCGGCGGCGAAGTTGACGATGAGGTCGTGCCCGGGCACCACCCGGTCCAGGAGCTCGGCATCGCCGATGTCGCCGTGGACAAACGTGTGGCGGGGGTCGCCCTGCAGCTCCTCGACCGTGCGGCGCACCCCGGCGTAGGTGAGCAGGTCGAGGTTGGTGACCTCGGCCTCGGGCTCGTGCTGGAAGAGGTAGCGCACGAAGTTGGAGCCGATGAAGCCGGCTCCCCCGGTGACCAGGTAGCGACGCCTCATGGTCGCCGCTCGGCGGGCACCTCGGCCCAGCGGGGGTTGCCGCGGTCCCGGCCGGAAAGGAGAGGCTCCCCGGCCGGCCAGGGCACCGCCAGCTGGGGGTCGTCCCAGGCCACTCCCAGCTCGTCCGAGCCGTCGTAGTAGCTGGTCACCAGATAGCTCATCAGCAACTCGGTGTGGGCGTAGAAGCCGTGGGCCACCCCGACCGGGATGTGGACCGCCTGCGGGCCCTCCAGCTCGAAGGTCTCCACCGCTAGGTGGGCGTCACTTCCTCCCCGCAGGTCGGCCAGCGCCACGAAGGCCCGCCCGGAGGGGATCATCCACAGGTCCTCCTGGCGCAGGTGGTAGTGGAGTCCCCGCAGCACCCCCTGGCTCGACTGGGAGAGGTTGGCCTGTACGTAACTCGACCTTGGGAACCAGGAGGCCCGGAAGGTCTCCATGAAGAACCCCCGGTCGTCCTGGTGCCTGCTGAGGGCGAGGTGGGTCACGCCGGGAATGAGGTCGGAGGGACGGGCGAGCACGGCCCCTGTTATAGCGGGGCGGGCGCTGGGGGGCCAGGCTCGACGGCCCTCCCC
>JBOGFC010000123.1:0-8842 GCA_050742155.1 Acidimicrobiia bacterium
GGGGAGGGCCGGCTCCCCCTCCCTCTGGGAGGGGGTTGGGGGGAGGGTCTCCCTGACCAGCGGCGCCACCGCTCGGGCCTTCTCGGCCCCCCAGGCCAGGTGGGCCCGCCACACCTCCTCCCCCAGCGACGAGGAAGAAGCGGGGGCCAGGTCGTACACGTCGCCGGGCAGGGCCGCCCGGGCGGCCGGGTCCCGCCGGGCCGGGGGCAGGCCGGCCTCCTCGAGAGCCCGGCTGGGAAACCGCATCGCCTCCTGGAAGATCTCCAGCGGTCCCCGTGCCTGATCGGCAAAGGGCCGGGCCAACAGCTCGGTGAGGGACCGGCGCAGCCAACCTTCGCCTTCCTGCAAGGCGCTCTCTAGACCTGGTGGCGCCTCGATGCCCAGACCCGCCAGGCGGACCTCCACATGGGGCCGGTAGGAGGCCACCAGACCCTCAATCAGCTCGTCCGACGTCACGCAACCGAGCATAAAGGCCTCCGCGTTGGCCATTCCATATGACGAGCCGGTTTCCAAGGCATAGAATGCCGCTCGCGGGCAGGGATCCACCATTCCTGCGCGAGCACAGCTACAAGGAGGAAGGGATCTTGACTCGAATACACAACAAGGCGGGCGCCTGGGCGATCCTGCTGATCGCCTTCGCCCTAATGGCTGCGGCGTGCGCCCAGCCCACCGGGGAGCCGGGGGTCACGACGGCCCCTCCGACGGAGACGACGGCACCTCCCACGGAGACCACGGCGGCGGCAGAAGGCCAGATCTACCTGATGTCTGCCGACGGCAGCATCTCGGCCACCTTCTTCGAGAACGTGACCGACCAAGGGCTCGGCATGTACTTCTCGGCTCCCGGTCAGCCGGATACGGCCGACTACGAGGACTTCCTGACCAATTACGAGGAGCTGGTAGGCACTCCCCCCGTGCAGGCCTTCCACGCCCGGGCCTACGACTCGGTCTTCATGGTCAAGCAGGCCATCGAGGCGGTGGCCGAGGATCCGGGAGACGGCAGCCTGGTCATCGACCGGGTGGCCCTCATCGAGGCTATGTACCAGGTGGATTACACCGGCCTCACCGGGCAGCAGGCCTGTAACCAGTTCGGCGACTGCGCCGCCCCGATCATCTCCATCCACCTCTACGCAGACGCGGCCGCCGGGCTGCAAGGCGTGGTGGATAACGTGGTCTCTACGTCCAGCTTCGACATGCCCGGAGCGGGCATCGGTGAGGTTCCGGAGGCTCCCGGCGACTTCGGAGCGGTGACCGTTCCGGCGGACGCCCCGATCCAGATCGCCACCGCCCAGACCATCAGTGGGGCCACCATCAACCTGGGCCAGGACCAGGTGGACGGCATCCGGGTGGCCATCGAGGACATCAACGCCGAAGGTGGGGTACTCGGCCATGAGCTGGAGCTGGCCCAGGTGGAAGACGAGTTGTGCGCCGCCGAGGGTGGGCAGACGGCCGCCCAGAGCATCCTGGCCAACCCGGACATCGTGGCGGTGATCGGTACCAGCTGCTCGGGGGCGGGGGTGCCCATGGCCGACGCCCTCACTGACCAGGGCATCCTGATGCTCTCGGCCTCCAACACCTCGCCGTTCCTGACCGCCACCGGGTACTTCTCGGAGGAGGGCCCCCAGCAGGCCGAGAACTGGCACTGGGGCTACTTCCGGAACGCCCACAACGACGAGTTCCAGGGCCGGGCGGCGGCCACCTTCGCCTTGGAGGAGCTGGGAGTGACCCAGGCGGCCACCATCCACGACGGTGACCCCTACACCTCCGGCCTGGCTGGAGCTTTCGGTGCCAGCTTCGAAGAGTTCGGGGGGACGGTGGTCCTGGCCACGTCAGTGACTCCCGACCAGGAGGACATGCGCCCGGTGCTGACGGAGGTGGCGGCTTCCGGGGCGGAGATCGTGTTCTTCCCGATCTTCGAGCCGGCCAGTCCTCGGATCGTGCTGCAGATCCGCGACGTGGGGCTGGAGCCGATCCCACCCATGAGCCAGTAGGCAACGGCCAAACCACAGGCGGGGTGCGCTCGAGGGCGCACCCCGCTCTCGTTCTCTTGTAAGGTTTCCCTCGATGGCCACCGCGACCGCACGGCCGACCACCCGCCCACGACGGAGGCTCGAGCTCACCACGGTCATCCCGTGGGTGCTCGGGGTGGCGCTGGTGGCCGTGTCGGTGGTCGGCGCCTTCAACAGCGTCACCAGCGGGAGGCTCTCTGCGGCCCAGTGGCGGGACGTGGTGACCTTCGGCTTGGGCCTGGGAGCCACCTACGGCCTGATCGCCCTGGGCTACACGATGGTGTACGGGGTGCTCGGCTTCATCAACTTCGCCCACGGTGAGGTGTTCATGAGCGGGGCGATGATCGGTCTCATCGCCGCCCAGCAACTGGTGCGGCTGGGATTGTGGAACCGCCAGCCGTTCCTTTCCCTCTTCATCGTGCTGATCGTGTGCATGGCCACCTCGGCGTCGGTGGCCGTGCTGCTGGAGAGGGTGGCCTACCGTCGGCTCCGGGCGGCACCCCGGTTGATCCCCCTCATTACCTCCATCGGGGCCTCCTTCACGTTGCAGTACCTCTTCGCCGGCCTGTTCGGGGCGGCCTTCAAGCCGTTCCCGACCGTCTCGGCTCTGCAGGGCTCTTACAGGATCCTCGGCATCCCCATCCTCCGCACTCAGTTCTGGGTCATCGTCATTGGTGTGGTGATGATGGTCCTCCTCTACCAGTTCGTGGAACGCACCAAGACCGGCCGGGCCATGAGGGCGGTGGCGGAGGACAAGGAGATCGCCGCCCTCATGGGAATCGACGTCGACCGGACCATCGTCACCACCTTCGCCGTCGGGGGGGCCATGGCCGGAGTGGCCGCCCTCCTCTATGCCCTCAGCTTCCGCACCGTCTTCTTCCTGATGGGGTTCCTTCCCGGGATCAAGGCCTTCACCTCGGCCGTCTTGGGAGGGATCGGCAACATCGTCGGGGCCATGGTGGGGGGCCTGGTGCTGGGCATGCTGGAGTCGCTGGGGCCCAGCCTGGTCCTGACCGGCTTGGGCATCCCCTCGGCGCACCAGCTGAAGGACGTGGTGGCCTTCCTCGCCCTCATCCTGGTGCTCATCTTCAAGCCAACCGGCATCCTGGGCGAGCGTCTGGCAGAGGAGCGGGCGTAGTGAGAGACAACCGGCGCGTTTTCGGCGGGCCACACCATAGGAGGAATTAAGCGGAGTGGCGCAACTGAAAGAAGCCGTAGCGGTGGAGGAGCAGCTCGACCTCCACCCCCCCAGGCAAAGGGTCGACCTGGTTCACGCCGCTCGCCTGGGCCTGATCGGCGGTTTCATCGCGGTGCTGGTAGGCGCCATAGGCATGCTCGAGGCGTTCCAGTCGCGGGAGGTGGTGCAGCCCTTCCTGACCTTCAGCACCGTCTCTCTACTGGTCATTGCGATGCTGCTCGGCTACCTGGCCGGACGACGCCCTCCACCACTGGAAGGGGAGCCGCCGGCGCAGGTGGGGCCGGGCAACCTCCTGGCCGGTGGCACCGCCGGTGCCACGGCCGGGCTCGTGTTGGGCGTCTTCGCCGCCCTGGCACAAGCCGTCAACCTGCGCCCCGTCTTCCCCAACGTCACCCCCGGCATGGTGAGGCTCCTCACCTTCGACCAGGGGGTGGGAGCCGGCCTGGCGATCCTCTTCATGGGGGGGCTCGTGGTAGGAGCTCTTGGGGCCGGCCTGGCCATCGCTCCGGCTCGTTGGCAGCGAGCTCTCTCCAACGCCCTCCTGTGGGTATTGGTGGCGGGACTGTTCGAGGATTTCATCGGTCAGATCCTCACCGGCTTCAAGCTCCGGTCCGTCGACAGGCTCGTGTTCAATCCACGGGGTGGGCTGTCCCTGTTGGGAACGGTCATCCTCGGCGTGCTGGTGTTCGGCCTCTACTGGTCGCTCGACCCCAGGCGAGCCGCAGCTCGAACCCGCTTGCTCGAGGCCCCCGAGGAGCGCCGCCGCAACCTGATGCTGGGAGGCCTGGCTGCACTCGTCGTGGCCCTGGCCATCCTCCCCTCGTTCCTGGGACCGTTCGTGGCCGAGGTCCTCGACCTGGTGGGGATCTTTCTGCTCATGGGGCTAGGCCTCAATATCGTGGTGGGCTACGCCGGCCTGTTGGACCTCGGCTACGTGGCCTTCTTCGCGGTGGGCGCCTACACGACGGCCATCCTGACCTCGCCCCTCTCGCCCCGGTGGAGTCCCGAGCTGGTGTTCTGGGCGGCCATTCCCTTCGTCGTGCTGGCCGCCGCCCTGGCCGGGATCATCGTGGGTACCCCGGTCCTCCGCATGCGGGGCGATTACCTGGCCATCGTCACCTTGGGTTTTGGGGAGATCGCTCGCCTCCTCTTCCTGTCCGACTGGCTCAGGCCATTCGTCAACGCCGCTCGGGGCATCACCCGGATCCCCAACATCCCGGTGGGGACGATTCAGCTCAACACCGCACCCCAGCTGTTCTACCCCATCGCCGCCTTCTCCCTGCTGGCCGCCTACGTCTCCTGGGCGCTGTACCGCTCGAGGATCGGACGGGCCTGGATGGCGATGCGGGAAGACGAGCCGGTCGCCGAGGTGATGGGGATCAACATCGTCACCACCAAGCTGTCGGCCTTCATCATGGGCGCCATCCTGGCCGGTTTCGGGGGGGCGCTCTTCGCCGCCAAAATCGGATCGGTCTTCCCCCACAGCTTCAACATCCTGGTTTCCATCACCGTGCTGGTGCTGATCATCGTGGGCGGCATGGGGAACATCCCCGGCGTGGTGGTGGGCTCGCTCCTGCTGGTGGGGATCCCCAACATCCTGCGGGAGTTCGAGGAATACCGCCTGCTCATGTATGGAGCGCTGCTCATCTTCATGATGCTGTACAAGCCGGAGGGTTTTCTGCCTTCCAGGCAGCGGGCTCGGGAGCTGCATCAGGACGAGGCACTGCAAGACGCTTGGATCCTCGAGGAGCAGGAACAAAGAGTCCGCGAGCAGCCAGCCACCATGCCAGCCGACTGAGGAGGGCAAAGTGGCAATTCTCCAGACCTCGCAACTCACCAAGGCCTTCGGCGGTCTGCGGGCCATCGACGAGCTGGAATTCCACGTCGAGGAGGGGGAGATCGTCAGCCTCATCGGGCCCAATGGGGCCGGCAAGACCACCTTCTTCAACCTGGCCACCGGCATGATCTCCCCGGATGAGGGCCAGGTTTGGTTCAACGGAACCAATCTGGTGGGTCTTAGGCCCCACCAGATCACCGCGCTGGGCGTGGCCCGCACCTTCCAGAGCGTGCGGCTCTTCGCCAATATGACGGTGCGGGAGAACGTCATGGTGGCCCAGCACACTCGGAGCAAGTCCGGCGTGGTGAGCGCCATCTTGCGAAGCCCGAGATTCCGACGGGAAGAAGAGGAGGTGCGCCAGAAGGCCGAGGAGACACTGTCCTTCTTCGGCAACCGGTTGGTTGGCTATCGGTTCGAGCAACCGGCCTTCGCCCTCTCCTACGCCAACCGGCGCCGCCTGGAGATCGCCCGGGCGATGGCCACCGGTGCCAAGCTGCTCCTCCTCGACGAGCCCACCGCAGGCATGAACCCCCGAGAGACGGCCGAGCTCACCGGCCTGATCGGCAAGATGCGTGATGAGAAGGGCTACACGATCGTGGTGATCGAGCACGACATGCGGGTGGTGGGAGGAGTGTCGGACCGGGTGGTGTGCCTGGACTACGGGCGCAAGATCGCCGAAGGGTCGTACCACGAGGTGGCCACCAACGAGAAGGTGATCGAGGCCTACCTGGGCACCAAGGCGGTGGGGGCGTGAATCAGGCCGACGGCCAGCCGGTCCTGGAGCTGCGGGGCGTGGACACCCACTACGGGCCGATCCAGGTGCTGCGGGGCATCAACGTGAAGATCTTCCCCGGCCAGATCGTCTGCCTGCTGGGCGGCAACGCCAGCGGCAAGACCACCACCCTCAAGACCATCCTCGGGTACGTCAAGCCCACCAACGGCGACGTGATCCTGGACGGGGAGCGGATCAGTGGGCTCCCTACCCAGGGAATCGTCCACCGGGGGATCTCGATGGTTCCCGAGAACCGACGTCTCTTCAAGCGGATGACGGTGCGGGAGAACCTGGAGATCGGCACCTACCTGCGAGACGATCGGGACGGCATCGAGGAGGACCTCGAGCGTGTCTTCAAGCTGTTCCCCCGGGTGAAGGAACGGCTCCACCAGCGGGCCGGCACCCTCTCGGGAGGCGAGCAGCAGATGGTGGCGGTGGGAAGAGCGCTGATGGCCCGACCCAAGGTCCTGCTGATGGACGAGCCATCGATGGGGCTGGCCCCGGTCTTGGTGACGCAGAACTTCGAGATCATCGAGCAGATCAACCAGGAGGGGACCACCGTCTTCGTGGTGGAGCAAAACGCCAACATGGCGCTCTCCATCGCCGACTACGGCTACGTCCTCCAGACCGGCCGGATCATGCTGGCCGACACGGCCCAGGGCTTACTGGACAACCCGCAGATGCAACGGGCCTACCTTGGCGAGCTCGAGTAGGTACTACCCGGTGGGGTCGTCGAGGACGGATCGGGGAAGCAGGTCCCCGGCCAGCTCCTCGCGGTTCGGGGAGCTGAAGCGAATCGATGTCCAGCCCCAGGCGTAGCCCTCTTGGGAGACCGCCACCGGGATCCCCCAGGGACGCAGGCAGCGAGCACTCTCACCGCCCGGCCCCCGCAGGGCTAGCGTGACCACTCCTTGGGCGTGCTCTGCCTGCTCGTGCCATATCGAGGAGGTGACCGGCTGCCCTTGCTCCGACGCCTCCTGCAGCCGCCGACAGACCTCCAGGGGAACCTCAGAGCCGACCGGAGCCCCCTGGAAGAGGGTGGCGCCGAACCGGACGAAGTGCCGGCCGGCCCAGGTGAGCTCCATGGTGTCATCGAGGTCGAAGCCCGTATCCTCCGAGTAGGTGATGGACCAACGGCCCTCCCCTCCCCACGCCAGCCGGACATAGCAGGTCGGGGTGTTGAGCGAGGCGCACGGCCCAGCCGGGACGCGCTGGGCGGCCGGGTCGTTGCGCCGAGTCCACTGGGGCCATCCGGTCACCTCCCAAACCAGAACGAACTCCGGCCACGGCGAGAAGGCCGGGGGAGGCTGCTGGGCCCGCTCCACGGGTGGGGAAGGTGGCGGAGCTGGAGGGAGCCTGCTGGAGGGAGACTCGAGGCCGGCGAAGACCAAGCCGGTGGCGCCCACGACGGCCAGCAGGACCAGGAGGGGCACACGCCCCGGCCGTCCCGCGGAAGGCTCACGCCCCACCCGCAGCCGGTTCCCACCCGTTGAAGGGGTGTCAGAACGCAACACAGCCTCAGACTAAGCGCCGCGCCGTGCGGCCATGTGAAACGAGACCTCACCCGGTGAACACCTGCACCACCATCAGCCCCAGCGGTCCCGAGACCACCCCGATGCCCACCCGGCGGAACTCGGGGCGGAGGATGTTCTCGCGGTGGCCCGGGCTCTCCATCAAGCCCTCGTGGACGGCGGCCGGGGTGGCCGCCATGGCCAGGTTTTCCCCGGTGAGGGCGTACGGGATCCCGGCCGCCTCCACCCGGTCGGCCGGGCCGCCGGTGACCGGCGAGTGGTGGGCGAAGTAGCCCATCGTGTACATCTCCCAGGCGTGGCCCTCCCCCACCTTGGCCAGGGCGTCCGACCAGGCCAGCGGCTCCAGCCCGGCCTCCAGCCGGGCCTGGTTGAGGAGCTCGAAGATCTCGGCCCCGGCCGGCGCGTCGACCGCCAGGTCGGCGGGATCGGCGGCCGGGAAGTTGATCGCCTGATCCTCTTCCAGGATGACCCGCGGTCCCCCGATGACCCGGCGCAGGTTGAGGAGCGCCTCCACGATCCGGTCCCCGGCCAGGGTCTGGAAGAGCCGCCGGCTAGGCGACTCCGGCTCGGTGAGGGTGCGGGCCACCACCGAGCCCTCCACCTGCTGGGCCAGGGCGGGCACCGGCAGGACCACCAACAGCGAGAGCACGATCGTGGCCAGGAAAACGCCCCAGGTGAGGGCCAGGCCGGCCCCTCCCAGCCGGTTGGGCATGTTGAGGCCGGGCAGGCTCACCACCCTCTGGAGGTAGTGGGCGGCCACTCCGGCCACCAGACCCACCAGCAGGAAGATCACCAGGCCGCCGGCCAGACGGGAGGCCTCCGGGGAGAGCCCGGTGAGCTCACCGATCAGGGTGCCGGTCGAGGACCCCAACCGAAAGGCCAGGATGATGCCGGCCACCAGGCCGGCCAGATCGAAGGCCTCCCGCACCAGGCCGCGCAGCCATCCCCGCACCAACAGGCTGGCGAAGAACAGCCCCAGGAGGAAATCGATCACGGCTCGGGTGCTTCGACGTCCTCCGCCCGCTCGATCACATCCACCTCGATGCTCTGCTCCTCCATCCAGGAGAGCGCCTTCTCGATCTCCTCCCGCCGGCCGTTCAGGTCGAGGATCACCCAGCCGACCCCCTCCTCCACGTTGGCCCGGCGGATTGAGGGCACCACCTCGAACTCCTTCCCCATCCGGTAGATGATGGGCTCCGAGACGAGCGACTCGGGAAAGGTGAGGTGGACGCGGATCCTCATGCCCCTACTCCCTCTTTGGGGGGTCCGGCGGCAGTGAAGACCAACTCGGTACCGGAAGGTTCGGGGCCATGACCCCCCAAACCCCCCTCTCCCTTCTTGGGGGGTCCGGCGGCAGTGGAGGCCAACTCGCTACCAGAAGGTTCCGGGCCGCCATGACCCCCCAAACCCCCCTCTCCCATCTTGGGGGGGCCGGCGGCACCTGCTGACTGTGCCACCTGCAGGTTCGGGGCCGCCTCGCCCCCCAAACCCCCCGGC
>JBOGFC010000124.1:0-17262 GCA_050742155.1 Acidimicrobiia bacterium
GGGTTGCGCTCGTTGAGCACCTTGGTGATGGCGGCCGTCAGGGTGGTCTTGCCGTGGTCGATGTGGCCGATGGTGCCCACGTTGAGGTGGGGCTTGGTCCGCTCGAACTTCTTCTTGCCCATGTGCTCTTCCTCTTCTCCTCGGGCCGCCGCCGGCGACCCCTACTCTCCTCGTACTCCGGCGACCAGCTCCTGGGCGAGCTGATCGGGGATCTCCTGGTAGGAGCCGAACTCCATGGTGTAAGTGGCCCGCCCCTGGGTGCGCGACCGCAAGTCGGTGGCGTACCCGAACATCTCCGCCAGAGGCACCTCCGCTCGCACCAGCTTGGCCGAGCCTCGCTGTCCCATCTCGCCGATGTGGGCCCGCCGGGCCGAGAGGTCCCCGATGACGTCCCCCATGTAGTCCTCGGGAGTGACCACCTCCACCTTCATGATCGGCTCCAGCAACACGATGCCGGCTCGCTTGGCGGCCGCCTGGGCGGCCATCGAGCCGGCGATCCGAAAAGCCATCTCGGACGAGTCGACCGGATGGAACGAGCCGTCCACCAGCGTGGCTCGCACGTCCACCAACGGATACCCGGCCAGGATGCCGGACTCGAGCGCCTCCTCGATACCGGTGTCGACCGAGGGGATGTACTCCTTGGGAACCGCCCCCCCGGTGACCTTGTCGACGAACTCGTAGCCCCCGCCCGGGCCGGTCGGCTCGAGGTCGATGACCACGTGCCCGTACTGGCCCCGGCCTCCGCTCTGGCGGACGTAGCGACCTTCCACCTTGGTCACCGGCCCGCGGATGGTCTCCCGGTAGGCGACCTGCGGACGGCCCACGTTGGCACCCACCCCGAACTCCCGCACCAGGCGGTCGACGAGCACCTCCAGATGCAGCTCCCCCATCCCGGAGATGATGGTCTGGCCGGTCTCCTCGTCACTGCGGACGAGGAAGGTGGGATCCTCGTCGGCTAGGCGGCGCAAAGCCTCGCCCAGCTTCTCCTGGTCGGCCTTGGTCTTGGGTTCGATGGCCACCGAGATCACCGGGGCCGGGAAGCTCATCGACTCGAGCTGGATGGGATCGGCGGGCTCGCTGAGGGTGTCGCCAGTCGAGCTCTGCTTAAGGCCCACCGCCGCCACGATGTCGCCGGTGAAGATGTCGTCGATGTCTTCCCGGTGGTTGGCGTGCATTCGGAGGATACGGCCCAACCGCTCCTTGCGACCGGTCACCACGTTGAGGAGCTGATCGCCCTTGCGGGCGTGGCCCGAGTAAACGCGCAGGTACGTCAGCTTGCCGACGTAGGAATCGCTCATGATCTTGAAGGCCAGGGCGGCGAACGGCTCAGTGTCCTCCGGCCTGCGCTCCAGCGCTTCCCGCTCCTCCTCCTCGCCGGGCCGGAACCCGGAGACGGCCGGCAGGTCGGCCGGGCTGGGGAGGTAGGCCACCACTGCGTCGAGCAGCGGCTGGATCCCCTTGTTCTTGAAGGCCGAGCCGCACACCACGGGCGTGAACACGCGATCTACGGTTCCCTGCCGGAGGGCCGACCGGATCTCGTCGGGGGCGATCTCCAGCTCCTCCAGGTACTTCTCGAGCAGCTTCTCGTCCACTTCCGCCACGGCCTCGAGCAGCTTTCCCCGCCAGTCCTGGGCCAGCTCGGCGTACTGCTCGGGAATAGCCAGCGTCTCCCAGCGCTCCCCGGTCCCCTCCGGCCAGACGTGGGCCTTCATCTCCACCAGGTCGATCACCCCGCGGAAATCGGCCTCCGAGCCGATGGGGAGCTGCACCGCTACCGGGTGGGCCCCGAGCCGCTCGACGATCGAGTCCGTCGCCTGGTAGAAGTCGGCGCCGGTCCGGTCCATCTTGTTGATGAAGCAGATGCGAGGAACCCGGTAACGATCGGCCTGGCGCCACACCGACTCCGTCTGGGGCTCTACCCCGGCCACCGCGTCGAAGATGGCCACCGCCCCGTCGAGCACCCGCAGGGACCGCTCCACCTCGACGGTGAAGTCGACGTGGCCGGGAGTGTCGATGAGGTTGATCCAGTGGTCCTTCCAGAAGCAGGTGGTCGCCGCCGAGGTGATGGTGATGCCCCGCTCCTTCTCCTGGGCCATCCAGTCCATGACCGCCGCCCCCTCGTGGACCTCACCGAGCTTGTAGGTCTTGCCGGTGTAGTAGAGAATTCGCTCGGTGGTGGTGGTCTTGCCCGCGTCGATGTGGGCCATGATCCCGATATTGCGGGTGCGGGAGAGAGGCCACTGGCGCAGGTGGGTGATCCGGCGGTTCGGGTCGGTCATGAGGTCACCACCGGTAGTGGGCAAAGGCCTTGTTGGATTCGGCCATCTTGTGGATGTCTTCCTTGCGCTTCACCGCCGCCCCGGTGTTGTTGGCCGCGTCCATTACCTCGTTGGCCAGGCGCTCGGCCATGGAGTTCTCCTTGCGCCGGCGGGCGAAAGTGACCAGCCAGCGGATCGCCAGCGTGTTGGCGCGCCGCGGCTTCACCTCCATGGGTACCTGGTAGGAGGAGCCTCCCACCCGGCGGGAGCGCACCTCCACCTGGGGACGGATGTTGTCGATCCCCCGCTTGAGGATCTGGAGAGGATCCTGGCGGGTCCGCCCTTCGATGATCTCCAGGGCTCCGTAGACGATCGCCCGAGCCCGCTCCTTCTTGCCCCGCTGCAGGATCTTGTTGATCACCTGGCTGACCAGGACGCTTCGGAATACCGGGTCGAGGGGGAGCTCGCGCTTGAGGGCCGCGCCGCGACGTGGCATGGCTAGTGCTCCGTCCCGGAGATAACGTGCGCATATCGCCGAGCCATTCGGCGTTCCTGGCAAGGACGCACGACGAAGGCGCATCGAGTAGATGCGTCGAGGAGGAGGACGCAGCCAGGGGCGTCGAGGGCCGGCGAGATGCGTGCGGGATCTCTGGGTCGGTGCACTATGCCCCCCTCTTGGCCCCGTAGCGGGAGCGGGCCTTCTGGCGCCCGGAGACCCCGGCCGCATCGAGGGTGCCCCGCACCACCTTGTAGCGGACGCCGGGAAGGTCCCTCACCCGGCCTCCTCGCACCAGCACGATGGAGTGCTCCTGGAGGTTATGGCCCTCGCCGGGGATGTAGGCGGTGACCTCCACCCCGGAGGTCAAGCGAACCCGGCACACCTTGCGGAGTGCCGAGTTGGGCTTCTTGGGGGTATGGGTGTAGACGCGGGTGCACACCCCGCGTCGCTGCGGGGCTCCGGCCAGGCCGGGGGTCTTCTCCTTCTTGGCCTTGGACTCCCGGCCCCTGCGGATCAGTTGCTCGATGGTGGGCATCTCATTCCTTGCGCGACGAAGAAACTTTCCTCGGTGGCCTTCGCGTACTCCTGTGCACGCGAAAATCGGCGCTCGGCCTCTCCGGACCGATCGCCGACCCGATATCTGACCCGCCTCAGAGCCTGGTTCCCGACTCGGGTCAGCCCAGCCGGGGGCCCTCGTCAGAGGGGGTTAGAGGTACGAAACCACGGCGCGAGAGTATACCGGCCCTCCGAGAAAGCGGTCAACCGCTCGGGGAAATCGCCCTCCGGCGCAACAGAGCGACTCCCACCGCCGCCCAGGCCACCCCGAAGAGTCCCCCCACCACTGTCTGGTGAAGCCAGGGCCGGTGGTGATGGCCCCCAGAGCCAGGAGAAGGGCTGCCGGCCACGGCACCACCCCGGCTTATCTGTGCAGGGGGCCGGTGTCAACCCCCCCGCCGTTGTCCTTGTTGAGAGGCTTCTGGTCACGTGACGCAGGGAGGGTATGAGTTGAACGCTGGCGGGGCCGGCGATTGCGTTACGAAGGCCAAAGACCTGGGTCGCTGGGTGGTCAGGTCATGGGGCCTCCTTCGGGTGGATCGGGGTGTGTGGTGCGTGGGCGCCCAGACTTATCTCGGTGCTCGAACCCCGGGGGGTCCGGCGACAAGATGGTGGATGGGGTGTGCCCTCTGGGTGTGTGCGGTCGCTCGGTCTTTGCGGGCCGTCCAGGACCGGTGGGTCGTGGCGGACAGTCGGGTGGCGGGAGCCGACCGCGACATCTTCGCTGATGGTGGGCGCGCCAGGCACGAGTGTTTGGGGATCTAAGCCCCGGCGGGGGGGTGGGAGGAGTGGACCGGAGCAATGGCGTCGTCACCGAGCTCGACGAGCGTCCATCGGATCCGGCGGGCGAGCTTGCGGGCCACCGAGAGGGTGGGGCGCTTGCCGCTGATGCGGGTTGACCTGGTGGTAGTAGTGGTAGTCGGGTGACCCGACGCGGGCGGCACAGGTGGCCGCTTCGAAGAGCGCCCAGCGCAGCGCCGGGGGCCCCTGCTTGGCGAGGTGGCCGGGGCTGCGCTTGCCGTCGGAGGAGTAGACGGTGATGTCCAGGCCGGTGTAGCGCACCATCGCCTCGCTGTTGGGGAAGCGGCGGGCGTCACCCAGTTCGGCGAGGATGGTGGCTGCGATGATCGGCCCGACGCCGAAATGCCGGGCGATCAGGGCGCGGCAGCCGGGCTGGCGACGGGCGTAGGCACGCAGCCAAGCGTCGATCGGGTCGATCGTGGCCTGCAGCTGATCGATCTGGCCGAGGGCCACTCGCAGCACCTGACGAGAGGCAGCTGGCAAGGGAACGTTGTCGAGCCAGTCCCGGTTGGTGATAGTCATGAGGCCACCCTGGGGCTTGGGTAGCCCGTGGTGGTAGAGGACGGCGTGGATGCGCTGGTGCCACTCGCTGCGCTGCTCGGCCAGGGTGTGCCGCGAACGATCTCTCGCAGATCCAGGATGTGAGCTGGCGCGATCCACGACTCGGGGAGGCGATCCTGCTCGAGCAGCTCACGGAGGTGACGAGCATCCGCCTTGTCCGTCTTGGCGCGGCGCTTGTTCCCGCGGGCAGCGCTGGTCTCGGCGGGCTCGGCCAGATGCGGCTCGTACCCGGCCCGCTGGAGTTCTTCGACCACGAACCGCCAGCCGGTGGGCCTCCACCGCCAACGCTCCCTGGCTACCGGGCAGCGCCTCCAGCCACGAGCGGAACACCTGGCGGGTAGCCGGCGCGATACGGCCTCGGCCGCTCTCGCCGGTGTCGTGATCCACCCAGTCGAAGGTGATCTGGTTTCTATGCACGTCGAGCCCGCCTACGATTGCCATCTGGGACCTCCTCGATCCGCCTGTCCTTGAGACTCCAGCATGATGATTGTGCTTGCGGCGAGGAGGTCCTGCACATGCCGTCTTTGGCACGTTCGATGCCGAAGCCGACCAACCCCACAGCCATGGGGAGCATCCCCAAGGCCTGCAGGATGCCACCGTACTTGGGGAGCGGATCGGTCCAGTTCAGGGTGGAGGAGCCCCACAGAATCGGCCAGAACACCACGCTGACGCCCACTGCCACCATCGCCATCCCCACCAGCGCCGCTCCTAGGCGAGCAGGGCCACGGCGACCAGGACGACTGGTACCAGGACCAGCTTGGTGGAATCTTCATGCGTCAGGGCGAGGAACCTGCCCTGGCGGTCGTCGGGCCCGGGACCATGCGTGAGCAGAAAGTGCACCCAGATCAGGAGCCACAGCCCACCGCCCACCAGTGCGGTCCAGCCGGCCTGCCGACGTGTGCTTTCCATACCGGCATTCTCGATCGAGAGCCGTCTCCAGATCGTTACGGCACCTCCACGGGTTCGGCCGAGACCGGTGGGCTCACTCCTGGGAGGTCATGGCCAAGGCGCGGCTAATCGCTTCCTCCGACGACAGGCCCCGCCCCCCTTCCCAGGCTCCCCGGAAGCCCTGCTCGGTGATCCCCCGCCGCAGGGAGGACAGCAGCCGCTCGTGGTCCGCCTGCTCCGGGTCGCGCGGAGTGCCGATCTCTTCCCGGATCCTCTCGGCGGCGCCCAGCAGGGAGACCGCCAGCTGGGCTCGCTCCGATCCGAGCACCTGGGCCAGTGCCTCCAAGGCCCCGGCGATGACCTCTTGATCCTTCGACGTGGCCAGGCTCTCCCGGAGGAGCTGCCGGGCCCGCTCCGGATCACCTTGTCGATGGGCGACCAGCCCCAGGCGGCCCAGCGCCATGGCGCTGCACCCCTTGTCGCCGATCGCTCGCAGCGTGGCCAGCGATTCCTCCAGAAACTCGTTCGCCCGCTCCAGCTCCCCTTGGTCGGCAGCCATGGCTCCCAGGCTGACCAACACGTGGGCCGCCAGGTTGCGGTCGCCCAGCCGACCAAACAGCGCCAGGCTCTCCTCCAGCAAGGCCGCGGCCCGCTGGTAGTCACCCCTTCTTCGCAGCGATACTCCCAGCATCCGAAGCTGCTCGGACGTGCTCATCAGGTCGCCGCTCGTCCTCAGTATCTGCAGCGCCTCCTCTTGCAGCGCGATCCCTCGATCGAAATCTCCGTTCACCATGACGGCCGCTCCCAGCTGGCCGAGCACATGGCCGGTAGCCCAAAGATCCCCCATCTTCCGGAAACGGGTCAGGCTCTCCTCCAGCAACGGGATGGAGCGCTTGAGGTCCGGCTTCCAGCCCCAGGTGACCTCTCCCAACATGCAGAGCGACCAGGCCAACCCCTCCTCGTCGCCGGCCTCCCGAGCCAGCGCCACGGCTTCCTCAGCGAGCGCCTCGGCCCGGTCGGCGTCTCCCTGGGTCCCGGAAAGCCGAGAGCCGGCCACCAGCGTCCGTACCTGCAGGCCCTCGGGCCACCCCTCCCCGAGCTCCAGAATGCGATCTATCCAACGCCGGCCCTCGGTCCAGTGTCCTCTGAGCCACCAGAACCAAGCCAGTAATGACCCCAGGCCGGCTGCCCTCTCCGTGGACCCGGCGGCCAGTGACCACTCGAGAGCACCGCGGAGGTTGTCGTGTTCGGTTTCCAGTCGGGCCAGCCACTCGGGTTGCCGTGGGCCCCGCAACTCACCGTCTCCTTCCCGAGCCATGGCCAGATAGAACTCGGTGTGCCGCGTGCGAATACGCTCCCCCTCGCCTGCCTCCTGCAGGCGACGCCGGGCGTACTGGCGGACGGTCTCGAGCATGCGATAGCGCACCTCCTGTTCGCCCTCATCGGCCACCACGAGAGACTTATCCACCAGATGCAGGAGCAGGTCGAGGGCATCAGAGCCCTCGAACTCATCGTCCGCACAGACCGCTTCGGCTGCTTCTACGGTGAAGCCTCCCGCGAAAACCGAGAGGCGCCGGAGCAGCGCTTGTTCCGCATCTGAGAGCAGGTCGTAGCTCCAGGCCATGGTGGCTTCCAGGGTCTGCTGGCGAGGCATGGCGGTCCGGCTGCCCCCCGTGAGGAGGCGGAACGAGTCCCCCAAGCGGGAGGCGATCTGGTCGGGAGAGAGCGCCTTCACCCGGGCGGCGGCCAGCTCGAGGGCGAGCGGGATGCCGTCCAGGCGGCGGCAGATCTCTGCCACGGCATGTCCGTTATCCGGGTTCAAGGAGAACCCCGGCCTCGCCAGCCCCGCCCGATCACGGAACAGTCGCACCGCTTCCGATTCGGAGAGCGCCTCCAGCTCATCCTCGGGCCGGGGAACCCGAAGGGATGGGACCTGATAGGGAAGCTCGCCCGAGATCCCCAGAGCTTCCCGCGAGGTGGCCAGCACCCGCAGCTCCTGGCAGGACCGAAGTAGGCCGTCGGCCAAGCGGGCGGCCGGCTCGACTAGGTGCTCACAGTTGTCGAGGATGAGGAGCAGGTCCTTGGGTCGCAGGTGCTCGGTCAGAAGCTCGACGATGGGCTGTTCGGCCTGCTCCTGGAGCCCGAGTGCGGAGGCCACCGCCTGCGGAACCATCGCCGGGTCGCCGATCGGTCCCAGCTCCACCAGCCATACCCCATCCCGGTAGCCATCCAGGGCCTCGGCGGCCGCTTGCAGCGCCAGGCGGGTCTTCCCGGTGCCCCCGACGCCGGTCAGGGTGAGCAGCCTGTTCTCTGCCAACAGCTTCTCGACTTCGGAGAGCTCCTCTACCCGGCCCACGAAGCTGGTGAGCTGGACAGGGAGGTTGTGGGGATGAGCCTCCAGCGAGCGGAGCGCGGGGAAGTCGCGGCGCAGCCCCGGATGGACGAGCTGGAAGACGTGCTCGGGATGAGCCAGGTCGGGCAGGCGATGCTCGCCCAGGTCCCGCAACGACACTTCCGCGGGCAGCGCCTCCCGTACCAGCGCCTCGGTCGCCAGCGAGACCAGCACCTGGCCGCCGTGGGCAGTCGCTGCCAGCCGGGCGGTCCGGTTGAGCGCAGGCCCGAAGTAGTTGCCGCCCCGTTCCTCGGCCACACCTGTATGAAGGGCCATACGCACCCGCAAGCGGTCTTCCTGCAACGCGAGCTGGCCATCGAGCGCCGCCCGGACCGCCTCGACGGGATTAGGAAAGACCACCGAGAAGGAGTCTCCTCCCGTAGCGAACACCCGGCCCTGATGGGCCTCCACGATCCGACCCAGGAGGGCGTCATGGCGTTCCAGGGCGCCAGCCATCGCCTGCGGGTCCTTCTCCCACAGTCCGGTGGACCCCTCGATATCCGTGAAGAGAAACGTCAGCGTGCCGGAGGGCGCTACCTGCATGCCTACTGCCCGAACTCGGCCAGGGCGGCTGCCAGGAAACGGTAGGTCCATTCCTCGGCCAGCTTGCGGGTCTCGCAAAAGACAATCGGCACGTCCGGGTACCGCACCTGCAGTCGAGCCACCAGCTCAGGAAGCCAGCCCGGTTGGACATGCCCAACCTTGAAGAGAGACGAGTACCGGTCCTCCACCACTACCGCCGCCGCCGCCAGGCCGGATAGTTCGGCCATCACGAACCCCAGCGAGCCGTCGGAGAGGGCGCGGGCCAAGTCCTCCAGGTTCTTGCGTTCCACGGCCGCCACCAGCTCGCCCGCGGCTGGCGCCCCGTAGTCCCCCGCCGGGAGGGACGCCCGCTGGGTCTTCACCGGCCGCCCGGCGAAGCGGTATGGGTACCGCTCCCGGGTGTCGATGGCGATGGTCCAGCCTGCCAGGCCCGACGCCTTGCGCGCTGGCACCCGCACCCCGGGCCGCGCTCTCTTCGCCACCTTGGCGGTCTGCCAGAAGATGGCCGGACGCCGGCGCAGTCTGGTGAAGACGAATTGGGCCCGGTTGTTGCGAGGGCGGTCGAGCACCAGATCGATGGCCGAACCGCGCCGCCGGCAGTGGCGAACCGGCACCTCCTCAATGACCTCGACACCCTCAGGCCAGCCCTCCTCCGCCGGATGGCAGTAGACCCGCGAGGAGCGAGGCCACGCCTCGCGCGCCTTGAGGACCAGGCCACCCTCGATCGGAATGCGCAGCAGGAAGGGCAGGCTACTGGCCTCATCTGGGTTGCGAGCTACCTGGAAGACCCCGCCCTCCATGGCTCCATTGTGGTCGATGGATGACCGCCTCGGCGTCACGATCCGGCAGCCGTCGTGCATCCAGCCCGCTAAGCGGCGGTACCCTAGCCCTCCTCGGCCTGCTCCCCGTCCTCGGAGGTGCCCAGCGAGGCCAGCCACTGGGCCGGGTCGACCGGCAGGGCCTCCTCCTCGCGCTCGGGGGCCTCACCGAAGAGGCCCAGCGCCGAGACCACGGTGGCCTCCGGCATGGCCGGCTCCACCAGCTGGTAGGGCTCGGCCCCGGTTCCGGCCGGGATCACCATCCCGATGATGACGTTCTCCTTGAGTCCCCGCAGCCGGTCGGAGCGGGCCTGCAAGGCCGCCTCGGTGAGCACCCGGGTGGTCTCCTGGAAGGAGGCCGCCGACAGCCACGAGTCGGTGGCCAGCGAGGCCTTGGTGATCCCCATCAGCTCGGGGCGTCCCTCGGCGGGGGTCTTGCCGTCCGACACCAACTGACGGTTGGCTTCCCGAAACTCTCGCTCGTCGACCAGCTCGGCCGGGAGGAAGGTCGAGTCACCGGGGGAAACCACCCGCACCTTGCGGAGCATCTGGCGGACGATCATCTCGATGTGCTTGTCGTGGATGTCCACCCCCTGGGATCGGTAGACCTCCTGTACCTCGTCCACTAGGTACTGCTGGGCGGAGCGCACTCCCTGGATCTCCAGCACCTCCTTGGGGTCCATGGGACCTTCAGTGAGGCGAGTGCCGGGATCAATCCGCTGGCCATCCGCCACCCGCAGGCGGGCGCGGCGGCTGACCTGGTACTCGGTCTCCTCGTCGTCGGCCCCCATCACCCGCACCACCCGACCCCCGTCCGGACCCTCCTCCAGGCGCACGGCCCCTCCCAGCTCGGAGAGCACCGCCTTGCCCTTGGGGGTGCGAGCCTCGAAGAGCTCCACCACCCGGGGCAGGCCGTGGGTGATGTCCTCTCCGGCCACCCCACCGGTGTGGAAGGTGCGCATGGTGAGTTGGGTGCCCGGCTCACCGATCGACTGGGCGGCCATGATCCCCACCGCCTCGCCGATCTCCACCGGTCGCCCCGTGGCCAGCGATAGCCCGTAGCAGGCCGCGCACACCCCCTGGGCGGCGTCGCAGGTGAGCACGGAACGGACCCGGACCTCGGTCACTTCTTCCGCCTGGGCCAGGGCGGCCAGCTCCTTGCGGCCCACCAGCGTGCCCCGTCGCAGCTTGTCGCCTTCGGGGGTGTCGACCAGCTTGCGGCCCACCTTGACGTCGTCGGCCAGAACCCGCCCGAACACCCGGGAGCGGAGGTTGCGAATCACCCCGCCTCGATCCCGCACGACGATGCGAATGCCACGGTCGGTTTCGCAGTCCTCCTCCCTGACGATGACCTCCTGGCTGACATCGACCAGGCGACGGGTCAGGTAGCCGGAGTCGGCGGTCCGTAGGGCGGTATCGGCGAGGCCCTTCCGGGCGCCGTGGGTGGAGATGAAGTACTCCAGCACCGACAGACCCTCCCGGAAGTTGGACTTGATGGGCCGGGTGATGATGTCACCCCGGGGGTTGGCCACCAGACCCCGCATACCGGCGATCTGGCGGACCTGCATTACGTTGCCGCGCGCGCCGGAACGCACCATCATGTCGATGGGGTTGAAGAGGTCCTCCTTCAAGGTGGCCTCCATGGCCTCCTTGACCTCCTCGGTGGCCTCGGTCCAGATCTCGATCAGGTTCTGGCGGCGCTCGTCGTCGGTGATCACGCCCTTCAGGTGCTGCTCTTCCACCTTGATGGCCTGGGCCTCATAGCCGTCGAGGATGGTCTCCTTCTCTGCCGGAGTCTTCACATCCTGCAGCCCGATGGTCAGACCGGCCCGGGTGGCGTAGTGGAACCCGAGCGACTTGACACCGTCCAGCATCTCGGCCACTTGCGCCTTGTCGTAGCGTTCGATGACCTCCTCGATCAGCTGCCGGAGCTCGGTCTTGTAGATCACCGCATTCACATAGGGGAACTCGGGGGGGAGCGACTGGTTGAGGAGCACCCGCCCGAAAGTGGTCTCGACGAGCGACTCCCGGTCCACCGGCTGCTCGGTGAGCAGCTCCCCGAGCTCCTCCTGGAGCTCGGCGTGGAGGTCCGGGTTGCCGGCCAGCTCTCCCACCCTGATCTTGATCGGGGCGTGCAGGGCCAGCTCGTTGTGGTCGTAAGCCATGGCGGCCTCATCGACGTCGGCGAAGGCCCGGCCGGCCCCCTTGGCGTCCTCCACCATCTCGGTGAGGTAGTAGACGCCGATCACCATGTCCTGGATGGGCGTGACGATGGAACGTCCCGAGGCCGGGGAGAGCACGTTGTTGGTGGACAGCATCAGCACCCGTGCCTCGGCCTGGGCCTCGGCGGAGAGGGGCAGGTGGACCGCCATCTGGTCGCCGTCGAAGTCGGCGTTGAAGGCCTCGCAGACCAACGGGTGGATCTGGATGGCCTTCCCCTCCACCAGCACCGGCTCGAACGCCTGGATGCCCAGACGGTGCAAGGTGGGGGCCCGGTTGAGGAGCACGGGATGCTCCTGGATCACCTCGGCCAGCACGTCCCACACCTGGGGGCGGTGCCGTTCCACCATCCGCTTGGCGGACTTGATGTTCTGGGCGATGTCCAGGTCGACCAGACGCTTCATCACGAACGGCTTGAACAGCTCCAGGGCCATCACCTTGGGCAGACCGCACTGGTGCAGGCGCAACTGGGGTCCCACCACGATCACCGATCGGCCGGAGTAGTCGACCCGCTTGCCCAGCAGGTTCTGGCGGAAGCGGCCTTGCTTTCCCTTCAGCATGTCGGAGAGCGACTTGAGAGGCCGGTTGCCCGGCCCGGTCACCGCTCGTCCGCGCCGCCCGTTGTCGAACAAGGCGTCCACCGCCTCCTGCAACATGCGCTTCTCGTTGTTGACGATGATCTCCGGGGCGCCCAGGTCGAGAAGCCGCTTGAGCCGGTTGTTGCGGTTGATCACCCGGCGATACAGGTCGTTGAGGTCGCTGGTGGCGAAGCGACCGCCGTCGAGCTGCACCATGGGGCGCAGGTCGGGGGGAATGACCGGGATGGCCTCCAGGATCATCGCCATGCGGGAGTTCTTGCCCTCGGCGAAGGGAGTGACCACCTTGAGGCGCTTGGTGGCCCGCTGGCGGCGCTGGCCGGAGTTGGAGGCCAGCTCCTCGCGGAGGAACTCGATCTCGGCATCCACGTCGAGACGGTGGAGGAGGGACTTGATGGCCTCGGCTCCCATGCCGCCCTCGTAGTAGGCCGAGTAGCGCTCGGCGATCTCCCGCCAGAGCTGCTCGGACTCGATCAGCTCCTTCGGCTTGAGGGTCCGGAACAGGTCGAAGGCCTCTTCGATGAGCTCCACCTCCCGATCGGCCCGCTCCTCCCGATCTTTGACCTCACGCTCCACCTCACGGCGGCGAGCAGAGATCTCCTGGGAGCGCGCCCCGGCCTCCTCCATCTGGACCAGCTCCTCCTCGAGCCGCTCCAGGCGGGTGGCCTTCCATTCCTCGAGCTCCTCCCGCACCACCGATACCTCGGTATGGACCGCCTCCTCCAGCTCATGGAGGTCCTTCTGTCGCTTGGCGTCGTCGACGTGGGTGACCAGGTAGGAGGCGAAGTAGATGACCTTCTCCAGGTCCTTGGGCGACATGTCCAGCAAGTAGCCGAGCCGGCTGGGGACTCCCTTGAAGTACCAGATGTGGGTGACCGGAGCGGCCAGCTCGATGTGGCCCATCCGCTCCCGCCGCACCTTGGAGCGGGTCACCTCCACCCCGCAGCGCTCGCAGATGATCCCCTTGTAGCGGACCTGCTTGTACTTGCCGCAGTAACACTCCCAGTCCTTGGTGGGGCCGAAGATGCGCTCGTCGAAGAGCCCGTCCTTCTCCGGCTTGAGGGTCCGGTAGTTGATGGTCTCGGGCTTCTTCACCTCGCCGTGCGACCAGGCGCGCATCTCGTCGGCGGTGGCCAGGCCGATCTTCAGTTCATCGAACAGCTGTCGCATTACTGCCTTTCTCTGGTTGTGTCCCCTCCCCCCAACCCCCTTCCAAAGGGAGGGGGAGTTCGGAGATGGGCATCAAACCTCCACGTCCTCGCCTCGCTCCGGCCGGGAGATGTCGATGCCGAGGGAGGTCTCGGTGCGGTAGATCTCCTCGTCGAGCTCCCGCAGCTCCACCTCCTCGCCGGCGGCCAGCATCTCCACGTTCAGGCAGAGGCTCTGCATCTCCTTGACCAGCACCTTGAACGACTCGGGGATCCCGGGCTCCGGGATGTTGTCGCCCTTGACGATCGCCTCGTAGACCTTGACCCGCCCCAGCACGTCGTCCGACTTGATGGTGAGCAGCTCCTGGAGGGCGTAGGCGGCCCCGTAGGCCTCCAACGCCCACACCTCCATCTCCCCGAAGCGCTGCCCGCCGAACTGGGCCTTGCCGCCCAGGGGCTGCTGGGTGATCATCGAGTAGGGGCCGGTCGAGCGGGCATGGATCTTGTCGTCCACCAGGTGGACCAGCTTCAGGATGTAGATGTAGCCCACCGTGACCGGCTGGTCGAAGGGAAGCCCGCTGCGCCCATCGAAGAGGATGGCCTTGCCGCTCTCGTCGACCAGCCGCTCCCCTTCCCCGTTGGGGCGAACGTGCTCGAGCAGAGCATTGATCTCGTCCTCCTTGGCCCCGTCGAACACCGGGCTGGCCACCCGGGTCCAGGGCTCGGCCCCCTGGGCGGCAGAGCTTCCGTTGCCGCCCTGGAAGGGCTGCCAGCCCTGGGCGGCCGCCCACCCCAGATGGGTCTCCAGCACCTGGCCCAGGTTCATCCGGCCCGGCACCCCGAGGGGAGAGAGGATGATGTCCACCGGGTTACCGTCGGCCAGGAAGGGCATGTCCTCCTCGGGGAGGATCTTGGCGATGACTCCCTTGTTGCCGTGCCGGCCGGCCAGCTTGTCGCCCTCGGAGATCTTGCGCTGCTGGGCCACGTACACCCGGACGAGCTCGTTGACGCCCGGGGCCAGGTCGGCGCCCTCGGAACGCTTGAACACCTTGACGTCGATCACCTTGCCCCCCTCACCGTGGGGCACCTTGAGGGAGGTGTCCCGCACCTCGCGGGCCTTCTCACCGAAGATGGCCCGCAACAGGCGCTCCTCCGGGGTGAGCTCGGTCTCCCCCTTGGGGGTCACCTTGCCGACCAGGCAGTCGCTCGGCCCCACCTCGGCCCCCACCCGGATGATGCCCCGGTCGTCCAGGTCGCGCAACACCTCTTCGGCCACGTTGGGAATGTCCCGGGTGATCTCCTCGGCGCCCAGCTTGGTGTCGCGGGCCTCGGTCTCGTATTCCTCGATGTGGATCGAGGTGAGGATGTCCTGCTTGACCAGCCGCTCGGAGAGGACGATGGCGTCATTGTAGTTGTGGCCCTCCCAGGGCATGAACGCCACCAGCAGGTTCTTGCCGAGGGCCAGCTCCCCTCCGTCCGTGGAGGGCCCGTCGGCCAGGATGTCGCCCCGCTGGACGTTGGACCCCTCGGCGACGACCGGCTTCTGGTTGAGACTGGTGCCCTGGTTGGACCGCTCGAACTTGCGGAGGCTGTAGGTGCGCCTGGACCCGGAGCTCTCCCGCACCACGATCGAGACCCCGGTCACCTCCACCACCTCGCCATCCGCCTCGCAGACCACCATGTCGCCCGAGTCCTCGGCGGCCCGCCGCTCCACACCGGTCCCCACCAGCGGAGCCTCCGACCGCAGCAGGGGGACCGCCTGGCGCTGCATGTTGGAACCCATCAGGGCCCGGTTGGCATCGTCGTGCTCGAGGAAGGGGATCAGGGCGGTGGACACCGAGACGATCTGCTTGGGCGAGACGTCCATGTAGTCCACCTCGTCCGCGGTGACGAAGTCGACGTCACCGCCGGCCCGGCGCACCAGCACCCGCTCGTTTTCGAAGGAGCCATCCGGGCGCAGCGGGGCGTTGGCCTGGGCGATGACGTAACGCTCCTCCTCGCTGGCGGTGAGATACACCACCTGGTCGGTGACCTTGCCGTTCGTCACCCTGCGGTAGGGGGTCTCGATGAACCCGAACCGGTTCACCTTGGCGTAGGTGGCCAGCGAGCCGATCAACCCGATGTTGGGCCCCTCCGGCGTCTCGATCGGACACATCCTCCCGTAGTGGGAGGGGTGGACGTCCCGCACCTCGAAGCCGGCCCGCTCCCGGGAGAGCCCCCCCGGTCCGAGCGCCGACAAGCGCCGACGGTGGGTGAGCCCGGCCAGCGGGTTGGGCTGATCCATGAACTGGGAAAGCTGGCTGGTACCGAAGAACTCCTTGATGGACGCCACCACCGGACGGATGTTGATGAGGCTCTGGGGGGTGATCGACTCGGGGTCCTGGGTGGTCATCCGCTCTCGCACCACTCGCTCCAGACGGGTCAGGCCGACCCGCATCTGGTTCTGGATGAGCTCGCCGACCGTGCGCACCCGGCGGTTGCCGAAGTGGTCGACGTCGTCGGTGCGGTAACCGGCATCCGCGGCGTGCAGGTGCACCAGATAGCGGATGGTGTCGAGGATGTCCTCGTTGGTGAGCAGGCCCAGGTTCTGCTCCCGGAAGTCCTCGGTGGGGGGAGCCTCCCGCCCGAACTTCTGGTTGAGCTTGTAGCGGCCCACCCTGGTGAGGTCGTACCGCTTGGGGTTGAAGAAGAGGGTCTGGATGAGCCCGCGGGCCGACTCCACCGTGGTGGGCTCGCCGGGACGCAGCTTGCGATAGAGGTCGAGGAGGGCCTCCTCGCGGTCTTCGGCCGGGTCACGCTCCAGGGTGTTGGCGATCGACTCGGCCCCGTCGAAGGCGGCCAGGATCTCCTCGTCGGCTTCCACCACACCCAGGGCACGCAGGAAGGTGGTCACGTACTGGCGCCGCTTGCGGTCCACCCGCACCCCGATGGTGTCGCGCTTGTCGGTGTCGAACTCGAGCCACGCCCCCCGCCCGGGGATGATCTTGGAGGAGAAGATGTCCTTGTCGGAGGTCTTGTCGAGCGACTGGTCGAAGTAGACGCCCGGCGAGCGCACCAGCTGGCTGACCACCACGCGCTCGGTGCCGTTCACGATGAACGTCCCGTTGGGGGTCATCATCGGAAAGTCGCCCAGGAAGACCTGCTGCTCCTTGATCTCGCCGGTGGTGCGGTTCATGAACCGGGCGGTCACGAAGAGCGGGCGCGTGTAGTTGGAGTCGCGCTCCTTGGCCTCCTCGATGGTCATGGTGGGTGCCTCGAACCGGTGGTCGGTGAGCTCGAGCGCCAGAGACCCGGTGAAGTCCTCGATAGGCGAGATCTCGTCGAACAGCTCTTTCAGGCCGTGGTCGAGGAGCCACTGGAAGGACTCATGCTGCACGGCGAGCAGATCGGGGAGCGGAAGGACTTCGGGGATCTTGGCAAAGGACAGGCGGTCGGTGACGCGCGAAGAAACCAACGGGGAAATTCCTCCTTCGGGGTCCGGCCTGGGCTACCGCAACTCAGAGACGACAAACAGCCAGGATAGCACGCGCCAACCTGGCTCGCAAGAAGTTAGTGCAAGCTCTCGCAGGACTCAACTGTCTCCGCAACCCTACCCCCAAACCGCTCCGCAGGTCAAGGACAAATTTCGCGAGAGGTCCTTTCTCAGTGTCGGGGAGGCGGTGGTTCGGGGAGCATCCGGCGGTAGACGACCTCGCACAGCCTGGAGAACCCCGGCGGGCACGGGGCCAGCCGTCGGGCCTGGTCGGCGGGGAGCAGCCGGCCGATCCGCTGCGCCCAAAGCACCATGGCGGCCATCGACGCTCCGATCAGGCCCAGGGTGGCGACCACGCCGCCCAGCGCTCCTCCCAGGCCGTTCAGAAGCCACCCGCCCACCAATCCCATCAAGATCACCACGACCGGGCCCCTCACCATCTCCATTCAAGCCCACGGGTCGCCGGGCGGTCTCGGGCGAGAGGAGGCAATGGGAAGGGGCGGACCCAGTG
>JBOGFC010000125.1:0-1875 GCA_050742155.1 Acidimicrobiia bacterium
GCATAAGTCCTACGCCCGAGGGATCGGGGTGGTCCTGGAGCAGCTCGTCGAGGGCGGCTCCGGCATCCTTCGCCTCGTCGAGCTCCGGGATGCCTCGGGGCGCTGACCCCCGAGGCGAGTAGCGTCCGTCAATGGGCAGTAGGCACTCCCACGTCTCCCCGGCCTCCCCGTCCCTTCGAGGACGCCGAACCGAGCCCTCACCTGGAGGGCGGGAGACACTGGTGTTCCGTCCGTCAGCCGACCACCTCCTTCCACCAGGTCCTCCACGCCGCCTGGTCGACGAGCAGGCAGCGTAGGGCCAGCATGTGATGCGCGCCGCGACGGGACCAGCGCATGCCCTGGCGCTTCATCCTCCGAGCGGCAACGAGGTCGATGTTGTGCTCGACCACGCCGGAGCCCCGGGTGCACAGCTCCCGGGGAGCTCCTCGCTCCACCAGGATCTGGAACGCCCAGATGGCTCCCTGGTTCACCTCCAGCCACGACAGGGTCTCCCGGGCCACCTTCGGCTCGAGGCGTCCGGCACCGACGAGGTGGCTCATCGAGCGGGCCACCCGCCTCCACTGCCCGGCAAGGACCCAGGAGATCCAGCGGCCGGCGAGGTCCACCCTGCCTCCGGCCACCTGCCGAAGGCGCTGCTTGAGGTGGTAGTGATCGAGCTGGTAGACGGCATCGGGGAACCACCCCCGACACATGACCGGGATCCACTCCGCTCCGTCTCCCGACACCAGGGTGTGCCGAGCCCGGTGGATGCCGACGGAGCGGCACAGGTTGGCGTACAGCACGGGACCCGTGCGTCCCTCGCCCCACAGGCCCGCGATCACCGTCTTGGGCGTGCAGTACACCCGGCGGTGCCGAGCCGTGGGGGAAGCTGCCCGCTTGCCGGTGTAGGCCACGCCCACCCTGGCCTCCATCACTCCGCCTCCCTGGCGGCGTAGCACCACCCCGTCCACCTCGGTGACGACCATCTCCACCGGATCCCCTTCTGGCGGAGCCAGCCCGTCCTCAAACATCTCCGCCCGGATGCGTTCCAGCTCCGCTTGGCGGACAGCCCCTGCCTTCTGCAGCCACCCCCACAGCCTTCGGTGATCGACCGGGGTCCCCACCAGGTCCGAGAGCAGCCGTGCCGCCTGGCGGAAGGGGTGTGCCGCCGCCAGGCGGCAGGCCCGCTCCCACACGAAGCCGGAGCACGTCTGCCAGCCCTTCAGCCCCATGGCCCGGTCGAGGGGGAAGCCGTAGCTCCCGCCCTTGAGGGTCTTCCACCGCCACAGCCGGATCGGACCGAGGCGCGTCAGAAGGTAGCGACGGACCCTGCGCTGACGCGCCCCTTCTCCCGGCAGCAGCTTCTGCTCCCAGACTCCGAGGGCCTCTACCAGTGCCTTCCTCCCCGCCGCCATCGCGGTGCGGTGGATCGTCCGCTCGAGCTTCGCGAGCGTGGGCCGTCCCTTGGGCCAGGGGACCTCGACCGTTACAGTGATCGTGTGCACGTAGGCTCCTCTCGGCGCTTTGCAGCTGTTCGGGAGTGAGCCTACGTGCCTTCTTCATCCGCTCCTCGGAAGCTCGGGCTTTCCGGCCGCTGCTCTCCGGGCGACGCTACCCCCGTTGAGGTGGGTATCGACAGGGCCCCGCACGTGCCCCTATACCGCTGCTTGCGCATGACGATCCACCACAGCCGCAGGTGACCTTCCCCCCCGCCCCTTCCCCGGAGGTGATGTCGAGTCTCGGTTGAGCCTCGCATCAACGAGCGGATCCGGGCCCCCCAGGTGCGTCTGGTCGGTGCGGACGGCGCCCAGGTCGGGATCGTCTCGGTGCAGGATGCGCTGGAGCGGGCTCAGGCCGCGGACCTCGACCTCGTCGAGGTGGCCCCACAGGCCAACC
>JBOGFC010000126.1:0-2382 GCA_050742155.1 Acidimicrobiia bacterium
CCCAAAAGGCCACCGGCACGCCCGGGTTGCGCCCGGTGACCTCGATGGGAGGCAGGGGGCTCTCCACGAAGACCACCCCCGCGGTCCCGAGCTGCAGCTCTCGCCAGGCCAGCCGGTCGGTGACCACCTGCACCTCGATGCCCGCCCGCCGTAAGGCGGCCTCCAGATAGCGGCCCGGGTTGCGATCGGTGCGGCGGTAGCACAGGGCCAGGTGGAGCCCGCCGTGGCGTCCCGGCTGGGGACGGGAAGGGGCCGACCAAGCCTGCGCCAGGTGGTGGCGGGGTGGGGGAGCGGCGGCCGGGACGCTCAGGTGAGGCTGGGCTGGGGCCGACCATATGAGGTCGCGTGGCCCGGGGGAGGGCCACTGGGGCTGCCGGGACACCGCCCCGCCCCTCCGGGCCGCCCAGCGGGCCGGCCGAAGCGCCTGGACCGAGGTGGGATGGTAGAGCAGGGCTCCGGTGCGGCGGGCCGCACGAGCCAGGCGCAGGTCAAGCTGCAGCCGGCGCAGGGAAGCGGGCTGGAGACGGTGGAGGGCGGCGCCCAGCCTGCCCGGTCCACGGGAAGGCACCCAGGCGATCTCCCATTCCTCGGCCGGGAGGGCATGGGAGGGGCGAGCGGGGGAGGAGACCGCCACCACCCGGACCTGGTGGCCCGCCGCCCGGAGGGAATGGGCGAGGGCGGTGGCCCGTGGATCGTGGAGGAAGGCGTTGGCGGCCAGCACGCAGATGCGCACGGCTCGATGGTAGGGACCGGCACAAATCGATTAAGCCCAGCAAGGGGCATGACGATACGAGCACGGTTGGGCCATCGACAGGGAGCCATGATGCGAAATCGGCTCATCACACTCGCGCTGGGTGTCCTCCTGGTCGCCGGGGTGGGGTTGGGGCCTGCCCAGGCAACCTCCGGCCAGACCGAGGCCGAGGACGGCTTCGTGAGCCTCATCAACCAGGAGCGGGTGGACCGAGGCCTGCCGGCCCTGCAGAGCTATTGGGACCTGGTGGACGACGCCCGGGCGCACTCCGCCGAGATGGCGGCCGCCGGGGACATCTGGCACAACCCCGCGCTGACTTCGGTGACCGACGGCTGGTACTGGCTGGGGGAGAACGTCGGCATGGGTCCCGGGGTGGAGGTGCTGCACCAGGCGTTCATGGACTCCCCGCCCCACCAGGACAACATCCTCGGCTCCCAGTACAACTACATCGGGGTGGGGGTGTCCATCAACGCCGAGAACACCATCTTCGTGACGGTGGTCTTCATGGCCGGCCCGAACGGCCTCTCCGACTCCTATATCCCGCTCTTTCGGGACGACGACCACTCCGTCCACCAGGCCTCCATCAACGCCCTGGCGGAGGCCGGGATCACCCAGGGCTGCAATCCGCCCTACAACGACCGCTACTGCCCGGACGACCCGCTCACCCGTGGGCAGATGGCCGCCTTCTTGGTACGCGCCCTGGGCTTGCCACCCGGCCCGGACCGCTTCGTGGACGACGGCACCAGCGTGTTCCAGGCCGACATCAACGCCCTGGCGGCGGCCGGGATCAGCCAGGGTTGCGGGCCGGAGCACTTCTGCCCGGACCGCTACCTCACCCGGGGCGAGCTGGCCGCCTTCCTGACCAGGGCGCTGGGTCTGCCGGCCTCGGGAGTGGACCACTTCGCTGACGACGCCACCAGCGTGTTCCAGGCCGACATCAACGCCCTGGCGGCGGCCGGGATCAGCCAGGGATGCGGTCCGGGGACCTTCTGCCCCGACCGGCCGGTGACCCGGGCCGAGATGGCCACCTTCCTCACCCGGGCGCTCGACCAGTAACGTTCTCCGTCCGCAGGCGACCATCTAAAGTGGCCGGCTCATCAGGGAGGAGGGTGGCATATGGCTGTGGGGCGGCGCCTGGCCACCGTGACTCTCCTGCTGGGAGCCATGTGGGCCTTGCCCTCCGTCTCCGACCGCCCTGCTCCGGCGGGGGTGGCCTCCTTGCCGCTGGCCTTCCAGACGGCTCCCGGCAGGGACGTCTGGGAAACCGAGCCGCTGGAGACGACGGCCAGGGTGGTGGGGCTCTCCTGGGAGGGGCACAGTCCGCAGCGGGCCTGGGTTCGCTCCCACCAGGAGGGGCGCTGGAGCCCCTGGGTGGAGCTGGAACTGTCGGTCGATGAGGGGCCCGACCCGGGGAGTCCGGAGGCGGCGCCGCGCCGGCCGGCCTCCGCGCCAGTGTACGTGGGGCGGGCCCGCTCGGTGCAGTACCGGGTGGAGACCGCCGATCCGTCCGAGCTGCGGGCCGAGGTGGTGCGCTCAGGAGGCGGGGGCGAGCTGCGCCGACTCCGTCCCCGCTGGGCGCGGGCCGACGCCTCTCCGGCCAGCCCGGACATGGTCACCCGGGAGCAATGGGG